>JAGQTO010000283.1 GCA_020439025.1 Mycobacterium sp. | reverse complement strand
AGCCGGGAGACCGAATTGCTGGAGGCGTCCAATACGGTCCGCCACGTCGACGCCGTGGTGCTCACCGGCGGCAGTGCCTACGGGCTGGCCGCCGCGGACGGGGTGATGTCCTTGCTGGAGGAGCGGGGCCGGGGTGTGGCGATGACCGGCGGGGTGGTTCCGATCGTGCCCGCCGCCGTGATCTTCGATCTTCCGGTCGGGGCGTGGGCCAACCGGCCGACCGCCGAGTTCGGCTATGCCGCCGCCGCGGCCGCCGGCGTCGACGTGGCCGTCGGCTGCGTGGGGGCAGGTGTCGGCGCGCGCGCCGGTGTGCTCAAGGGTGGGGTGGGCACGGCCTCGGTAGCGCTGGACTGCGGCGTCACGGTGGGGGCGATCGTGGTGGTCAATGCCGCCGGCGAGGTGTTCGACCCGGCGACCGGGCTGCCCTGGATGGCGGAATTGGCCGTGGAGTTCGGGTTGAGCGCGCCTTCTGCCGAACAACTGCTCGCCTTCGCCGATCGTCACTGGGAGGCCAGCCCGTTGAACACCACGATCGCGGTGGTGGCCACCGACGCCGCGCTGAGCAAGGCGGCCTGCCATCGCGTGGCGGTGGCCGCCCAGGACGGCCTGGCCCGCGCCATCCGCCCGGCGCACACCCCTCTGGACGGGGACACCGTGTTCGCCCTGGCGACCGGAGCGGTGACTTTGCCGCCGGATCCCGACACCCCCGAGGCGATGTCGCCGGAGACCAGGCTGACTACCGCGGTCGGTGCGGCTGCGGCGGACTGTCTGGCCCGTGCGGTGGTCGCCGGGGTGCTGGCTGCGGAACCGGTGGCCGGGATTCCGGCGTATCGGGACATGCTCGCCGGTTAGCTGGCGCGAGCGTGCGTGTCAGCTCCGCGACACGCCGCCCGCGAGGGCACTTCGCGCACGTTCGCGGCGCTGAGCCCGACCGGTAGCCTTGGGCGTATGACCTCTCCCGCGCCCGCCAAATGGCCGGTGTGGAAGGTCGGCGGCGTCACCATCCTGACCTTCGTCGCGCTGCTGTACCTGATCGAGATCGTCGACCAGCTGACCGGGCACGCCCTGGACCGCAACGGCATCCGGCCGCTGGAGACCGACGGACTCAAGGGCATCCTGTTCGCCCCGCTGCTACACGCCGACTGGGCGCACCTGCTGGCCAACACCGTGCCGGCGCTGGTGCTGGGCTTCCTGGTGACCCTGGCTGGCCTATCGCGGTTCGTCTGGGCCACCGCCATCATCTGGATCGTCGGCGGCCTGGGCACCTGGCTGATCGGCGGGCTGGGCAGTTGCCGGATGCCGACCAACCACATCGGCGCCTCGGGGCTGATCTTCGGCTGGCTTGCCTTCCTGGTGGTGTTCGGCTGGCTCACCCGCCACCTCTGGCAGATCGCCGTGAGTCTGCTGGTGTTGGTGGTCTACGGAGGCATTCTGTGGGGTGCGGTGCCGGTGCTCGACCGCTGCGGCGGGGTGTCCTGGCAGGGCCACCTGTGCGGGGCGCTGGCCGGGGTGCTGGCGGCCTACTGGCTGTCCAGCCCCGAGCGGGAGGCGCGTGAGCGCAAGAAGGCCGGCGAGTTGCCCCCGGCGGCGTCATGACCGGGGCCGTCATGACCGGGGCCGCGTGAACGCCCGTTTCGCACCCATCGGAATCTTCGACTCCGGTGTCGGTGGGCTGACGGTGGCGCGGTCGATCATCGACCAGCTTCCCGACGAGGACATCATCTACGTCGGCGACACGGCCAATGGGCCCTACGGGCCGCTGAGCATCCCCGAGGTCCGCGCGCACGCGCTGGCCATCGGCGACGATCTGGTCGGCCGCGGGGTCAAAGCCTTGGTCATCGCCTGCAACACCGCCTCGGCGGCGTGTCTGCGCGACGCCCGGGAGCGCTATGACGTTCCCGTGGTCGAGGTGATCCTGCCCGCGGTGCGCCGCGCCGTGGCGACTACCCGGACCGGGCGTATCGGGGTCATCGGTACCGCTGCGACCATCTCCTCGGGCGCCTACCAGGACGCCTTCGCCGTCGCCCGGGATGTCGAGGTGACCGCGGTGGCCTGCCCGCGGTTCGTCGACTTCGTCGAACGCGGTGTCACCAGCGGACGCCAGGTGCTCGGTTTGGCCGAGGCGTACCTGGAACCGCTGCAGCGCGCCGAGGTCGACACCCTGGTGCTGGGCTGCACGCACTATCCGCTGCTGTCCGGGGTGATCCAGTTGGTGATGGGCGACTCGGTGACCCTGGTGTCCAGCGCGGAAGAGACCGCCAAGGATCTGCTGCGGGTGCTCACCGAACGTGATCTGCTGCGCCCGCACCCCGAGGGCCCGGCAGTGGAGCCGCCCTCACGGGTGTTCGAGGCCACCGGCGACCCCGAGGCGTTCACCGCGCTGGCCGCCCGCTTCCTCGGCCCGGTGGTCACCGGCGTACAGACGCCGAGTCGCACGGCGAACTGACCCGGCGGGAAAAACCCATGTTGGGCCACGACCGCGCTGATCCGTGGCAAGCTTGGCGCTGTGCGACTCACGGTCCTGGGCTGCTCGGGCAGTGTCGTCGGGCCTGATTCCCCGGCGTCCGGCTACCTGCTGACCGCCGAGGACACCGCACCGCTGGTGCTGGATTTCGGCGGGGGAGTGCTGGGGGCGCTGCAGCGGTACGCCGACCCCAACGAGGTCTACGTGCTGCTGTCGCACCTGCACGCCGACCACTGCCTCGACCTTCCGGGCCTGTTCGTGTGGCGGCGGTATCACCCCACACCGGCGACCGAGCGCGGCATCATCTACGGCCCCAGCGACACCTGGACCCGGCTGGCGGCCGCCTCCTCGCCACTGGGCGGGGACCTCGACGACTTCACCGATATCTTCGAGGTGCGCCAATGGGTCGACGGCGAACCGGTGCGCCTCGGCGGACTGACCGTGCAACCCCGGCTGGTCATGCACCCCACCGAGTCCTTCGGGATGCGGATCACCGAACCCGGCGGCGCCACTTTGGTCTACAGCGGCGACACCGGGGTGTGTGAATCGCTGGCCGAACTCGCCCAAGGAGCCGACGTGTTCCTGTGCGAGGCTTCCTGGACGGACTCGCCGGACCGGCCCAAGCACCTGCACCTGTCGGGCACCGAGGCCGGCCGCATCGCGAAGCGTGCTGGGGTGGGCGAACTGCTGCTGACCCACATCCCGCCGTGGACCTGCCGTGAGGAAGTCATCGCGGAGGCCAAGGCCGAGTTTGACGGTCCGGTGCACGCGGTGGTGCCGGGGGAGACCATCGACATCGCACGTTAGGGTTCTCGGCGTGACTCCACGACACGACGGAAGGGCCGACGACGAACTGCGGCCCGTTGTCATCACCCGCGGCTTCACCTCGCATCCGGCCGGTTCGGTGCTCATCACGTTCGGCGATACCCGGGTGATGTGCACCGCCAGCGTCAACGAAGGTGTGCCGCGCTGGCGGAAAGGGTCGGGCCTGGGCTGGCTCACCGCCGAGTACGCCATGTTGCCCGCCGCCACCCACACCCGCTCGGACCGGGAATCGGTCAAGGGCCGCCTGGGTGGGCGAACCCAGGAGATCAGCCGGCTGGTCGGCCGTTCGCTGCGGGCGTGTATCGACCTGGCCGCGCTGGGGGAGAACACCATCGCCGTGGACTGTGACGTGCTGCAGGCCGACGGCGGCACCCGCACGGCGGCCATCACCGGCGCCTACGTCGCCCTGGCCGATGCGGTCACCTATCTGGCCGCCGCCGGCAAGCTCACCGATCCCAAGCCGCTGTCGTGCGCGATCGCCGCGATCAGTGTCGGGGTGGTCGACGGCCGGGTGCGCGTGGATCTGCCCTATGAGGAGGACTCCCGCGCCGAGGTGGACATGAACGTCGTGGCCACCGACACCGGCACGTTCGTGGAAATTCAGGGGACCGGCGAGGGCGCCACCTTCCCGCGCTCGACCCTGGACAAGATGCTCGACGCGGCCATGGGTGCGTGCGAGCAGCTGTTCGCCGCCCAGCGCGAGGCATTGGCGCTGCCCTACCCGGGGGAGTTGCCGGCAGGCCCGCCGCCGAAGAAGGCGTTCGGAAGCTGACCGCGCTGCTGGTGGCCAGCCGCAACCGCAAGAAACTGGCCGAGCTTCACCGGGTCCTCGACGCGGCGGGGATCACCGGGCTGGAGTTGCTGACGCTGGACGACGTACCCGCATTTCCCGAGGCGCCTGAGACCGGGGCGACCTTCGAGGAGAACGCGATCGCCAAGGCCCGCGACGGCTTCGCCGCCACCGGCATCGCCACCCTCGCCGACGATTCGGGCCTGGAGGTCGGCGCCCTCAACGGCATGCCCGGGGTGCTCTCGGCGCGCTGGGCCGGCGGCCACGGCGACGACACCGCCAACTACACCCTGCTGCTGGCCCAGCTGCGCGACGTTCCCGACGAGCGCCGCGGTGCCGCTTTCGTCTCGGCCTGCGCGCTGGTCACCGGACCCGACGATGTCACCGTGGTGCGTGGCGAGTGGCCGGGAGTCGTAGCCCGGGAACCGCTGGGCGACAACGGGTTCGGCTATGACCCGGTGTTCGTTCCCGAAGGCGGGGCGGGCAGCGCCGCCCAGTTGAGCGCGGCGGAGAAAGACGCGCTCTCGCACCGCGGGCGGGCGCTGGCGCTTTTGGTTCCGGCGCTGCGGGCGCTGGCTAGAGGTTGAAGCGGGCAATGAAGCAGGACGATTCCAGATCGCCTCTCGAGCCGATGACGGTCGACCAGCGCCCGATTGAGACCAGCGATGGGCTTCCGATATTGGGCAGCGTCGCCGGGGCAGTTCTGAACGATGACGAAGTCCGCCAGCTTCGCGATGACCTCCAGCGCTGACCGTTAGGCGTGTGACACCAGCGTCGCCACCCGCGCTCGACCCCATCCGCGCTTTCGCTGCTGCTGACCGCCGCTCAGTCCGGCTCGGTGCTGGCCGCGGCCTTCCCCGAGCGATGCTGGCTTGACGTGGGGGAAATGCACGATCTGCCGGATCGGCTCGCAGAGTCAGAGGTTGAAGCGCTGCTTGAGCTCGCGGGTCTGCACCTGCTCGACGATGATGCCCAGCAGGGGGACGGTGCCGGCCAGCAGGATTCCGATGGTCTTGGCGATCGGCCAGCGAACCTTGACCGCGAGGTTGGCGGTAAAGAGCAGATAGATGAAGTACACCCAGCCGTGCACCACGCCGATCCAGTTCGGCGGGTTGTCCACCTTCACGATGTACTTGAGCACCATCTCGTAGACCAGCGCGATCAGCCAGATACCCGTGGTCCACGCCAGCACCCGGTAGCCATTGAGGGCGGAGCGGATCTTCTCGACCGGGACGATCGGCTGGGCTTCGGGGGTCTCCGTCATGGGGTTGTCCTTTTGTCGTTCTGGGCCAGCGAGTCTTGTTGGGCCAACGTGTCTTTCTCGGCCAACTCGGTGAGGTAGGCGTTGTATTCGGCCAGCGTCGAGTCGGTGGGCTCTGCGGTGGCGACCGGCCGTTCGGGCAGCAAACCGTCCGGGATCTCGGTCATCGCGCCGGTCTGCTGCGGTGTCTCGGGCGGGGTTTCCTCGTAGCGGACGAACTTGCGGTAGGCGTAGATGCAGAACCCGGCGAACAGCGGCCACTGCACCGCGTAACCAAGATTCTGGAAGCTTCCCGAGTTCGACTCCCACCGGCTCCACTGCCACCATGCCAGCGCCAGGCAGCCGCCGGCGGCGACGGTCGCCAGAACCAGCAGGCCGTACTTGCGGCGGCGGGGGATGGGCACCCCACGACCGTACCGTGAGCCGTTGTGAGCAGCCGCGATAGGATCTGCTTGCTTGCGGGCGTGGTGAAATGGCAGACACGCCGGCTTTAGGTGCCGGTGCTCGAGAGAGCGTGTGGGTTCGAGTCCCTCCGCCCGCACAGAAACGAAATTCGGCCCCCTCTCCGAACAGAGGGGGCCGAATTTCGTCTC
>JAGQTO010000282.1 GCA_020439025.1 Mycobacterium sp. | reverse complement strand
AGATCGGTCCTTGTCGCTTGAAGGTGGGCAAAACTATTAGTGGTCCTCAGCCCTCGTCGTTCTCAGCCCAGCAGCCGCACAGCGGGTGACGCTCCCAGCGCCGGACCCGGATGCTCTGGGTGGCGACGTCGGTCTCGACGGTCGCATTCAGCGTCACCGGGGGAGCCGGGGGAGACGGAGCGGGGGAGCCGGCGCAGCCCCGGATGATCTGCTGCAACTGGCTCAAAGCCAACGCCGCGGTAGCCAGCAGCGCCGGCCGGTCGGCGGTCCCGACCACCCCGCACAGCTGGGCGGCCAGCGCCGGCCAGGCCGGGTCGCGGTCAGACCGGTGGAAATCCGCGCATGTCAGGCAACTGCTCACGCCGGGGATCACCAGCGGGCCCACCACGCCGACCCCGTCACGCACCCGCACCGGCAGGTGCGGCACACCTTCGGACTGCAGATCGCGCACCAGCCGCGGGTCGGCGACCAGGGCGTCGGTCAGCACCACCAGATCCGCGCCCGCCGCGGCGGCGTGGCCGTGGCTGGTCTGGCTCACCCGCGCCCCCGAACAGCGCAGCCCCTCGACCAGCAGTTCCGACAGCGGCCCGCGGCCGTGCACCCGGATCGACAGCGCCCGCCCGTCGCCGTCGGCCTCAGCGCGCAGCACCCGTGCGGCCACCAGTTGCTCCAGCAACTCGTCCACCGCGGCCGTAGCGGAGAGCCCGCGGGCGCCGGCCAGCCGCCGCATCGACGACAGCGGCATCGGCGCGCTCAACGCACGCAGCAACCCGGCCAGTCCGCGAGGGGTGCAACCGGTCGGCGGACGGACCAGCACCGCGCGCAAAGGATCCCAGCCGATCTGCACCAGGCCGTCCGGGCGAAGCAGCACCGGCATCGCCGGGTCGAGCGCGTACCGCATCCGGACACTGTGGCACCGGCGGCCGCGCCGGGAATTCAGCTATCCACAGGGCCGTCTTCTTCGGCGGTGCCGCCGAGCTCCTTCTCGAACTCGGCGATCGCGGCGTCGATGTCGAGCCCGCTGATATCCCCGCCGATCACCCGGTCGATGAACCCGGCCGGCTCGTCGAGGTCCTCGGTCGTGGGCAGCAGGTCAGGGTGGGCCCACACCGCGTCGCGGGCGTCCATCCCGGCGGCCTCGGTCAGCCGCTCCCACAGCACCGCTGCCTCGCGCATCTTGCGCGGGCGCAGTTCGAGGCCCACCAGGGTGGCGAAGGTCTGCTCGGCCGGCCCGCCGGTGGCGCGGCGCCGGCGCAGCATCTCCGAGAGCGCGACGGTGCCGGGGATCCGGTCGCCGAGCGCGGCGGTCACCACCGTCTGCACCCAGCCCTCGACCAGGGCCAGCAGCGTCTCCAGCCGCTCCAGCGCGGCGGTCTGCTCGGGGGTGGCCTTGGGCTCGAACATCCCCTGGGAGAGCAGTTCCTCCATCTTCGACGGGTCGGTCATCGCACTCGGGTCCAGACCCGCGGCCATCTGCTCGATCCCGCTCATGTCGATCTTCATGCCCCTGGCGTAGGCCTCGACCGCACCGAGCAGCTGCGAGGACAGCCACGGCACCCCGGTGAACAGCCGGTGGTGGGCTGCCTCGCGGGCTGCCAGGAAGGTCAGGATCTCGCTGCGCGGCTGCTCGAGGCCCTCGGAGAGTTCCTCGATGGCCGTCGGCATCAGCGCGGCAACTCCCTTGGGCCCCAACGGAAGACCGATGTCGGTGGAGGTCAGCACCTCCTTGGACAGCCGGCCCAGCGCCTGGCCCAGCTGCGAGCCGAAGGCCATCGAGCCCATCTGGGTCATCAGCGCCATCAGCGGCCCGGCCATCGCCTTGGCATCCTCGGGCAGCGCCGAGGTCCACACCGTCGAGATCTGCTCGGCCATCGGGTCGCACAGCCGCTTCCAGGTCTCCAGGGTGTTGTCCACCCAGTCCTGCGGGGACCAGGCCGCCGCACGGGTGGCCCCGGCGGGCAGCGCGGTGGCACCGTCGAGCCAGGTGTCGGCCAGATGCACCGCGTCGGTGACGGCCTGGGCAGTGGACTCCGAGACCGGGGCGGAAAACCCGATGGAACTCGAGGCCAGC
>JAGQTO010000281.1 GCA_020439025.1 Mycobacterium sp. | reverse complement strand
GGCACTCCTGCCGCTGCTGGCCATCCTGCTGCCGCCGCCCTCGGCACGTATCCCGATCTCCTTCGTCGCGGTCCTGATCGCCCTGGGAATCACCGGCTGGGTCAGCGCCCGGCTCGGTGGCGCCGATCCGGTTCGCGCGACACAGCGGGTCATCATCGGCGGCGCGCTGGCGATGGCGGTCACCTATGCCATCGGCCGACTAGTCGGCGGAGTGGTCTGAGGCGCGCCAGAGCCCGATCACCCCGCCGATCGCCGACGTCCGGGAATCTCACCCGAATTCTCCCCGCCACAGCGCCGGAGGAGGCAGTCTGTTCTGATGCAGGTTTTCCGAGGCCGAAAAGTGTCCGCCGCACTGGCGGGGTTGCTGGCCATGACGATGATCGCGGGCTGCGGCCAATCCGAGCCGAAGGTGCGCAATGTCACGCTCACCCTCATCCGGCACGCCCAG
The DNA here is from genome assembly GCA_020439025.1 of Mycobacterium sp. Taxonomy (GTDB): domain Bacteria; phylum Actinomycetota; class Actinomycetes; order Mycobacteriales; family Mycobacteriaceae; genus Mycobacterium. The sequence continues at coordinate 3,192 of JAGQTO010000281.1, read as the reverse complement.
TCCGAGGCCAATGCCGACAAGGTCGCCTCCACCGACGTTCCCGGTCCGCCGCTGACCGCGGAGGGCAGGGCGCAGGCCGACGCGCTGGCCAAGCGGCTGTCGGGCGAGGGCTATGACGGCGTGTTCGCCTCGGAGATGTTGCGCACCGAGCAGACCGCCGCACCCGTGGCCAAGGCGCTCGGCGAGCAGGTGACAGTGCTGCCCGGACTCAACGAGATCTCCGCGGGCTGGTTCGAGGGCGTCCCGCTGTCGGACACCTCGGGCACCTTCCTGCTGGGCCCGGAAGCCTGGCTCAAGGGCGACCGCAGGTTCGGCATCCCGGGCTCGGTGAACGGAAACCAGTTCAACAACGCGTTCACCGAGGCGGTGCAGAAGATCTACGAGAGCGGTGATGAGAAGCCGGTCGCGATCTCCAGCGGCCTGGCGATCATGATGTGGACCCTGCTCAACGCCCGCAACGGCAAGCCGAGCCTGCTGACCGACCACCCGCTGCCCAATGCCAGCCAGGTGGTGCTCACCGGGAACCCGATCACCGGATGGGTGCTACAGGACTGGGACGGCATCACCAACTTCGCGATCGAATCGGATTGACCGCCGACGCACAGTTCTCGATGCCGTTGCGGGTGCGCTACGCCGAGTGCGATATGCAGGGGCGGGCGTTCAACGGTCACTATCTGACCTGGGCCGACATGGCGCACAGCGAGGCTCTGCGGGCACTGGCCGGCAGCTACCAGGAGGTGACCCGGCGGGGCATCGACTTCGTGGTGGTCGCCGCCGAACTGCAGTTCCGCTCCCCCGCCCGGTTCGATGACGAACTGATGGTCGAGGTCGCGATCGAACCGCTCGGGAACACCTCCCTGCGCAGCCGCTACCGCATCGAACGGAGCGGAGAACTCATCGCCGAGGCGGCGCTGACCCACGTCTGCGTGGACGCGGCCACCTTCGACAAGCGGGCGTGGCCCCAGTGGTTCCGCGACCGGCTTGCGGAGGCCGCGACACCGTGAGGGTGCCGGTGTTCGCCGACGTCGACACCGGGGTCGACGACGCGATGGCACTGGTGTACCTGCTCGCCAGCGCCGACGCCGACGTGGTCGGGATCGCCTCCACCGGCGGCAACGTCGACGTCGACCAGGTGTGCCGCAACAACCTGGGCCTGCTGCGACTCTGCGGGGCCGCGCATATCCCGGTGTCCCGGGGCGCCGGCCGGCCGCTGACCGCGCCGATGCGCACCGCCGAGGACACCCATGGCCCGGCCGGACTGGGTTATGCCGAACTGCCCGCACCCGGCGGCGGACTCACCGGATACGACGCCGCGCAGGCGTGGATCCGGGCCGCCCGGGCCCACCCCGGCACCCTGGTCGGACTGGTGAGTGGCCCGATGACCAACCTGGCACTGGCCCTGCGGGCCGAACCGGCCCTGCCGGGGCTGCTGCGGCGCCTGGTGATCATGGGCGGCTCCTTCGACTACCGGGGGAACACCACCCCGGTGGCCGAGTGGAACGTCAGCGTCGACCCAGAAGCCGCCGCCGAGGTGTACGCGGCATTCGACGGCCCCGGCGGCCGGGGCGATGACGAGCTCCCGATCGTCTGCGGTCTCAACGTCACCGAGAACGCGGTGATGACCCCGGAGATCATGCAGCGGTTGGCACAGGCGGCGGGGTCGACTCCGGAGGCCGTCAATCCGCTGATCCGGGTGCTCGACGACGCGATGCGGTTTTACTTCGAATTCCACGCCGGCCAGGGCGAGGGCTACCTGGCCCACCTGCATGACCCGCTGGCCGCGGCCGTCGCCCTGGACCCCGGCCTGATCCGGACCCGCGCCGCGGCGGTGGCCGTGGAGTTGACCGGAACGCTGACCCGGGGGATGACGATCGCCGACTGGAGCCGGCGATGGGGCCGGCCACCCAACGCCCGGGTCGGCGTGGAGGTGGACGTGACGGCGTTCTTCGAGCGTTTCATCGAACGGGTGGGACCCTTCGCCCGCCGACTGGCTCACTCGTAGACCCCCTCCAGGTACCACCGGCGCTGCCGGTAACACAGCAGCAGCGCAACGCCGGAAACCAACACCTGCGCCCGGGCGGTGCGTCCACGGCGTTCGGCCGCCTCCCACCATCGTTCGTCCACCGGCCACGGGCCGGTCCACCAACCCAGCTCCCCCCGGTAGCCCGCGCCGTCGAGTCGGGCCGGCTCGGTATTGAACAGGCCGCGGGCGTTCACCCGTACCGGATCGCCCCGGGCGTCGAGCAGTTCCACCGGATCGTCGAGCAGGACCGCCGGCGAGGGCTCCGGGAGCTGACCGGGCCAAGGCCGGTCCGGGGCGGAGCGGGGCACCGGTTCGTCACCGAGCGGGGTCAGGGTTATCCGCTCGGCGGGTCCGCGGCCACCGCTGAGCACCGGCACCTGCACCGACTCCTGGCCGAGCAGCCCCTGCACCCGGACCAGCGCACGCCGGGCCCGCAACCGGTCCTCCTCCCCCAGACCGCCCCATAGCGGAAGCTGAAGCGCTTCCGCGGAAACGACTTCCACCGGCTCAAGCCGCAGCAGGGTCACCGGCCCGTCGAGCCCGACCTGACCGGCGATGCTTCGGGAGGTCAGCCAGCCGTCGAGCTGCCAGCGCACCCGGTCGGCGGTGGCGTCCTCGGTCAACGGTTCGGCGCACCGCCAGACCCGGCTCACCTCGCCGCCGCCGGCGGTGACGGCGTGGATGGCCAGCCGGGTGCATCCGACCCCGGCCCCCTCGAGTCCGCGGTGCAGGGCGGCGGCCAGCGTCCGGCCGGCGAAGGCCGCGGCGTCAACCCGCTCGATCGGCGGATCGCACTGCAGGACCGCCTCGAGATCCGGTGGCAGTTCGCGCCCGTACGGCGTGCGGCCCGGCTCGCCCCGGGCGAAACGATGCGCCACGACCGCATCGGACCCGAAGCGGGAGGCCACGTCGCCCCGGGACAGCGCGGCGAACTGACCCACGGTACGGATTCCCATCCGCCACAGCAGATCGGCCAGCTCCGCGCGACCCGGACCGGACAGACTGGGCTCGGCGGCCAGTTGCCGGATCGACAGCGCCGAGAGGAACTGCGCGTCACCGCCCGGCTCCACCACCCGGCCGGCCCGGGCGGCGAAGACGGCGGTGGCCAGCCGATCGGCGATCCCCACCTGACATTCGGCGCCGGCGGCGGCGACGGCATCGACCAGCCA
>JAGQTO010000280.1 GCA_020439025.1 Mycobacterium sp. | reverse complement strand
CGATACGGCCCGCCGCGCGGCCATATCCGCGGCCGATTCCCTGCGCGCTGAGCAGAAGGGCGCCAGCAAGGCCGTCGGCTCGGCGGCCCCGGCCGACCGTCCGGTGCTGCTCGAACGCGCCAAACAGCTCGCCGCCGATGTCAAGGAGGCCGAGGCCCGCCAGGTCGCCGCCGAGGAGTCGTTCACCGCCGCGCACCTGGCGATCCCCAACCTGGTCCTGGCGGGTGTCCCGGCCGGCGGCGAGGACGATTACGCGGTGCTGGACGTCGTCGGCGAGCCGCGGTCGATCGAGAACCCCCGCGACCACCTCGAATTGGGTGAGACGCTCGGCCTGATCGACATGGAACGCGGTGCGAAGGTGTCCGGGTCGAGGTTCTACTTCCTCACCGGCCGCGGTGCGCTGCTGCAGCTGGGACTGTTGCAGCTGGCGGTGCGGCTGGCAACGGACAACGGTTTCACGCTGATGATTCCGCCGGTGCTGGTGTGCCCGGAAGTCATGGGCGGCACCGGTTTTCTCGGCTCGCACGCCGAGGAGGTCTACCGGATCGAGTCCGATGACCTCTACCTCGTCGGCACCTCCGAAGTGCCGCTGGCCGGCTATCACGCCGGGGAGATTCTCGATCTTTCCGACGGTCCGCGGCGCTACGCGGGATGGTCGTCATGCTTCCGGCGGGAGGCGGGCAGTTACGGCAAGGACACCCGCGGCATCATCAGGGTGCACCAGTTCGACAAGGTCGAGGCGTTCGTCTACTGCCGCCCCGACGATGCCGAAGCCGAGCATGAGCGGCTGCTCGGCTGGCAGCGCCAGATGCTCGAACTCATCGAGGTTCCCTACCGCGTCATCGACGTCGCCGCCGGGGATCTGGGATCCTCAGCGGCCCGCAAGTACGACTGCGAAGCCTGGGTGCCCACCCAGCAGGCGTACCGGGAACTGACCTCGACCTCGAACTGCACCACCTTCCAGGCCCGCAGACTGGCCACCCGCTATCGCGACGACAACGGCAAGCCCCAGATCGCTGCCACGCTCAACGGCACCCTGGCCACGACCCGATGGCTGGTTGCGATCCTGGAGAACCACCAACTACCCGACGGCGGGGTGCGGGTGCCGGCCGCGCTGGTTCCCTTCGTGGGCACTGAGGTGCTCGAACCGTGATCGAACTCGAGCTCGACGACCTCCGTGGCTGGTTCGGCCTCGGAGTGGCCGGAAATTTCGCCGGCCACCTCGAACAAGCCGGTGAAGCGGTCGATTTCACGAATGTGGCCGACGCGGGCCCCGCGGGCCACCCCGCCCCCAAGGGCATCTTCCCGTGGTACGTCCCGGGTCACGGCAGCTTCCTCGGTGAGTTCCCGCTGTCCCACGACGCGTTGATCGTGCCCAAGCCCGGTGCCGACGACGGCCCGCTGAATCTGCAGATCGAGCCGGAGGTCGGCCTCGCCTGCGAGGTCGTGTGGGCGGGCGACACGGTCGTCACCCTGCGGCCGTTCGCGCTCGGCGCGTTCAACGACTGCTCGATCCGCCGTCCCGGCGCCCCGAAGATCAGCTACAAAAAGAACTGGGGCCCCGCCTCCAAGGGGGTCGCACGGGAATTCTTCGAGGCCCACGACCTGACGCCGGACGGACCGACCGCGACCCTGCGGCTGCTGTGTCACCTGCGCACCGCCGACGGGCGCCACCACGAGTACGGGGTGGACAGCCCGCTGCTGGGCTACTCCTACTACGGCGAGGTGCTGTTGGACTGGATCAGCGAGCGTCTGGCGAACCAGAAGGGTTCACCGGATACCCCCCTGGAGGATGTCGGCGCACTGATGGTGGCCGCGGGCCATCCGGAGAACGTTTTGATCGGGATCGGGGCGACGCGCTACACCGCCTACGGCGAAAGCACCTTCCTCAAGCCCGGCGACGAGGGCATCGTCCGCGTCTACGACACTGCCGCCGAGGGCTTTTCGGAGTTGCGCCAGCTGGTGTGGGAGCCCTGAGGAGGTTGCCGGGTGAATTCCTGATGCATCGGAGGGCGTGTATCGGGATTCCGGGTGATACTCCCAGCGTCGCTTCGCGGCGGGAAGGAGTCGGGCTTCATGGTGATGACGAGTGATCCGGCGGCCAACGCGGACTCGCTGAAGCTGATCAAACGCGCGCTGGAGGCCGGCGACCTGCCCGCCGCCGACGCAGAGGGGAAAAGGCTTTCCCCGGCGCGTGCCGCCGACGTCATCGAGCGTCTGCCGTCCGCACAGCGCGCGGTGCTGTTCCGGCTGTTGCCCAAGAACCAGGCTGCCGAGGTGTTCGAGGACCTCGCGCCGGTGCTGCAGCGGGAGTTGGTCGACTCGCTGCGGGACGAGGAGGTGACGGCGGTCTTCGCCGAGTTGGACCCGGATGACCGGGTCGCGCTGCTCGACGAGGTCCCGGCGGGGGTGGCCGCCAAACTGATGAAGGGGTTGTCGGCGCAAGAGCGGGAGTTGACCTCCGACATCCTGGGTTATCCCAAGGGATCGATCGGGCGACGGATGAGTCCCGAGGTTTCCGGGCTGGAC
>JAGQTO010000279.1 GCA_020439025.1 Mycobacterium sp. | reverse complement strand
CGAGATCAGGATGGCCGGTGCCGCCAGGATCGCTATCCGCAGCCATTCCAACGCGGCCGTCGCGATGGCCGCGCTGCCCCCGATCGCCGAGACCAGCGGCGCTGCGGTCGCCTGGACAGCGATGACCACCAGCACGCCGAGCACGACGGCCAGCCAGCTGGCCTGCACCCCTTCTCCGACCGCCGCGGCCCGGTCCCCGGCGCCGTGGAAGCGGGCCGAGCGCGCGGTGGTGCCGTAGGAAAGGAAGGTCAGCTGGGAGCTGACCAGCGAGACCACCAGGCCGCCGACGGCCAGCCCGGCCAGGCTGACCGCGCCGAGTCGTCCGACGATCGCGGTGTCGAACAGCAGATAGAGCGGTTCGGCCGCCAGCACCCCCAGCGCGGGCAGCGCCAGGGCGGCGATCCGCCGGACCAGCGCGCCGCGGGCCGGGCCGGCCGAGGGCTGCCCATCCAAGGGCTGCCTATCCAAGAGCCGCGGTCAGATCGGCGACCACATGCTCGACCGGCCCGGCCGCCGAATAGCCGGCCGCCAGGGTGTGCCCGCCGCCACCGAAGCCGCTCGCCACCGCGGACACGTCAAGGGCCTTCGAGCGCATCGACACCGACCAGCGCTGCGGCTCGATCTCCTTGAACACCGCTGCGACCCCTGCCTCGTGAGTGGTGCGCACGATGTCGATGATGGACTCGATTTCCTCGGACCCGTGCCGCACGCAGTCCTCGTGGGTCACCACCGCGTAGACCAACCCGCTCCCGCGAGCCGCATCCGGGCGCAGCCGGGCGGTGGCCAGCACCCTCGACAACAGGGGCAGCCACCCGAAGGGATGGGTGTCGTGCAGCTGGCGGCTCAGCGCGGCGTTGTCGACGCCGAGGTCCACCAGCCGGGCGGCCAACCGCAGTCCCGCGGCCGTCGCCCAACGGAACGAGCCGGTGTCGATGCTCAGACCGGCGTAGAGGCAGCGGGCAACGTCGGGGTCGATGTCCTTGCCCCACGCGTCGAGCAACTCCGCGATCAGCATGGTCGTCGAATCGGCCAGCGGGTCGACGAAATTGGCGGTCCCGAAACCGGTGTTGGACCTGTGGTGGTCGATCACCAGGACGTTCGGGCCGGCGGCGAGATCGGCCAGCTCACCGAGCCTGGTGACGCTCGGCACGTCGACCGCCACGACCAGGTCGGCGTCCGCAACCAGCTCACCGGCCTGGACGAGCAGTTCGCAGCCCGGCAGCCCGCGCAGCGACTCCGGCAGAGCGTCGGCGGCGGAGAAGCTGACCGCGACCCGGACGCCGTCGCGGACGAGGACCAGGCCCAGCGCCAAGGCGGCGCCCACGGTGTCGGCGTCGGGCTGGACATGACACAGAATGACCACCGAACGGGCACGAGAGAGGATCCCGACCGCCCCGGCGGCATCGGTCCGCAGACCGGTCCGGTCGGTCTCAGCCGTCGGAGCGGTCGATGCCATCGGAGTCCCGGTCGCCGGTCGCCGGATCGTCCTCGTCCGCCGTGCGATAGGGGTTGGCCTCCCCCGCCGGGGTGGCCCCGGCCCGGATGCGCGCGACATCGGCGTCGGCGGCCCGGGCCCGGGCCAGCAACTCCTCCATCCGGTGGGCGGCGTCGGGCACGGTGTCGCGAACGAAGGCCAGCGTCGGGGTGAACTTCACCCCGGTGCCGGCTCCGACCTTGCTGCGCAGCACGCCCGTGGCACTCTCCAACGCCGCCGCAACGCCGGCATAGTCCGGCTCCTCGGTCAGCGAACGACCGATCACCGTGTAGTACAACGTGGCGTCGTGCAGGTCACCGGTGACCTTCGCGTCGGTAATGGTGACGCCGGCCAGCCGCGGATCCTTGATCTCGAACTCGATCGCTGAGGCGACGATCGTGGAGATCCGCTTGGCCAGCCGTTTCGCCCGGGCCGGGTCAGCCATCGCTGCGGGTCATCAGAGGCGTTCCTTCTCGACCAACTCGTAGGTCTCGATGACGTCGCCCTCCTTGATGTCGGAGTACGTCAGGGTGAGACCGCACTCGAAGCCCTCCCGGACCTCGGTGACATCGTCCTTCTCCCTGCGCAGCGAAGACACCGTGAGATTCTCCGCGACCACCACGTTGTCTCGGAGCAACCGCGCCTTGGCGTTGCGTCGCATAATTCCCGACTGCACCATGCAGCCGGCGATGTTGCCGACCTTGGATGAGCGGAACAGTGCCCGGATCTCGGCACGGCCGAGTTCGCGCTCCTCGAAGACCGGCTTGAGCAGGCCCTTGAGCGCCTTCTCGATATCGTCGATCGCCTGGTAGATCACCGAGTAGTAGCGGATCTCCACGCCCTCGCGGTTGGCCAGCTCGGTGGCCTTGCCCTCGGCGCGGACGTTGAACCCGATGATGATGGCGTCCGAGGCCGAAGCCAGGTTCACGTTGGTCTCGGTGATGCCGCCGACACCGCGGTCGATGACCCGCAGCTCCACCTCGTCGTCGACCTGAATGCCCAGCAGGGCCTCCTCGAGCGCCTCGACCGTACCGGCGTTGTCGCCCTTGAGGATCAGGTTGAGCTGGCTGGTCTCCTTCAGCGCCGACTCCAGATCCTCCAGGCTGATCCGCTTGCGGGCCCGAGCGGCCAGCGCGTTGCGCTTGCGCGCGCTGCGCCGGTCGGCGATCTGGCGGGCGATCCGGTCCTCGTCGACGACCAGGAAATTATCGCCGGCACCGGGCACGGAGGTGAAGCCGATGACCTGGACCGGACGCGAGGGCAGCGCCTCGGTGACGTCCTCGCCGTGCTCGTCGACCATCCGTCGTACGCGGCCGTAGGCGTCGCCGGCGACCACCGAGTCGCCCACCCGCAGCGTGCCGCGCTGGATCAGCACGGTGGCCACCGGTCCGCGGCCGCGGTCCAGGTGTGCCTCGATGGCCACGCCCTGTGCCTCCATATCGGGATTGGCCCGCAGGTCCAACGATGCGTCGGCGGTCAGCAGCACGGCCTCTTCCAGCGCCTTGATGTTGGTGCCGTTCTTCGCGGAGATGTCGACGAACATGGTGTCGCCGCCGAAGTCCTCGGCGACCAGACCGTACTCGGTGAGCTGGCCCCGGATCTTGGCCGGGTCGGCGCCCTCCTTGTCGATCTTGTTGACCGCCACGACGATCGGCACGTCGGCGGCCTGAGCGTGGTTGATCGCCTCCACCGTCTGGGGCATCACGCCGTCGTCGGCGGCCACCACCAGGATCGCGATGTCGGTGGCCTTGGCGCCGCGGGCCCGCATGGCGGTGAACGCCTCGTGACCCGGGGTGTCGATGAAGGTGATCAGCCGCTCGACGCCGTCGTGTTCGACCTCGACCTGGTAGGCACCGATGTGCTGGGTGATGCCGCCGGCCTCACCCTCGCGCACGGATGCCTGCCGGATGGTGTCCAGCAGTCGGGTCTTGCCGTGGTCGACGTGACCCATGACGGTGACGACCGGGGGACGCTGTTCGAGGTCCTCCTCGCCGCCCTCGTTCTCGCCGTAGGTGAGGTCGAAGGATTCCAACAGTTCGCGGTCCTCGTCCTCGGGCGATACCACCTGCACGACGTAGTTCATCTCGCTGCCGAGCAGTTCGAGGGTGTCGTCGCCCACCGACTGGGTGGCCGTGACCATCTCGCCCAGATTGAACAGGGCCTGAACCAGGGCGGCGGGGTTGGCGTCGATCTTTTCGGCGAAGTCGCTCAGCGACGCGCCCCGGGCCAACCGGATGGTCTCACCGTTG
>JAGQTO010000039.1:4486-9427 GCA_020439025.1 Mycobacterium sp. | reverse complement strand
GCCGGTTGGTCGAGGGGTCTGGCGCTGGCTCGGTGATCCTCTACGGACCGCCGGGAACCGGGAAGACCACCCTGGCCTCGCTGATCTCGCATGCCACCGGACGTCGGTTCGAAGCTCTGTCGGCGCTCAGCGCGGGAGTCAAGGAGGTTCGGGCGGTCATCGACACCGCGCGCCGGGCCGCGGTGCACGGTGAGCAGACCGTGCTGTTCATCGACGAGGTGCACCGGTTCTCCAAGACGCAGCAGGACGCCCTGCTGGCCGCGGTCGAGAACCGGGTGGTGCTGCTGGTCGCCGCCACCACGGAGAACCCGTCGTTCTCGGTGGTCGCCCCACTGCTGTCGCGTTCGCTCATCCTGCAACTGCAGCCGCTGGGCGCCGATGACGTCCGTACCGTGCTGAGCAGGGCGGTGAGCGACCCTCGTGGGTTGGGCGATGCGGTTCGGGTCGACGGCGACGCTCTTGACCTGCTGGTCGAGTTGTCCGCGGGGGATGCCCGCCGGGCACTGACCGCGCTGGAGGTGGCCGCGGAGACCGCCGCGGCGGCCGGCGGTGCGGTGACGGAGGCCACAGTCGAACAATCCCTGGATCGCGCGGCCGTGCGTTACGACCGAGACGGCGACCAGCACTACGACGTCGTCAGCGCCTTCATCAAGTCGATCCGCGGGTCCGACGTGGATGCCGCGCTGCACTATCTGGCCCGGATGCTGGTCGCCGGTGAGGACCCCCGGTTCGTGGCGCGCCGACTGGTGATCCTGGCCAGCGAGGACATCGGCATGGCCGATCCCACCGCGCTGCTCACCGCGGTGGCCACTGCCCAGACCGTGGCGCTGATCGGGATGCCCGAGGCCCAGCTCACGCTGGCGCACGCGACGGTGCACCTGGCCACTGCGCCGAAGTCCAACGCCGTCACCACCGCCCTCGCCGCGGCGGTCGCCGACATCCGGTCCGGCAAGGCCGGCATGGTGCCGGCGCACCTGCGCGACGGACACTATTCGGGAGCGGCCAGGCTGGGGCATGCCCAGGGCTACCGATACCCGCACGATGACCCCGACGGCGTTGTGCCGCAACAGTATCCACCTGAGGGGATCGTCGGCGTCGACTACTACCGGCCCTCGCGCCACGGTGCCGAACGCGAGATCGGCGGCCGGCTGGCCAAGTTGCGCGCGATCGTCCGGCGCCCTCGTCCGTAGGCTGGCGGGGTGGACAGCGATGTGCTCGAGGTGGACACCGCGCGGCGACGCATCGTCGACGTGACCGGTCCGTTGCGGCAGTTCTGCCGTTCTCGCGGGGACGGTCTGTGCAACGTTTTCGTCCCGCACGCCACCGCAGGGGTGGCCATCATCGAGACCGGCGCGGGTTCGGACGCCGACCTCGTCGACGCCCTGGAACGGATACTGCCGCGCGATGACCGCTACCGTCATGCCCACGGGTCGCCGGGTCACGGCGCCGACCATGTGCTGCCGGCGATCGTGTCGCCGTCGGTGACCGTTCCGGTGGCCGACGGCAGCCCACTGCTGGGCACCTGGCAGAGCGTCGTGCTGGTCGATCTCAACCGCGACAACCCGAGACGGTCAGTGCGGCTGAGCTTCCTGTCCGGCTGACCGTGACCGGTAATGTGGTGCGGTCGATGCTCTGGTGAGTCCAGAGCCGTACCCGAACACGCCGTACCCGAAAAACAAGGACGATCCCACCCGTGCAGACACACGAGATCAGGAAGCGGTTCCTCGACCACTTCGTCGCGGCAGGCCACACCGAGGTACCTAGCGCCTCGGTGATCCTCGACGATCCCAATCTGCTGTTCGTCAACGCCGGCATGGTGCAGTTCGTCCCCTACTTCCTAGGCCAGCGCACACCCCCTTACGACACCGCGACCAGTATCCAGAAATGCATCCGCACCCCGGATATCGATGAGGTCGGCATCACCACCCGCCACAACACGTTCTTCCAGATGGCCGGCAACTTCTCCTTCGGCGACTACTTCAAGCGCCGCGCGATCGAACTGGCCTGGGAGTTGCTGACCAAGCCGGCCGCCGAAGGCGGGTACGGGATGGACCGGGAACGGCTGTGGGCCACCGTGTTCTACGACGACGACGAGGCCGAACGGCTCTGGCAGGAGGTGGCCGGTCTGCCGCCCGAGCGCATCCAGCGTCGCGGTATGGCCGACAACTACTGGTCGATGGGGATTCCCGGCCCCTGCGGGCCCTGCTCGGAGATCTACTACGACCGCGGCCCGGAGTACGGCATCGAGGGCGGCCCGGAGGCCAACGAGGACCGTTACATCGAGATCTGGAACCTCGTGTTCATGCAGAACGAGCGCGGTGAGGGAACCTCCAAGGAGGATTTCGAGATCCTCGGCCCGCTGCCGCGCAAGAACATCGACACCGGCATGGGGGTCGAGCGGATCGCCTGCCTGCTGCAGGGCGTCGACAACGTCTACGAGACCGACCTGCTCCGGCCGGTGATCGACAAGGCCGCGCAGTACGCGCCGCGCGGCTACGGCGCGGGTAACAACGACGACGACGTGCGCTATCGGGTCATCGCCGACCACAGCCGGACCGCCGCGGTGATCATCGCCGACGGCGTCACCCCCTCCAACGAGGGACGCGGCTACGTGCTGCGCCGGTTGCTGCGCCGGATCATCCGCTCCGCCAAGCTGCTCGGCATCGAACGGCCGATCGTCGGCGAGCTGATGGCGACCGTGCGCGACGCGATGGGTCCGTCCTATCCGGAGATGGTCACCGACTTCGACCGGATCAACCGCATCGCGGTGGCCGAGGAGACGGCCTTCAACCGCACCCTGGCCTCCGGGTCGAAGCTTTTCGAGGATGCCGCGGCGGCCACCCGCGCGTCCGGCAGCACCGAGCTCGGCGGCGCCGAGGCGTTCACCCTGCACGACACCTACGGCTTCCCGATCGAACTCACCCTCGAGATGGCCGCCGAAGCCGGTCTCAGCGTCGACGAACTGGGTTTCCGGGAACTCATGGCCGAGCAGCGCCGGCGCGCCAAGGCCGACGCCGCCGCCCGCAAGCACGCCCACGCCGACCTCTCGGCGTTCCGCGAGCTGGTCGACGCCGGCCCCACCGAGTTCACCGGGTTCGACGAACTGAGTTCACAGGCCCGCATTCTCGGCATTTTCGTCGACGGCAAACGGGTTCCCGTGGTGGCCCACCATCCGAGGGTGCACTCCGAGACGATGCCGCCGGAGCGGGTGGAGATCGTGCTCGACCGCACCCCGCTGTACGCCGAGTCCGGCGGGCAGATCGCGGATGTCGGCTGGCTGACCGGAACCGGTGCGAGCGAATCGGCCCGGGCCGCGGTCGCCGACGTCCAGAAGATCGCCAAGACGCTGTGGGTGCACCGCGTCAATGTCGAGTCCGGCGAGTTCGTGGAAGGCGACACCATCGTGGCCGCCGTCGATCCGCAGTGGCGTCGAGGTGCCACCCAGGGGCACTCCGGAACTCATATGGTGCATGCCGCGCTGCGCGAGGTACTGGGTCCCAATGCGGTTCAGGCGGGATCGCTCAACCGGCCCGGTTACCTGCGATTCGACTTCAACTGGCAGGGTGCGCTCACCGACGACCAGCGCGGCCGGATCGAGGAGATCGCCAACGAGGCGGTGCAGGCCGACTATCCGGTCAACACCTTCCTCACCGAACTCGACAGGGCCAAGGCGATGGGCGCGATGGCGCTGTTCGGTGAGCAGTACCCCGAGCAGGTTCGCGTGGTCGAGATCGGCGGACCGTTCTCGCTGGAGCTCTGCGGCGGCACCCACGTGCACAACTCAGCCCAGATCGGACCGGTCACCCTGCTCGGCGACTCCTCGGTTGGCTCCGGGGTGCGGCGGGTGGAGGCTTACGTCGGGCTCGATTCGTTCCGGCACCTGAGCAGGGAGAGGGCGCTGATGGCCGGTCTGGCCTCGTCGCTGAAGGTGCCCTCCGAGGAGGTGCCGGCCCGGGTGGCCACCCTGGTCGAACGGCTCAGGGCGGCGGAGAAGGAACTCGAGCGGGTGCGGCTGGCGTCGGCGCGGGCAGCCGCGGGAAATGCCGCCGCCACCGCCGAGCAGGTCGGTAAAGTCCGTCTGGTGGCCCAGCGGCTGGCGGCGGGGATGACTGCCGCGGATCTGCGCTCCCTGGTGGGTGACATCCGCTCGCGGTTCGGCACGGAGCCGGGTGTGGTGGTTCTTCTCGCCGAGGGCCCGGAGGGAACCGTTCCGTTCGTGGTGGCCTCCAACCCAGCCGCCCAGGAAGCGGGAGTGCGGGCCAATGATCTCGTCGGCGTGGTCGCGGCCGCGGTCGGTGGCCGCGGCGGCGGCAAGGCGGACCTCGCCCAGGGCTCTGGCAAAGATTCGTCGGGTATCGAGGCGGCTCTGGGGGCCGTCCGCGCGGAGCTCGCGGGGAGCTGAGGTCAGACGGTGTCCGAGCCCGACCGCATGCCCGACCGTCCCGGCGTCGGCGACCCGGGCCGTGGCCGTCGCTTGGGCATCGACGTCGGCACCGTCCGGATCGGCGTCGCGGTCAGTGACCCGGACGGCATCCTGGCCACCCCCGTGGAGACCGTGCGCAGCGAACGCGGGGGTCGCCACCTGCGCAGACTCACCGCTCTGGTGGGTGAACTCGAGGTCGTCGAGGTTGTTGTCGGACTGCCGCGCACCCTGGCCGACCGGGCCGGATCATCGGCGGAGGAAGCGATCGAATTTGCCACCGCACTCGCCGCCCGAATAGCCCCGGTACCGGTTCGTCTCGCCGATGAGCGATTGACTACCGTCAGTGCATCCCGGTCGCTGCGGGAGGCCGGTGTGCGCGCCCGGCAGCAACGGGCAATGATCGACCAAGCTGCAGCCGTGGCAATTTTGCAGGGCTGGCTCGACCAACGCCGCAACGCGGCCACGATGCTGAAAGAGTGACAGTGACCCAGCCACCCGAGTCGACCCAGCCACCCGAG
>JAGQTO010000039.1:0-4445 GCA_020439025.1 Mycobacterium sp. | reverse complement strand
CCCGTGGCCGTCGGCGCGCCGAGGCCGGCTCGGCCCAGGTCCGCGGCGAAAGGCGGGCGGGGCCGGACGTTGGGCCTGCTGGCGCTGGTGGCGGTCGGCGTGCTCGCCGTGGTGCTGCTGGGGCCGAGATTGCTCGGCGGCCCGAAACTGCCGAGCGACTACAGCGGTGAGGGTAAGGACGACATCGTCATCGAGGTCCACCCCGGCGACTCCGGGTCGATGATCGCGCAGAATCTGGTCGAGCAGGGCGTCATCGCCGACGCCGGGATGTTCGTCTCGGCGGCATCCGGCAATGCCGAACTCGCCGCCATCCAGCCCGGCTTCTACAAGCTGCGGACGGAGATCCCGGCGGCGACGGCGGTGACGATGCTGACCGATCCGTCCTCCCGGGTGGGCAAGCTGGTCATTCCCGAGGGCAAGCAACTCGACGACGTCGAGGTGGTCGGCAGCGGCGATGTGAACCCGGGCATTTTCTCGCTGATCTCCGATGCCAGCTGCGTGGACCTCAACGGAACCCGCAGCTGCGTGTCGACCCGGGACCTCAAGTCCGCCGCCGAGGATGACACCTTGGAGTCGCTGAACGTGCCGGAGTGGGCGATGAAGGGCGCATCCGCGATGGGCAACAGCCATCGGCGGTTGGAGGGACTCATCGCCCCCGGCACCTGGAACATCGACCCTTCCGCCTCGGCCAAGCAGATTCTGGCCACCCTGGTCGACGAGAGCGGCAAACGCTATGTACAGGGCGGACTGCTGGAATCGGCCAAGGCGCTGAAGATGACGCCGTACCAGGTTCTCATCGTCGGCTCGCTGGTGCAGAAGGAGGCCAAGCCCGCCGACTTCGCGAAGGTGGCCAGGGTCATCTACAACCGGCTGGCCAGCGAATACGACCGCCTCGAATTCGATTCGACGGTCAACTACCCGCTGGACCGCCAGGAGGTCGCCACCACCGACGCGGACCGTGCCACCGAGACCCCGTGGAACACCTACGCCAAGGCGGGTCTGCCGGCCACCCCGATCTGCTCGCCCGGTGAGGAGGCCCTGGCGGCGGCCGAGCGCCCAGAGCCCGGCGACTGGCTGTACTTCGTGACCGTCGACTCCGACGGCACGACCTTGTTCACCGGCGACTACCAGGAGCACCTGGCCAACCGTGACATGGCCCTCGACAGCGGTGTGCTCGACTCCGGGCGATGACGGGTGAGTCCGCGTAGGGCCGCAGTCCTCGGTTCGCCCGTCGCGCACTCCCGCTCGCCACAGTTGCATCTGGCCGCTTACCGGGCCCTGGGTTTGCACGACTGGACCTATGACCGCATCGACTGCACGGCCGAGGAACTGCCCGCCCTGGTCGGCGGTTTCGGCCCGGAGTGGGTGGGGGTTTCGGTCACCATGCCCGGTAAGTTCGCGGCGCTGGCGTTCGCCGACGAACGGACTGAGCGCGCCGGGCTGGTCGGCTCGGCAAATACGCTGGTGCGGACTGCTTCCGGGTGGCGCGCCGACAACACCGACGTCGATGGTGTGGCCGGGGCGCTGGGTCACCGGGGCGGTCTGCGCCGGGCGATCGTGCTCGGCTCGGGCGGAACCGCGCCCGCTGCGGTGTATGCGCTGGTCGGGCTGGGCGTCGGTGCGATCACCGTCGCCGCCCGGGACCCCGGCAAGGCCGCCAGACTGGTCGAACTCGGATCCGCGCTCGGGGTTCACGCCACGTTCGCCGACCTGGCCGGTGCCGGGCTGCCGGAGGCCGTCGAGGGAGCCGACGTGCTGGTCAGCACGGTTCCGGCCGACGCGGCCGCGGAATACGCGGCGACCTTCGCCCCGATACCCGTTGTGCTGGACGCGATCTACGACCCGTGGCCGACCCCGTTGGCCCGGGCAGTCGCCGATGCCGGCGGCGAGGTCATCAGCGGATTGCAGATGTTGCTGCACCAGGCGTTCAGCCAGGTCGAACAATTCACAGGCCGGCCGGCTCCGCGACAGCAGATGGCGGCCGCACTGAACTAGCGTTCCGGCATGCTTCGATCAGCGGCCTGCCTGGCCGTGCTCTGCTGGGCGGCGGCACTGTCGGTCATCGATATCCGGGAACGCCGGCTACCCGACGTGCTGACCCTGACCGGCGCGGTGACGATCCTGGGCGGGTGCGCGGGATGCGGGCGCGGGCTGCCCGCCATCCTGGGCGCGGCGGCCCTGGGCGGGTTGTACCTGTCGGTCCACCTCGTGGATCCGGCGGGACTCGGGGGAGGCGACGTCAAGCTGGCCCTCGGCCTGGGAGCGCTGACCGGGGCCTTCGGGCTGCCGGTCTGGATGCTCTCGGCGATCGGCGCCCCGATGCTGACGGCGTTGCTGGGGGTGTCGGCCTTGTTTCGCGGCCGCGGCGCCGCGGCCGCGCCAGCCGCGGTACCGCACGGGCCGTCGATGTGTGCGGCGAGTCTGGGCGCCGTGGCGCTCACCGTGCTTTGAAGTGCCGCCGTGTTTTGAAGCTCGCCGTGTTTTGANNAGGCGTTGCGGCTGATTCGGTCACGCGCCGACGACATGGGAAGATGGGGGCGTGTTGCGTTGGACCACAGCCGGAGAATCCCACGGCCGAGCCCTCGTCGCCATGGTCGAGGGCATGGTCGCCGGTGTCGAGGTGACCTCCGCCGACATCGCCGCCCAGCTCGCCCGCCGTCGGCTCGGATACGGTCGCGGTGCTCGGATGAAGTTCGAGCAGGACGAGGTGACGGTGCTGGCCGGAGTCCGGCACGGTCAAACCCTCGGCGGCCCCGTCGCGATCGAGATCGGCAATACGGAATGGCCGAAATGGGAGACGGTGATGGCTCCGGACCCGGTGTCGGCCGCCAACCTGGAGGTCGCCCGCAACGCCCCGCTCACCCGTCCTCGCCCCGGGCACGCCGATTACGCCGGCATGCTCAAGTACGGGTTCGAGGATGCCCGGCCGGTCCTGGAGCGCGCCAGCGCGCGGGAGACGGCGGCCCGGGTGGCCGCGGCAAGCATCGCGCGGGCGTTCCTGCGGCAGGCGCTCGGGGTCGAGGTGGTCTCCCACGTCGTGTCGATCGGGGCCTCGATCCCGTACGCCGGCCCGCCGCCGACCGCGGCCGATCTGCCCCGGATCGACGACAGTCCGGTGCGGGCATTCGACGCCGGCGCCGAGGCGGCCATGATCGCCGAGATCGAGGCCGCGAAGAAGGACGGAGACACCCTCGGCGGGGTTGTCGAGGTGGTTGCGCACGGTCTTCCGGTCGGCCTGGGCTCGTTCGTCAGCGGTGAGAACCGCCTCGACAGCCAGTTGGCCGCCGCCGTGATGGGCGTGCAGGCAATCAAGGGTGTCGAGATCGGTGACGGTTTCGAGACGGCCCGGCGCCGGGGTAGCGGCGCGCACGACGAGATGTTCCCCGGGACCGACGGCAGCGGTGTGGTGCGGTCGACCAACCGGGCAGGCGGACTGGAGGGCGGGATGACCAACGGGCAGCCGCTGCGGGTTCGGGCCGCGATGAAGCCGATCTCCACGGTTCCCCGTGCGTTGTCCACCGTCGACCTCGCCACCGGCGAGCAGGCGGTGGCGATTCACCAGCGCTCCGACGTGTGCGCGGTGCCGGCCGCCGGGGTAGTGGTCGAGGCCATGGTCGCACTGGTGCTGGCCCGCGCCGCGCTGGAGAAGTTCGGCGGGGACTCGCTGGCCGAAACCCGGCGCAATATCGAGGGTTACCTGCGCGAGATCGCCGAGCGGGAGGCCTTCGGACCTGATTCGGTACGGCTGTCGGGGTAATGGAGATGGCGCCGAAGGCCGTGCTGATCGGATTGCCCGGATCGGGGAAGTCGACCATCGGGCGGCGCCTTGCCCGCGCCATGGGCCTGGAAATGGTCGACACCGACGCGATGATCGAGGAACAGCAGGGCCGCAGTATTCCCGAGATCTTCGCCACCGAAGGCGAACCTGGCTTCCGCCGCATCGAGGAGCAGGTGATTCGCGAGGCGCTGGAGAGCCACGACGGCATCCTCTCGCTGGGCGGCGGTGCGGTCACCACGCCGGGGGTTCGTGACGCGCTGGCCGGCCACACGGTCGTCTACCTGGAGATCAGCGCCGCCGAGGGGATCCGCCGCACCGGCGGCAGTACCGTTCGACCGCTGCTGGCCGGACCTGACCGGGCCGAGAGGTATCGGGAACTGATGAGCCAGCGGGTGCCGCTCTACCGCAGGACCGCGACCATCCGGATCAACACCAACCGGCGTAATCCCGGTGCCGTCGTCCGCCATATCGTCGGGCGCCTGGAGAACCCGCCGCCGCCGCGCCGACGTCGTCCGCCCTGGCGGCGCCCGGCTGCGGCGGGCACCCGCACGGTCCCGCCCGCGCCGAGGACAACCCCGGCAGGATCCACGGATCCGGAGGCGCCGATCACCCCGGCGACCCTGGCCGCCCGCCGCGCCGGAGCCCGCAAATGACGGGGCGGGCGATC
>JAGQTO010000278.1:8268-8919 GCA_020439025.1 Mycobacterium sp. | reverse complement strand
CAGCCGGCCGTCATCGGCACGCCGCGGGCCTCTTCGACGATTCCGCTCAGTTCGTCGAGCGCTTCAAAAACTCGGTACACGGCGCCACCTTTCCCATTCTGGTAGCAACTAGTGTGCCTGCTGTTACGCCTGTGACTGCGGTGGCGCTCCGGTGTGTCGCCAGATCAGCCGCCGGCGAGCTTGTTCCGCAGGCGGCGGTTCACCGCGTCCGGCAGCAGTTCCGAGACGTCCCCACCCAAACCGGCCACCTCCTTGGCCAACGACGAGGAGACGAAGGAGTAGCGCGGCGCGGTGGCGACGAAGAAGGTATCCACCCCGGCGATGTGCCTGTTCATCTGCGCCATCTGAAGCTCGTACTCGAAATCGGTCCCGGTGCGCAGGCCTTTGACGATCGCGGTGAAGCCGCGAGCCTTGACGAAGTCGACCACCAGTCCCCGGCCCGATTCCACCCGCAGATTCGGTAGGTGAGCGCAGGCTTCCTCGATCATCGCGATCCGCTCATCGACGGCGAACATGCCCGCCTTCTTGGGATTGGTCAGCACCGCGACGATGACCTCGTCGAACTGAGCCGCCGCCCGCTCGAACACGTCGATATGCCCGAGGGTGACCGGATCGAAGGACCCGGGGCAGACCGCTCCACTCATGCGCGAT
>JAGQTO010000278.1:0-8214 GCA_020439025.1 Mycobacterium sp. | reverse complement strand
ATCCGCCTTCGGCTCCTCGCTGACACTCATCTGCCAGACGCTAGCAGTGTGGTTCAGTCCGCGACCTCGGCCGCTTCCAGACGGGTATCGCCATAACGGCGAACCTGCCACACCTGCCAGCCCGGCGGCCAGCACAACTCCGGCTCCGAGAACGGCCGCTCCACGACCACCACGGCACCCGGTGTGACCCACCCCGGAGACAACGACTCCACGACCACCTGCAACTCAGCGGACGAGACGTCGTAGGGCGGGTCGGCGAACACCACGTCGACAGGTTCCGTTGTTCCGGACGCCAGAACCGCGGCCACCGCTCCGCGCCGCACCCTCGCGCCCGGCAGCCCGACGGTGGCGATGTTGCGGGTGATCACGTCGATGGCGCGGCGGTCATTGTCGACGAACAGCACAGCGGCGGCACCCCGCGACAGCGCCTCCAGTCCCAGCGCCCCGGAGCCGGCGTAGAGATCCAGCACCCGGAGGCCTTCGAAGTCGAACCGGGCTGCCAACACGTTGAACAAGGCCTCGCGCACCCGGTCGGTGGTGGGCCGGGCGCTCGGCGGCACGGCCAGCCGGCGCCCGCGGGCAGCGCCCGCGACGATCCGGGTCACGGCGCTAAATCGCCCCGGCCGGTGGACATCAGATCAGCGTGGACCAGTAGTCCCAGAACCGGACCAGGATCAACAGCAGGATCGCGGTGAACCACAGCGTCACCAACGGCCATCGCCATTGGTAGAGCGCCCGCGCGACCGAATTACCCGCAAGCGGCTGCAGCGCGATTGGGGCCACCACCGCGAACAGCGGGATGGTCACCGACCAGACCACCATGCAGTAGGGGCACAGCGCGCCGATCTCGTAAAGGGTCTCGTAGGCCAGCCAGTGCACGAAGGCGACACCGAGACCGGTGCCGACCATCAGCCCCTTCCAGTACCAGCGCGGCAGCGGGACCCTGCCGACGGCCAGCACCCCCGTCACGATCACCACGCAAAACGCCACCACACCGATCAGCGGATTCGGCGGGCCGAAAATGGAGGCCTGCGGTGTGTTGATCACCGACCCGCAGGCCAGCACCGGGTTGATGCTGCAACTCGGCACGAACTCCGGGTCCTTGAGCATCTCGATCTTCTCGACCAGCAACGTGGCCGAGGCGATCAGCCCGATGACGCCCGCGATGAGCACCCACCAGGCACTGGCCCGCCGGACCGGGACATCGTCGCGGTCGTCGGCAACAGCCGACTCGGCCGGTGCGGGCACGGTCAGACTCACGGCGCCTGGGCCGGCGCCGGGGCTGGCGCCGAGGCCGAAGGCCCGGGCGGAGGCGGCGGGGTCAAGCCCTCCACCGGTCCGACGATCTGGCGGATCTTGGCGATCAGTTCCTCAGGAGTGGCCGGGCTGATGTCCTGGCCGTTGAGGCGGATCGTCGGCGTCGCGGTGACCTTGGCAGCGGCAGCCAGGCCCTTGACCATATCGGTGTACCGGTTCTTCTCGATGCACTCGGAGACCCCGCCGGTAACACCCGCCTGACGTGCGGTCTCGATCAGCGAGGCGTTATCCGGACCGGTTCCGGAGCCCTCCACCGGTTGTTGGGCGAACAGCGCCGAGTGGAAACGCAAGAAGGCTTCCTTGTTCTCGTCGGCGACGCAGTAGGCGGCATTGGCGGCGCGCGCCGAGTATCCCTTGTTGGTCTTGTCGAGGATCCCGACCATGTAGTAGTCGACAGCCGCCGCTCCGCTCTCGGCGATCTTGTTCAGGGTGGGCCCGAAGTTCTTCTCGAAGTCCCGGCAGTGCGGACACTGGAAGTCCTCGTAGATCGCCAGCACCGCCTTGGGCTCTTCGGTGCCGTCCTTCTTGATCAGTTTCTCGGAGGTGATCTGCACCGCCTGGGTCTCCCCGGCGAACTTCTTGTCATTGCCCATGACGATGTAGAGCACCAGCCCGACGGCGAAGAGCACGACCAGCGCGGTCAGGCCCACCTTGACGGCCATATCGCGCTTGCGATCCTGGGCCTTCAGGTCATAACGGGGCGAGCTTTTCTTCTTGGTGGCCACTGGTCGGCTGATCCTCGCTGTCGGTTGACTGTTGAGCGCCTCCAGCGTACCGGCGACCGGTCACGCTGCGGTCCCGCGGCCCACGGCCGGGGTGCCCGGCTCAGTCGTGGACCAGATGAGCCCGCAACGCCGAGATCATCTCGGCGTTGGCCCGGGCGATCCCGCCGCCCAGCACATTGAGGTTGAGGAAGGCGTGAATCATCGAGTCCATCCGACGGAGGTCAACGGCCACACCCGCCTGGCGCAGCCGGGCCGCATACTGCTCGCCCTCGTCACGCAGGGGGTCGAATCCCGCCGTGACCACCAATGCCGGGGGTAAACCGCTCATGTCCTCCGTGAGCAGTGGGGACACCAGCGGATCATTGACGTCAAGTCCGGAGCCCGCCAGGTAGGCATCCTGAAACCAGTCCATGTCGTGCTTGGTCAGCAGGAACCCGTCGGCCAGCAGGCTGCGCGACCGGGTCTTCCCCCGCAAGTCGGTGGCCGGGTAGATCAACCATTGCAACGACGGCAGCGGGTCGCCGGCGTCGCGGGCGAGGCGGCTGACCACGGCCGCCAGATTGCCGCCGGCGCTGTCTCCGGCCACCGCGACCCGGCGGGGGTCGGCGCCCAACTCTGCGGCATGCTCGCGGGCCCACCGATAGGCGGCGTAGGCATCGTCGACTGCCGCGGGCGCCGAGTGCTCGGGCGCCAATCGGTAGTCGATCGCGAGCACGTGGACCCCGGCGTCCCGGCAGATCAGCCGGCAGGCCGAATCATGGGATTCGAGGTCCCCGAACACCCACCCGCCACCGTGGTAGAACACCACTAGCGGCGCGGGTGGGCCGCCGGCTGGCGGAAGGTAGTGCCGAGCCGGGATAGTTCCGGCCGGCCCGGGGATGGATACCGGATTGATCCCGGCGACGTGCACGTCACGCTCATCGAGGGTTCTGGTGAGCGCGCTGTTGTTGACCCGGGTGGCGACGGCGTCGTCGGCGACGACGAGGCCACGGATGCCGGTCGCCTTCTGGGCGGCGAGCAACATCTGGATCGACGGGTCAAGGGTGTTGCCGTCGATGGTGACTGCCCTGCCGCCGGAGAGCACCCGCTTGACGGAGTCTGGAAGACGCGGAATCAGCTTCACGCCCCATCGATTGCCGACAGCCAGCGCCCGTTCCCTGACGGTTGTCATGCGGCGCAGCTTACGCCCGCGCCCCCGCNNGAGACGGGCTCGTACTATCCTCTGCACAGCCGCGGTCCAGCGGAAAACCCACAGCAACAGGCAGGTGACATGACGCCCACCGTCACGCTCAATGACGGCAACACCATCCCGGTGCTCGGTCTCAGCGTCGCCGAACTGCCGCCCGCCGACGCCGAGGCTGCGGTATCCGCCGCCCTGGACGCCGGCTACCGGCTGATCGACACCGCCGCGGCTGAGGGCAACGAGGAAGCCGTCGGGCGGGCCATCGCGAGTTCCGGAATACCCCGCGACGAGCTTTACGTCACTACCAAGCTGGCCACAGCCGACCAGGGCTTCCAATCCTCACAGGACGCCTGCAAGGCCAGCCTGGAACGGCTGAGCCTGGATTACGTCGACCTGTATCTGATCCACTGGCCCGCCGAGGAGAACGGCAAGTACATCGACGCCTGGGGCGGGATCATGAAGTCCAAGGAACTCGGCCACGCGCGTTCGATCGGTGTCAGCAACTTCTCCGCCGAACACCTCTCTAACATCATCGACCTGTCGTTCTTCACCCCGGCGGTTAACCAGGTTGAACTGCACCCGCGGCTGGCTCAGGCCGACCTGCGCGCGGTGCACAATCAGTACTCGATCGTCACCGAGGCGTACTGCCCGCTCGGGGAGGGCGCGCTGCTGGAGGACCCGATCGTGGCGAAAGTGGCCGGCGCCCACGGCAAGACCCCTGCCCAGACCCTCATCCGGTGGAGCATCCAGCTCGGCAATGTGGTGATCCCCCGGACCTCCGACCCGGCCCAGCTCGCCGAGAACCTCGACGTGTTCGACTTCGAGTTGCTCGCGGAGGAGATGACGATCCTGGGCGGGCTCGACGACGGCACCCGCTTCCGGCCCAACCCGGACTCCCACACCGGCGACTGACGATCGCGCGCAGTCCAGCATCAACTGTCCGGCCGCCGCGCATCGTCTAGCTGTCGATCTTTCGCCGACGCGCACCTGATCCGCTTCATCAGCCAGTTCACAGGAGCGATGACGTGGCACGCCCGTTCCCTGACGACTGCGGTCGGGGTACGCGCACCTGCTCCGGGAGCGCGACCGCAGCACGCATGGCAACCCCTGGGCGGGCTGGGCGCCCGGCCACGTCGCGGGCTAGCTGAATCGCCTGTTCAGCGGCGGTAACCGTGACCATGGCAGCAGCACCTCGATGCTCGCCCCCTAGAGGTCGCCATACGCCGGCCGACATTTTCAAAAAAATTCTCGTTAACGCATCTCTCAGCTTCGCCTTGTCGTATATTGAGGCGACCCACAGGGAAGGACTCGAAATGCACACATCAACTCGCTCGTATCTCACCGCAGGAATCGCAGCGTTCGGCGCGGGCGCGATCGCGCTCTCGCCGGTTCAGGCGCCGAACGTCGGCCTCACAACGCTGCCGCAGAAGGCGATGAGCCAACTGGCCGTCGATCTCGCCGCCGCCGTCACTCCGGTGCCCCCGCTCGTGCGCATCGCCGAGGTCGTCGAGGCCTCCGTCGGAAACTTCAACGGGCTGCTGGACGACTGGACTGCCGGGTTGAACGTCGATGGGACGTTCCCCTACCCGCCCAACACGGGAACGTGCATCCTACCGTCGTGCAATGGAAATCTCGGGTACCGGGAGGGCGGGTACGCCACCGGATTTCCTCTGCCAATCCTTCTGCAGAGCCTGCTCAATGTAGGGACCTACCTCGGTGAGTTGCCTGCGATCGAGACCATCCTCGTGCAGATCGCCACGAATATCGGAAACGCCCTCGGCGCCCCCTTCGTACCCGGCGTCAATGAGACGGGTCGATTCCTCAATCTCCCCCTGCCGGCCTTCCTGTCGGATTACTACAACCAGAACGTCAATGGGGACAAGTACATCGACATCGAGTTCGTCGGCTCGCTGTCTCAGCGAGATGTCGGGGCCCTCCTGCCCAGCGTCCTGGGGGACGCCTACGCTGGCCTCGAACCAATCATCAACTTCGCGACCAGCCCGATCAGCGGTCTGTTGGTCGGCGCCATCGGCCCGATCGTCGCCCCGGTGTTGGCCACGGTGGCCGGCATCTCCAACTCCCTAGCGTTGCTGCAGGAGTCGAATTTCTTGGGGGCCGTCACCGAGCTTGTCAACATCCCGGCCAATGCGATTAACGCGTTCCTCAACGGCGGACAGTTCCTCGATCTGACCCCGGTCCTGAGTCTCGTGGGAGTTACGCTGCCGGATTCTGTGAAGTCCTTGGGCTTGAACCTGGGCGGTCTCTTCAGCCCGGGAGGCGTGGCGTTTGACTCTCTCGCCGCAGAAGCGGCGTTTGGTGACATTCCCCTCGACATACCCGGTCATCCGGTCGGCCCGATCGGCGCCCTGGTCAGTCTGACCAACTACATCTCGAAGTCGATCGTGGTCACTCCGCCGACTGAGGCTGAGGCTCCGGCGGCTGCTTCCGCAGTGGCCGTCCCCGCGGCCGCGGCCGCGGCAGCCGCCGCACCGGCAGCGGAAGCGGCTGACGACGCCGCGGAGTCGGTCGCCAAGGAATCGGCACCCGCAGAATCGGCTGCCAAGGAGTCGGCACCCGCGGCTGAGGCCGCCGTCGACGCCGCAGCGGACGCCGCCGCTCCCGTCCAGGCTGCCGCCGGGGAGGACGACGCCGCAGAAGCTCCGACCCGGGTGGGTCGCAGCGGACGCAGCGCCAAGGCCGGTGGCGACAGCGGCTCGAGCGCTTCGACCCCCAAGCGGGCCGGACGCTCTGGCGCCTCGCGGGCAAGCTGAGCCACCTGCACGACGACAGAACGCCCCCGGCCATGCCGGGGGCGTTCTTCGTTTCGGCACCTCAGCCGGTCGGGCAACTCCCGGCGGCCTCGCGCAACTGCTCGGCCGACGCCTTGTCCACCGGCAACCGGTAGCCGCGCAGCACCTCGATGAACGCCACCGCATACTGGCACCAGAACGCGGTGTTGGGCGGCATCCATTGCCCTGGGGGCAGATCGCCCTTGTCCTGATTGGCCTGCCCTGCAACGGCCAGTAGGTTGGCCGGGTCATTGGCGAATCGGGCACGCAGGGAGTCTGGCCAGTCCCGCGCCCCCATATCCCAGGCGAAGGCCAGAGGGACGATGTGGTCGATCTGCACAGAGGCTCCCACCCGGTTGCCGCGGACGAAGGAGACGGTGGCGTTGGTGTAGGGGTCGCGCAGGGTTCCACTCGCGACGGCCCGCGCGCAGCGTTTGGTCACCACCGTCGCAATGTCGACGAGATCCCGACCGAGAATGTCATTTCTCGTGTCGCAGCCGTTGCGGCCGCCCGGCGCGCTGGTGTCGTCGTCCCATGCCCGTCCGAATGCCGCGCGTCGGTAGTCGTTGCCGCGGATCCGCCCGGGAACCACACTGACCCCGGCGAGCACGTCGGTTCCCGGAGAGACCGTCGGCGCCCCGGCCCCCGTCACCGGCCCGGACCGGCCCGCCGAGACCACCTGGACGGCGACGACGACGGCGATCGCCGCGAAGGCGCCCAGCCACAGCAGCGCGCCGCGGCTCACGCCTTGCCCAGGAAGTCGATGCGGTCGCCGCCGGTGAACCGCGCCGCCAGAATCCCCATTCCGGCATGGTCCGGATCGGCGGCATGAACGGAGGCGCACAACTGGCGGGCGTCGACGATGAGATCCCGATGCTCGGCCAGCGAAAGGAATCGCAGGGAGGCCCGTCGGCCGGACTGACTGAGCCCCAGCACATCCCCCTCTCGCCGCTCCTGCAGGTCGAGCTCAGCCAGCTCGAAGCCGTCCACCGTGGCGGCCACCGCGCCGAGCCGTTCGCCGGCCTTGGACCCTTGCGGTAACCGGGTCACCAGCAGGCACAGGCTGGGGTGCGCACCTCGGCCGACGCGACCGCGCAATTGGTGCAGCTGGCTGACGCCGAAGCGGTCGGCATCCACCACCACCATCACGGTGGCGTTGGGCACGTCGACACCGACCTCGATGACGGTGGTGCAAACCAGCACGTCGATCTCGCCGGCGCGGAAGGCGTCCATCACGGCGTCCTTCTCCTCGGCCGGCAACCGTCCGTGCATGAGGCCCAGCCGCAGACCCGCCAGCGGGCCCTGGCGAAGCTGCTCGTGGAGATCGACGACGGTGATCGGCGGTGGTCCGCTCTTGTCCCCGGCCGACGCGTCGGATTCATCGATCCGGGAGGCGACCACGTAGGCCTGCCGTCCCTGGGCGACCTCTTCGGCGATCCGCTGCCAGGCCCGCTGCAGCCACCTCTTCTGCTCGTTGACGAAAATCGTGTTCGTGTTGATGGGCTGACGGCCGCGCGGCAGTTCGGTCAAGGTCGAGGTCTCCAGGTCACCGTAGACGGTCAGCGCCACGGTGCGCGGAATCGGCGTGGCCGTCATCACCAGCAGATGCGGGGACTGGCCGTCGGGGGCTTTGGCGCGCAGGCGATCTCGCTGCTCGACACCGAACCGGTGTTGTTCATCGACCACAACCATGCCCAGATTGCTGAACTCCACGGCGTCCTGCAGCAGCGCGTGGGTGCCGATCACGATCCCGGCCTCCCCTGCGGCGATCTCCTCACGCACCTGACGTTTCTGAGCCGCCGACACCGACCCGGTGAGCAGTGCCACCCTGGTCGCACCCTCGGCACCGCCGAGTTGGCCACCCATGGCCAGCGGACCGAGGACACCGCGGATCGACCGCGCGTGCTGGTCGGCGAGCACTTCGGTGGGAGCCAGCAAGGCACATTGGTAACCGGCATCGACCATCTGGAGCATGGCCAGCACGGACACAATGGTCTTTCCGGAGCCGACCTCGCCCTGCAGCAGCCGGTGCATCGGCCGGTCCGCAGCCAGCTCCGCGGAGATCTCCCCCAGCACTGCCTGCTGACCGGCGGTGAGTTCGAAGGGAAGTTGAGCGCTCATCGCCGCCAGGAGGCCGTCGGGGCGTCGCGGGGCAGACGGACCGGACCGGGCCAGTTCGCCGTGGCGGCGCTGCGCCAGC
>JAGQTO010000277.1 GCA_020439025.1 Mycobacterium sp. | reverse complement strand
GGGGTGCGGGGGACCGGCGGGGTGGCGCGCGCAACCTCGAAGAGGCCGTGACGGGCGGAGCAGGGTTTTCGGCCCGCGCGAGCCGGCGCGCAGCGCCCTGGCGAGCTGGCGTTGGGCCGAAAAGGTCACTCGGCCTGCGGAGTTCGGCGCGGGTGTGGGTTGCGCGTGACGGGGCCTCGTCGGTCACGCTGGGCGACCCAGCTGAACGGTTAAAGGTGAGGGGCTACGGACCACGCCCGCCGCAGGCGGGCATCGGCGCCTCCGGCGCCGCTTGACAGGTGGGGCGCGGGCGAGGTGACGGGCCGTCAGTGGCTGGCACTATAAGTGCCTTCACCCCGAACGGGTTCTGCGAGGCGGTATTTCGTGCAATCGGCACCGTGGCGCTAGTGGACCGGGGTTGTTTCTTAGCCCAGCGCGCGGGGTTGGTGGATAGATGTGGGCGGCGCTGCGCGCCGGCTTTTCTCAGTGCACACGGGCACCGGCCCGCTCCCGGGGTCAGCGCTGCAGGCCGGCGACGACCAGATCGGTTAGCGATTCGGTCAGGCTGGTGAAGCGGCCGGTGCGGGTGCCGCTGTGGGTGTGGTGCTCGCCTAGCCAGATGCCGACGATGGTGGCGGTGCCGTCGCTGGCGGGCTGCCACACGGGCGCTCCGGAGTCGCCGGGGATGCTTTCGGGCATCCCGGTCACGCTGTATTGGTAGCCGAGTAGCCGCCCGTCGAGCTGTCCACAGACGGTCTTGGTGCGGATTTCGCTGCGACACACGGTGATTGCGGGATCTGGAACACCCATGCCGCTGACAGGCATGCCGTTGATCGTGGACACCGATCGGCTGGTGCCGAAGTTGATCAGCGCGAAGTCGTCGAAAAGCGGATCGGGGTCGTTGACGGCGACGGCGACGGCGCCGGTGGCCCCGCTGTCGTGGTCGGATACTGCGGAGCCGCCACCTCGAGTGCAGTGGCCGGCGGTGACCCCATAGGTGGTGGCCCCGGCGGTGTAGGTGTAGCCCAGCGTGCAGGTGGTGGACCCGGTGTTCGAGTGCACGGCGATCTCGTCGCCGGCGGCGACGGTGTAGGCGCCGGCATGGCTGAGCGCGGGTGCGAACAGGCTGGTGATGGGGATGAGGGCCCCGGCGAGGGCGGTCAGTGTTGCTGCTCGGGTGGGCCGCATCGCGAGTCCCTTTCTTCCTGGTGGGGTGCTGCGAATCATTGTGGGTGCGACCGCTGACAACCCGGGTTCGGGCGCAGGCTCAGCGCTGCGACCGGGTGCGTTGCCGCTCGGCAGCGCGGCGGGCGCGGTTGTGCAGGGTGTCGATCCAGGCGTGCGCGGTGCGGGCGGATTGGCCGTGGTCCTGGGCGGTGCAGGATTGGACCGCTTGGCCAGCGCGGGCGGCGATGCGCAGATCGACGCTGACCGGGGTGGAGGTGCGGCCGGGGCTCATCACGGCTGGTCCCATCCGGGCTGGGCGGCCGCTTCGGCGCGTCGCCACAGTTCGGCGAGGTCGTCGCGGGCGGTGCTGATGTGGGTGGTGAGGTCGGCACGGTCGGCGCCACTGTCGGCCATCTGCTGCATGCGGATTCCGTGTTCGCGCACCGCACGGCGGTACGCCTCGTCGAGCACGTCGCGCGCGTGGTTGGCTGCTGCGGCGGCGCTGACGGTGTGGGTGTAGAGGTCGGCCAGATGCAGGGCCAGTCGGTGGTGTTGGCCGGCGGTCGGGGGGCGAGTGGGGTCCAGCGACTGGGTGGCGGCGTGTTGGCGACCGTAGGCCAATACGGTGACCGGATCGGGGTCGCGGCGGGCGGCGGTGACGCGGCGGATGATCTCGTAGACCCAGCGGTTCATGGGCCGCCAGATGGCGGTGTCGGGGATGAGGTCGCAGAACGTGCGGGCTCGGGTGTAGGGCATCCACAGCAGGGCTCCGAGGAGCTGATTTTCCGGCTCCCATCGTGCGGCGATGGTTTCGCCGCTCGGCTCAGCGCTGAGCTCGAAGTCTTCGGTGGCCGCCCGGTCGGTGTCGTTGTCGGGGACGACGTGCAGTGGGGCGCGGTGCGCGGCGGTCATGATGCGGTGGCCCCCCAGATCAGCAGGGCATACCACCAGGTCAGGGCGCTGGCTTGGTCGGTGGTGGTGGCGGTGGGCAAAGCGGCGTGCACGGCGGCGGCCAGCTCGGCGGGGCTGGGGTGGGTACCGGCCTGGCTCAGGGCGTGGTGGCGCAGTGTCTCCAGGACATGCTGATCGGGTGCGGTGGGCAGCTCGACTCCGGCCAGTTGTGCGGCTTCGCGCCAGAGTGTGCCAGCGGTGAACCAGCAGTGCCCTTCGGCGCGGGCGGCGGTGAGGACCGCCAGCGGGTAGCGCGCTCCGGGGTCGGTGTCGGCTCCGTGGTGCCAGGTGTCGTGGTGGTCGGTGATCCATCGCTGCGCGGCGACGGTGGCGTGGTAGGTGGCGGTCTCGCTGGCTTGGTGACCGGCAGGGGCGATGGTGGCGTGTCCCGTGTGGTGCGGCCTGGTGGCGCGGCTGTCGGGTTCGGCCAGGGCGAGCAGCTCGTAGCGGGTGGTGTCGGGGTGCGTGGGCAGCGGCCGCAGGTAGTAGTCGGCGCCGATGACGTAGTTGATGAGGCTGCGGTGAGCGTCGTCGCGGTCGGGGTGGTCGGTGGTGGTGACCGACCGGCCTTGGTGGTCGATGGATAGCTGGTACATCGTGGGTCTCCTGTCGTGGTCAAAGGTGATCAGGCGCTCAGCGGGTGGGCTTTGCTGACCTCAGCTATGCGGTCGGGCCGGAAACCGGACCAGTGCTGTCCGCCGGCCACCACGACGGGGGCCTGCAGGTAGCCCAGTCCCATCACGTAGTCGCGGGCGTCGCTGTCGACGGTGATGTCGACTTTCGCGTAATCCACACCTGCTTTGTCCAATGCGCGGAAGGTCGCGTTGCATTGCACACAGGCGGGCTTTGTGTAGACGGTGATGGCGGTCATTTCTCACTCCTTAAGGGTTGTCACGAATTGCTGTTATCTATTTCGATTATATCGGCATTTCGGCGTGTCAGGCAACATTTATCGGGCTATTTGTGGGTAAGCTGTGACCTTTTGACCGGTCGAGAATCAGCGCGTAATTACGCTGAAGGCAACCTGTTCGGCCGGTACGGCTCTGGCTGGTATCGGACCCTCGAATCGGTCGTAACATGCGTCCGCACAATCCTGTTCAGCTGTGGTGCTGCCTGTTCTTTGGCGCTTTCTCGCATCAATGTCATGGCCGGCGTAGGGCCCAGCGCAGTGCACAGGTCCGGACGGAAAGTTTTCCCCGTGAGCGTTTTTTGCGAGCGGATTCGTGGAAAAGTTTCCGGGCCGTTAGGCCGTATCCGTGGCCTTGCGCGGAGCGGGCCGCCGGCCACAATTGAGAAAAGAGAAAGCGGTCAGAAAAATAATTCAGTAGCGCCGTCAGGCGCTTCCGCTGCACTGGTCGCGGCGATGTCGATTTCGTGGATGAAATGCGCGACCATGGTCCTGCTGATGGCGGTCCCGAGCGGGAGGTGGGACCGGCGCTGACCGGCCCCACCTCCCGACGCGGGGGCTAGTCGTCCTCGGCGGGCTCGGACTGCTCGGTCAGCGAGTCATAGAGTGCATCGGCGGTTTGCTCGCCGAGGATGACGCGCTCAATGTCGGCCAGCGGGTAGCCGTTGTCGGCCAGGAAGCGCAGCAGCTCGGCGGCTCCGACGTAGTGGCCCCAGCCGCTGCCTCGCCAGGCGTCCTTGCCGGTACGGGCTTCCAGTGCACCGAGCACCAGCGCCAGGGTGATCACCTGGGCGCGTCCGTCGCCGGTGGCGGGCAGCTCGGCCACCATCTTCGTCACTGCTGTCGAGTCGCTGGCCCCGAGCAGCTCGGCGCTGATCTGCCCGCCGTGGTGTTCCTCGATCAGGCGCACGTCGCGGGTGAGGCAGCTCGCCACGAACATCGCCGCACCCTTGGGGGCGGTCTTGCGGGCGAGGATCTTGTCGGTGATGAACTGGCGACGCACCTGCTGGGCGGCTTCGCCGAGCTTGTTGAGCGCGATGACCTTGCGCCGCTCGCGGCGCGCCGCTTCGGCTGCTGCGGCCTCCCGCGCTTCGGCGTCCTGGTCGCTGGAGTCATCGGCGTAATGGTCGCTGTCCTCGCGGGCGAGGGCTTCCACGCGCTTAGCCAGTGAGTCGCACAAGACCAGTCCGGCGGCGGCGTAGTCGGTGCACAGCCAATCTGCCTCCCACACAACCACTTCGGTGACTGAGCTGGGGTCGCGCTTGCCCTCGGCAACCGTGGCACTGAATCGAGCGTGCCAGTCGATGTCGTGGGCGTCGACCGGTTCGCCGGTCTCGGTGTCGACGTAGCCTTCGACTTCGGTTAGGCAGACCGCCCAGTGTGCAGGGTCGGTGACATGCTCGTCGGTGGCGGCCTCGCCCTCGGGGGTGCGCAGGTAGCGCAGTTCCACGCAGGTCGTGTCCCCGTAGGCGGGGAAGTCCTCGACCACGGTGTATCCCTGCTCGGTGTAGCTGGTGGCAGCTTCTTGGTAGGCCTGTTGGGCGGCGCGGTCCTGGCGGATTTCGGCGACCCGGTGCTCGAATCGGTTGGTTCCGGCCACTTCGAGCAGACGCATGATGGCGTCGGGGTCGTCATCGAACTCGCTGAGCACTGCGGCCTCTGACAGCGACAGTTGCCCCGCGTCGAGTGCCTCCATCGCGGCCTGTGATCCGGCGGCGGTGGCCACGGATTTGACCGTGTCGCGCCCGATGGACAGTTTCTTGGCGACCTTGGTCACGGAGGCTCCGGCGTCGAGCATCTGCTGGATGCCGCGTGCCCGCTGGGCTTCGGTGAGTTCGCGGCGTCGGTCGTTTTCCACGATCTGCTCGGAGACCCGTTCGACCACCTGGGCCTTGTCGTCGGTCGCACCGGCTGGGCGCACGTAGACCGGGACGCTGGTCAGACCAGCCTCGCGTGCGGCCAGGGTGCGTCGCTGTCCGGCGCGCACCCGCACCACGCCGTCGTGTCCGCGCACCGCTGCGATGGGGTTGAGCACGCCGTGCTCTTTGATGCTGGCGACGAAATCAGCGTCGAGTGCGGCGTCGTCGCGGACGTTGGTTTCCAGCTCCAACGTGTGCGGGTCGAGGTGTTCGAGGGTGCCTGCCGCCGCGACCTGTGCGTTGGTGTCGTTGTCGGTGACGGTGGTGGTGTTCTCGCTCATGGTGATGGTGACCTTTCATCGATGGGGTGAGTGGGCGGTGGCCGCCCGTTCTTTTTGCCTTCTGGCACTGAAGATTTGGGCCGGCATCAGGGCCGTGGAGTGCAAAGGTCCGGGCGCAAAATTCTTCGCGCGAGCGCAGCGAGCCTCGAAAGAATTTTGCGAGCCCTTGGGCCCGGAGCGCAGCGGAGGCCGTGGCCTTGCACGCAGCGGGCCGCCGGCCATAATCGAAAGCCAGAAGGCAAATAAACTAGCGCCGGGGCCCGTAGGGACCCGGTGTTCAGCAGCGCCGCAGGCGCTTCCGCCTGTGCAGTTCCCCGATGGCATCGGTGCGGGTCGGTAAAGCCGTGGCTGTCGTGCCCGATGTTCCTGCATGGCAGCTCCTTTCGGGATCGTGGGTGATGGGGTGGTCTGGCCCGCGCGGGGCGGGCCAGACCACCCGGGGGGTTAGAGGGTTTGCAGCATCCGGAAGGCGTTGGTCTTTAGGGTCTGAGCGGTGCTGCCGCCGGTGACTGCGCGCAGGGCCCGTACCGACTGCGGATCTCCTGCGGCGCGGACCTTGCTGTAGTGGTCGACGTACTCGGTGACCGCGTTGTAGGCCGCCCACCGGGTGCCGGCGATCGGGGCGACGGTGGGGCTGGACACCCACAGTTTGACGATCGCGTTGGCGGTGTCGCGGCGGTTGCGGGCCGTGGTCTTGGACTCGGCTCCGTCGACGTCGACGAGCTCGCCGGCGAAACGGCGCATCTGGTCGAGGTCCATGGGGGCGGCGTAGAGGGCGGCTGCTTCCTGCTCGAACGCTTCGACGTAGCGCCAGCTCAACTTGAGTGCTCGTCGGGCCTCCTGCAAGGCGACGGCGGCCCCGCCGGTGTGGCTGATGCCGAAGCTGGCCGCCGCGCGTGCGATGGCCGCGCTTTGGGTGTTGGCGCATACGATGCGCACCGGCGTCACCAGGAAGCGGAACTTGCTGGACCCGTCGTGAGAGTTCAGCGCGGCCAGGTAGAAGTCGGTGCGGTCCTTGGTGCCGTCGATTCCGTCGAACACCATGGATTCGGGCAGCTTCATGGTCACGAACGTTTCGCGCCCGCCGCGTAGCGCCCCGGCGGTCTCGTAGACCGCACCGCTTTCTCCGGTGAGCGCGTCGAGCAGGTCACACGATGCTTCGTTTTGCATCGGCTCGTACTTGTTGCCGACCACGCCGAGCACGTCGAGGGCTCCGGTGATGGGGTTGGTGCGCACGGTGGCCCACTGGTCGGGCACTGCCAGCGGGGCGGGTGTGGTGACACCGGTTTCGCTGATCACCGGCTCCTGGGGGACAACTAGCGCCATTTTGCGGACGTTCCAGTTGGCCAGGTGGGCGGCGTGCAGAGCCTCGCGGGCGGTCATAGCGTGGCCGACCTGCTGGCCGAGTTGGTGCCAGGCGTCGGTACGCGAGTCGGCGAAGCTGACTTTGCCTGCGGTCTGATCGAGTTCGTGAGCCATGGTGGGTTCCTTTCCGGAGGTGAGTGGGCGGTGGCCGCCCGTTCTTTTTGCCTTCTGGCACTGGAGATTTGGGCCGGTAGAGGGCCGTGGAGTGCAAAGGTCCGGGCGGGGCAGGTCCCGGGTGAGCGCAGCGAACGTTTGTGGGGGAGCTGCCCCGAGCCTGTGGGCCCGCAGCGCAGCGGAGGCCGTGGCCTTGCGCGGAGCGGACCGCCGGCCACAATCGGAGGGCCAGAAAGGCAAAATTCGGTGGGTCGGCGGGCCCGCAGGGGCCGGCGAATCAGCTGCAGCGCCGCCAGGCGCTTCCGCTGTGGATATGCACCGCGCCGGTAGCCTGGGTTGATGTCGTCGTGTGAGAGTGCGCTGGTCGATGCGTTGACGCGGCCGATCCAGGGTCCGGTGTCGGAGCCGGTGCTGACCTGGGTGGTCACCGGCGTGTGGCCGCGCCCGGTGATGCCGTTCGACACCGCCTTTGCGCAGCCGGCCTGGTCGGACCCGCTGGGGCTGTAGCTGGCGTGCCCCGTGCCGGGTGTCAGAACAGTGCGACATCGCCGGCTACCTCGGCGAACCAGCGCTCGAAGTGGGGTCTGGCCTTGTCCGCAACGACGGCCGGGCAGGCGACATAGAACCGCTCTGCCCATGGGGGCGTCTCACCGCGGCGCACCGCGATGCTGCGCGCGATCCCGTCGTTGCCGGTGTGCAGCTGTCCGGGCATGCCCAGTAATGCGGCTGCCATCTCGGCGCGAGATCCACGATCGAGCAGACGGACTGACCGGGCGATGACCGGCCTGGTTCCTGTCCCGCGAGCCTTGGCCACTCGGCGCACTTCGTAGATCGCGTGCTCGGTGTCGTCGAGGCGGCGGTGGAAGAGGTCAAGGACACCGGTCAGACCAGCAGCAGCGACATCGTCGTAGAGGCGGCCAGTCGGGCGCAGGGTTTGCTTGTCGTTGATACAGACCGCGACGTGTTCGATGAACAGGGCCAGCGCTCCGGCTGCGGGATCAGCGGCGTAACGCTGCAGCGTCGACTGCACGCCTCGTGCCGAACTGATCGCGAAAGGGCAATAGCTGCAGGCACTTTTGAGCCATCTGCGGCCCGTGAGGTTGTAGACAAAGGTGTCGCAGTCAGCTCTCGTCCATCCCCATTGGATCAGGGGGTAGCGGCCGGTTCGGGCTGCTGTGTTGTAGGCGGCGTCGCGCTCGGCGCGGCCCGTCTCGTCGACCTCGAAGCCGACGTAATGCTGGTAAGGCTGACCGCCGGTCAGTCGGGCGATCACCGGGTCGAGGACCGCGCCCTTGGCTCGGGCGCTGCATTTGCGGGCACCGCCGCGCTGCGGCAGGGTGCCGGCGGTGAGCATCTCCGTCGACAGCGCGTAGGCCCCCTCGACGAAGAGTCGGTCCGGTTCGGTGGTGTCGCTGAAGGTGGTGATGCCCTCGCCGGCGGCGGTGGTGAGCAGCTGGTGGCGGCCGACCTGGACGAACCGGACCCGGTGGCGACGTAGCTCGGGGAGCACGTAGCGCTCGACGTCGGCCCCGGTGGCACTGAACTCGTCTCCGGTCATGGCGGTGATGACCACCAGGTCGGACAGATCGAAGTCACGGCTGGACGGGTCGGTGAGCCAGCGCAGTAGGACCGCCGTGCTGTCCAATCCAAGGCCATACGACAGCACATGCCGGGGGTGGCGGCGTGTGCTGGTGTCGTCGCTGAAGAGGCTGGCCTGCTCGTGGTGTGCTTGGGTGCTCATCGTGGGATCTCCCGCCCGTTCTTTTTGCCTTCTGGCACTGGAGATTTGGGCCGGTAGATGGCCGTGGAGTGCAAAGGTCCGGGCGGGGCAGGTCCCGGGTGAGCGCAGCGAACGTTTGTGGGGGAGCTGCCCCGAGCCTGTGGGCCCGCAGCGCAGCGGAGGCCGTGGCCTTGCGCGGAGCGGACCGCCGGCCACAATCGGAGGGCCAGAAAGGCAGAACCACAGGCGAGGCCCGGGGCGTGTGTCGGGTACGTGCCGCGTCGGGCACGGCAGTGCCATCTCCCCGACTGGAGTGCAGCTGGTGTGAGTGGGGGAAATCTTTGCAGATCAGAGGTGCGCCGCGCCCTTAGGATCGCTGGTATGCCCGACTTCGATGTGCAAGTTGATATCAATTACCTGGCCAAGGTGGTCACCGAGGTTCGCGACCTCGCCGAGACCGTCCGCACGTACGGCCGAGCCGGGGCATCCACCATCGCCGCCGCCACGCCGGCGGCACTGCACGTGATAGCCGCCTACCTCGAATCGGAGATGCGCAGCTGGGCTCACACCGATGGCACGCATGCGCGGCTGTTCAACGAGAAGCTCGGCGGGGAGGCCATCCGGTTTCCCGAATTGCGGGCGGTGTTGACCTATGTGACGCCGTCTCCGGTGAGCCGCGAGGTGCAACAGGCCGAACTACGGGCCGCCGGCGCCCGCCTCAGGGCGGTGGCGCAGGAGCTGCCCTCACGCATGACGACGCAGTCGGTCCCGAAGTTCGTCTCTCTCATTGAGGAGCAGGCGGCAACCGTCATGGAGTTCGCCGATGGTCTCGGCTAGAACGGCAGGCCGGCGATGAGCCGCCGCAAAGCGACTCCGTGGGCGGCACCGGGCCTGCCCGACATTCGCCGGCAGTGGTGCAACGCTTTGGACAGCCTTGTCGACCACCAATCCAGCGCCCTCGCAGAACCGTCCGAGGCCCTGGGAGCTGCGGGGGAGAGCCTTCGAAGGTTGAAGCGGCTGCAGGCGAAGCTGGCCGAGACGTTGAGTCAGATGAGCGGCGAAGCCGACATCATCAAACGTGCTGAGCTGTACTGGGTTTCACGCGACATGGTGCACGTCGCGCTCGACGCCGCCGACTCCCTTCCGGAGTGGACGCCCGCTGTCGCCGCGCCGGCTCCGACTGGGCTGTTGTGTTGGGCAAAGCCGGCCGGAAGTGTGCCATGGAATGCGTTGAGCCCCAACGATCCCACCGAGGTTTCGTGGGACGGGGTGTGGTGGTGGTCTCGCCCCGACGGGGTGCTGCAAATTCAGCCGTTGTCACGGTTGGCTAAGAACCCCGAGCTGCTCGCCCCCTACGGGGTGTCTTCGCCACTATGGGTGACCAACCCGACGCTGCTGCTACAGCCGTTGGTGCCGCGCACCGCTGAGGTGGCCCGATCGGCTGAGGCGTCACCGTTGGTCAGTGTCGTCGGGGCGGCCTGGCTCCTGATGGGCCAACCCACCGTCGCCTCCACGCGCGTTCTCGGCAGTGCACCGTCGACGCAGACCGAGGAAGGCTCTCGTGCGGCTGCGGACCCGAACCGGGTGAGCATCATAGAGTTGCGACGCCCCATGAGCCCGCCCGGGGAACGCGATGGTTCATCGGGTGACCGTCAGTACCGACACCGATGGTGGGTGGGCGGTCGCTGGTTATGCAAGGGTGGACACTGTTTGGAGGTGGCGTATGCCTTGGCTGGGGTGGCGGGTTCACTTCACT
>JAGQTO010000276.1:5516-5886 GCA_020439025.1 Mycobacterium sp. | reverse complement strand
GAAAAAATCTAGGCGTTGGGCCGCTTGCCGTGGTTGGCCTTGCTGTGCTTGCGGTCACGCTTCTTACGGCCACGCTTGGCCATGGTGATACCTCCGTGAAAAAACACCAGTGATTGCCCTCCAGTGTCGCACGGTGCCTTAGCCCTCTGGAAATCGCCTGGTGTGGTTCGATATGACCCATGGCCGAGGATGTGCGCGCCGAGATTGTCGCCAGTGTGCTCGAAGTCGTCGTCAGCGCCGGCGACCAGATCGGCGTCGGCGACACCCTCGTGTTGCTCGAGTCGATGAAGATGGAGATCCCGGTGCTGGCCGAGGTCGCCGGTGTCGTCACCGAGGTCAGCGTGGTCGTGGGCGACGTTATCCAGGCCGG
>JAGQTO010000276.1:4856-5463 GCA_020439025.1 Mycobacterium sp. | reverse complement strand
CTCGGTGATCTGCTCGCCGAGCACACCGAGTTGCCCGGCAGCGCGGTGGACCACCTTCATGCGTTGGTGGGCGAATGGCAACTACTTGCCGACCTGTCCTTCGGCGACCTGCTGATGTGGGTGCCCCGCGACGACGGCAACTTGATCTGCGTAGCGCAATGCCGGCCCAACACAGCCTCGACGATGCTGATCGCCGACGCGGTCGGCACTGTCGTTGCCGAGGAGGGTCTGCTCGGAGCGGTGCCGGTGCGCTGCTGCGGCGAGGTGGTGGCGCTGCTCACCCGGCAGAGCGCGGGCGATGGCCGGCGCACGTCCTCGCGGCTGGAGAAGGCTTACCTGGACTGTGCCGCGACACTGCTGGACATGGTCTCGGAGGGCACCTTCCCGAACGTGGGCCAGGTGGCGATGTCGCGGTCGAGCCCCCGGGTGGGTGACGGTTTCATCCGCCTCGACGTCGACGGCGTGGTCGGTTACGCCAGCCCGAACGCCCTGTCGGCCTACCACCGCATGGGCCTTGCCACCGACCTGGAAGGCCACAACCTGGTGGCGCTGACGCGGCCGCTGATCTCCGACCCGTTCGAGGCCCGGGAACTGGCCGACCATATCG
>JAGQTO010000276.1:0-4708 GCA_020439025.1 Mycobacterium sp. | reverse complement strand
CGCCGGGACCGGGCGCTGCTCAGCAAGGACGCGACCATCCGGGAGATCCACCACCGGGTCAAGAACAACTTGCAGACCGTGGCGGCCCTGCTGCGGCTGCAGGCTCGTCGCACCGACAACGCCCAGGGCCGGGAGGCGCTGCTGGAGTCGGTGCGCAGGGTGGCCGCGATCGCGCAGGTGCACGAGGCGTTGTCGATATCGGTCGACGAGGAGGTCAACCTCGACGAGGTCATCGACCGGATCCTGCCGATCATGAACGACGTGGCCCGGGTGGACGCGCCGATCCGGATCAGCCGGGAGGGTGCCCTGGGTGTGCTCGACGCCGATCGGGCTACCGCTCTGGTCATGGTGGTCACCGAACTGGTCCAGAACGCCATCGAGCACGCCTTCGGCCCGGCCGACAAGGGTGGCCAGGTGGTGATCCGCGCCGCGCGTTCGGCGCGCGCGCTGGACATCGTGATCAGCGATAATGGCCGCGGACTACCGGAGGGGTTCAGCCTGGAGGATTCCGATCGGCTGGGGCTTCAGATCGTGCGGACCCTGCTGGCCGCCGAACTGGACGGCACGCTGGGCATGCGGGCGCGGCCCGGTGGTGGCACTGAGGTCGTGCTGCGGGTTCCGATCGGGCGCCGCGCGGGCCGGGGGACGGCGCAGTAGCGGGCCGCCGTCAACCGATGGTCGCGTCGACGACGACACCGTTTACGACCACGAAGTTGATGCGGTCCAGTCGGTAGTCCTTGGTCACCGGATACCACTCGCCATCGCGGGCGATGATCCTGACCGTGAACCCCTTCTGAGCAGCGGCCGCCGTCGCGTCGGCCTCGCTGAGACCGGCCAGTGCCCCAGGTTGGTCGCCGCCGCCGGGGTCCGGGGAACCACCCTCGTCGCCGGGGATGGGGAAGGGGGCCGGTCTGGTCGAGCCGACCGTTCCAGGTCGACCGCTGGACCTCCCCGTGGCCCTGCGCGGTCCGCTCGACTCCGTCTGGTCGGGGGATCTGGGAGGTCCGGCACGTCCGGCCCGTCCGGGTGGGGAGCCCTGCCCGGACGTGACCTCGTTTCGATCAGCGCGATCGGCGTTGCCGGTTACCGGCAGAGCGGCCCAGTGCAACGCGGCCATCGTAGCGGCGACGCCGAGGGCCTTCAGTCCGTACGACCGCATGTCTCTGAGGCTACTCCGCTCCCCGGAGGTCCCCAGGTTGCCAGCCAGACATCCTCGGGGCCAGCGGTCGGCGCAGCGTTGCGCGACCACGCCCAGAACGCCGTGCGGGGTCAATCAAACCAGTAAGAGCGCAAGAGAAAGGGGCC
The DNA here is from genome assembly GCA_020439025.1 of Mycobacterium sp. Lineage (GTDB taxonomy): Bacteria > Actinomycetota > Actinomycetes > Mycobacteriales > Mycobacteriaceae > Mycobacterium. The sequence continues at coordinate 3,403 of JAGQTO010000276.1, read as the reverse complement.
CCGGCGGGATTGCCGGGGCCCCGATCGAAGAATTGCGTCAGACGCCGGTGCGGGCCCGGGTCCGAGCGTTGCGACGCTTGAGGGCGCGGCGCTCGTCCTCGCTCATACCGCCCCAGACGCCGGCGTCCTGACCGGAATCAAGCGCCCAGGTCAGGCACTCCGTCACGACCGGGCACCGGTTGCACACGAGCTTCGCATCAGCGATCTGGGCGATCGCCGGACCACTGTTACCGACCGGGAAGAACAGTTCCGGATCCTCGTCGCGGCAGACCGCCTTGTGGCGCCAATCCATTTGTCGCTACTCCTTAACTACATGCGTGCGCACCAAGAAGCGGGGTATTCCCCGTCGACCGCGGTGTTAACCGGTGCACACGCAAACGTTGTTGCTCTGTTACAACGATGTTTTCACAGGCATGACGGAAGTCAAGGGAACTTAGTCGAAGCGTGGGGAAGGTCACTCCCCGGGTGGGTGAAAATCCCGGCTGCTCCTTAGTCTAAACTCAGGGTAACTGCGCCCTCAAGCCGCTGATCGTCGGGTATCGGCGCAGTTCAGCCCGGTTGTGCGGCTGGTGCCGCAACCGACAGCGCCCCGGGAACCGCGGTGAAGGTCATCTCGGTGCGCATCCCCAGGAAATCGCCGTCCACCTGGCAGGCGATCGGCTCGGCGGCGGTGATCCGCACCCACGGCAGGTCGTCCTCGCGGATCAGGTGCCTGCCCTTGATCTCGGCGCTGCGGGCCAGCATCCGACGCACCACCAGCAGGTTGGACAGGAAGTTCATGGTGGTGACGGCGAAGACGCCGAGTCCGCCCTCGAAGGTCGTCCCCGGGTTGGTCCACACCGGCCGGCGGTTGGCATAGGTCCACGGGCTGGCGTTGGACACGAAGGCGAAATGCACGCCCGGGGCCGGCTCACGGTCGGGCAGATGCAGCGTGAGCAGCGGTTCGGCGCGCACGCCGCTCAGCATCTCGCGGAAAGCGATGCGCATGTAGCGACCGGCGGTCACCTTGCGCCCCTTGGCGCGCTGGGCCTCCACCGCCGCCACCACGTCACCGTCCACGCCCATACCGGCGGTGAACACCGCCCAGCGCTCGCTGCAGTCCATCAGGCCGATGCGCCGCCACGCCGCACCTCCCCGACGCTCGCCGAGCAGGTCGATGAGCTGGTTGGTGGCCTCGACGGGGTCCGGGCTGATGCCCAGCGCGCGGGCGAAGACATTGGCCGACCCGCCGGGGACCACCGCCACGGCCGGCAGTGTCTCTGCTGCCGGCCGGTCCGGGCCCGGGCGGCCCAGTAGGCCGTTGACCACCTCGTTCACCGTGCCGTCGCCGCCGTGCACGATGATCACGTCGATACCGTCCCGTTTGGCCGCCTCGGCGATCTCGACGGCGTGCCCGCGATGGTCGGTGTGGACGACGCTGAGCTGAACCCGGCTTTCCAGGGCGTGGGCGAGCAGGTCGCGGCCGGCCGGGGTCGTGGACGTGGCGTTGGGGTTCACGATCAGCACGGCACGCACGAGCCATCAGCCTAATGCGGGAGCGCCTACACTCGACGATGCTGTTGATACCGGCGTGAGGGTGGCAGATGACGGGCATTCGATTCGTGGCGGCTGCCGCGCTGGCCTTGTTCGCCGCGCTGGGCGCGGCGCCGAACGCGGGCGCTGAACCGGCTGCCGGTGCCATGCTGCTCAACGTCGACGAGGTCCGTGGCATCGTCGGCGGCAATGCCGATCTGGCGCCGGCGGATCCGGTGAACCGTCCGGGCGGCCAGCACCAGTACGACGCGCAGTACCCGGCTGAGTGCTACGGCCTGTTCAACCAGGACGTCGCCTTCCAAAGCGGTTATACGCAGTTCGCCTCGGTCACCTATCCGGGGCCGGCCAACCGGACCGTCACACAGGCCGTCGCGGTCTACCCCAACTCCCGCTCCGCTCGCGCGGCCCTGACCGCCTTGGGCAAGTCGCTGACGGCATGTTCGAACCTCGGGGTGGCGGATCTGTCGGTCACCACCCAGGTGCTTGACCAGTCGACGTTCGCGGTGTGCCAGGCCCAGTGCGCGACCCTGTACCGGGCCGCCGGGCCGGTTCTGATCGGTGTCGACGCGGCGCGTTTCGGCGACTCCGACCGCATCGCCACCGCCGTCCTGCAACAGATCACCGGGCGGGCCGACGCGGTATGACCCCGGTAACCGTGCGAAGGGCTGCGGTGCTGGTCGCACTGCAGGGTGCCCTCGGCCTTGCCGCGGCCCTGGTGTTCCTGGTCCGGGGGCTGGCCGGTTCCGACCGGCACATCGTCAACGGTTTCGGTAATGCGGCCTGGTTCGGTGTGTTCGCGGCGGCGTTGTTGACCGCGGCGTGGGCGCTGTGGACCGGCCGGCGGTGGGGCCGCGGTATCGCGGTGTTCATCCAGCTGCTGCTGCTTCCGGTGGCGTGGTATGCCGGGGCCGGGTCGCACCGTTGGCTCTACGGCATCCCGGTCGCGGCGGTCGCACTGGCGGTGCTGGGGCTGCTGTTCGCGCCGTCGACACTGCGGTGGATGAGCTACTCCGACAGGGCCGGCGCGGAAAGGGCCAGCTCCGACAGTTCGGGGCCGCAGACCCGGTAGGGGATCCACTCCGGCATTGCCCGTCCGCCCACCGCGTCGTAGAGGGCGATGGCGTCGGTGTTCCAGTCCAGCACCGCCCAGCTCAAACGGCTGTAGCCGCGCCGGACGCACTCGCGGGCCAAGGTGGCCAGCAGCGCGCGGGCCAGGCCCCGGCGGCGGAACTCCGGCCGAACGAACAGGTCCTCCAGGTGGATGCCGGCCACCCCGTCCCAGGTGGAGAAGTTCCGGAACCACAGCGCCATCGCGGCGATCCGGCCGCCGACCTCGGCGAGATGGCAGGACGCGACGGCATCCGGGCCGAAAAGTGCTGTGGTGATCTGGTTTTCGGTCACCGCGCAGTCCTCGGCGGCGTGTTCGAACGCGGCCAGTTCGTGGATCATCGCGACGATCTCGGGCACGTCTCCGGGGCGCGCGGTGCGGATCTGCGGGTTCACTGTCGCACCCCCATGGCGGTCAGGATGGTCCGGAACTTGGTGGTGGTCTCGGCGACCTCGTCATCCGGGTCGGATTCGGCCACGATGCCGCCGCCGGCGTGGGCCAGCGCGCTGCGGCGGTCGGCGGACACCTCCGCGCCGCGGATGGCCACCACCCACCGGCCGTCCCCACGGGCGTCGCACCAGCCGACCGCACCGGCGTAGAAGCCGCGGTCGCTCTCGATGTCGTCGATGGCGTCCACCGCCACGGCCGTCGGAACCCCGCCGACCGCGGGCGTCGGGTGGAGGGCCAGCGCCAGATCCAGTGCGGTGGTGGCGGTGTCGCGCAGGGTGCCGCGGATCGGGGTGCGCAGGTGCCAGAGCGCCG
>JAGQTO010000275.1:11626-27109 GCA_020439025.1 Mycobacterium sp. | reverse complement strand
CACGGCCAAGACCGCCCCGCACCGCCCCAGAAGGCGCGGGCCGGCGACGGACCGGCCCGTCACCTGCCGCCGCGGCGTCACCGTCGCCACCAGCCGTACTCCGACCGGCGTTCGCCGGGTGCGGCGGCATCCACCGCCACCCGCCCGCCCGGTTTGGGGACTGCCACCTCGACACCGCCGTCGGCGGCCGCCGCAACCAGGCGCTCGGCCGGTTCGGACCAAGGGTGCGGGGCCAGCCGGAAGGTGCCCCAATGGATCGGCACCAGCACGCCCGCCCCATCGTTGTTCGCGTTGAGGTCCCGGTGCGCCCGGACGGCCTCCTCCGGGTTCATGTGGATGTCGGGCCAGGCCTTGTTGTAGGCGCCGATCGGCAGCAGGGTCAGGTCGAAGGGGCCGTGCTGAGCGCCGATGTCGGCGAAACTGGCGGTGTAGCCGGTGTCGCCGCCGAAGAAGGCGCGATGCGTCGGCCCCGCGACGACCCAGGACGACCACAACGTGTTGTTGCGGGACAGGAATCGGCCGGAGAAATGCCGGGCCGGGGTACAGGTCAGAATCAGATCGTCGATGTGAAAGCTTTGATCCCAGTCCAGTTCGACGATCCGGCTCGCCGGGACACCCCAGTGCCGCAGGTGCGCGCCCACCCCCAGCGGAGTGACGAACACCGCTCGCTGCGTGCGGGCCAACATACGCACCGTGTCCATGTCCAGGTGGTCGTAATGATCATGGCTGATCACCACGGCGTCGAGTGCGGGAAGGGCCTCCAGCGGCACCGGTGGCGGGTGCAGTCGCTGCGGGCCCACCGAACGCGACGGAGAACAGCGCTCAGCCCACACCGGGTCGGTCAGCAGCCGGTAGCCGTCGATCTCCAGCAGCGCTGTCGCGTGGCCCAGCCAGGTAACCGCCAGCGGACCGGGGTCGATTCCCGGCATCGGGTCGGCCAACGGGACGCCGTTTCTGGGTCGGCTCTCCGACCCGTTGGAAAACAGTTCGAAGACCACCAGCCGGTTCTCCTCGGCGTCGAGGCGGATCGCCGCCGACGGCTCGAGGTTGCGGAAGACCCCGCCCCGGTAGTTCGGCGAACCCTCGGCGACCGCCCGGATCGCCGCCGCACCGGCTCCCAAAGCGGCCGGGGTGTCACGCAGCGCCCGCAGCGCCCATCCGCCGGCAGCGAGCGAAACGGTGCCGGCCGCCAGACGCACCGCCGCTTTTCCGCTGGGCACCAGCGCCGAAAGATCCGGGAGACCGGCCACTATGCCCCCTGGAACCTCGCGGGACGCTTCTCGATACGGGCGACCTGCGCCTCGATGACATCCCGGCTGCCCCACGCCTTGTCGAAGAGTTCCTTGTGGATGTCGGCCTGCTCCTCGTAGGCGCCGTCGTCGTTGAGCACCCGCTTGGAGTGCCGCAGCGACAGCGGAGCGAGTCCGGCGATCTCGGCCGCCCAGCCCTGGGCGTCGGCAAGGGTGCCGATCCGGTTGGCCATCCCGGTCATCAGGGCGGTTTCGGCGTCGAGTTTCTCGGCCGCCAGCAGCATTCCCCGGGCGCGGCCATAGCCGGCCAGCGACGCCAGTCTGCGGATGCTCCAGTTGTCCAGTGCCAGCCCGTACCGGGCGATCGGGAACTGGAAGTAGGCCTCCGGGGCGACCACCCGCAGATCGCAGACCATGGCCAGTTGCACGCCGGCGCCGATCGCCGGACCGTTGACTGCGCCGATCACCGGCACCGGCACGGCGTCGATGGCCAGGTTCAGCGCGATTGCCTTGTCGGGGAAATCCGCGGCGAACACGTCGCCGGAGAGGTCGGCCCCGGCGCAGAACACCGTTCCGGCCCCGGTCAGCACGATCGCGCGCACATCATCGGCGGCCGCCGCCTGCACCGCCTCGCGCAGCGAATCCACCAGTTCGGAGTTCAGCGCATTGCGCCGCTCCGGGCGGCGCAACTCGATGGTCGTCACATCGCCGACACGCTCTATCCCGATCATGGGCATGAGCCTACTGATCGGTGTCGGGGGGCCGCCGGTCACGGTGGGCGGCTTCGAGCAGTGCGCATACCTGTTCGTCAGAGGTCTGGGTGAAGTCGTCGTATCCCTGGCCGACCGCCCGGAAACCCCGGGGGACGACCAGGCAGACCACCTCGTCGGCAACGTCGTGCAGCCCGGCGACGGTGGCGGCGGCTCCGATCGGCGCGGCCAGCACCACCCTTGCCGCCCCCTGCGCCCGAGCCACCAGAGCCGCCGCCCGAGCGGTGGCGCCGGTGGCGAAACCGTCGTCGATGATCAGCACGGTCCGGCCTGAGGGATCCGGTCCCGGCCGGCCGCCGCGGTACCGGTCGATCCTGCGCCGGAGCTCGGCTCGCTGCTCGGCCTCAACAGCCGCGATATCCGCGGTATCGAGCAGCGTCTGGCGCAACACCGCCTCGTTGAGAACCCGGACGTTCTCCCCACCCTCAGGTCCCTCGCCGATCGCCCCGAAGGCCAATTCCGGCTGGTAGGGAACGCCGAGTTTGCGGACAACCAGCACGTCCAGGGGCGCACCGAGGGCGGTGGCCACCTGATAGGCCACCGGAACCCCGCCGCGAGGCAGGCCCACGACCAGCACGTCGCGACCGCGGTAGCCCGCGAGAGCCTCAGCCAGCTGGCGCCCGGCGTCGGCCCGGTCGGCGAAACGCTTCATAAATCCATTCTTCCGCAGCCACGGCCCCCCGCGCCCCAAGGCACCATGGCGACCGGAAAAGGGGCTAGGCGGGCCGCCGCTTGACCGAGGCCGCCGGGCGCACCGGCGTTGCCGGCGCCGTGGCGTACGGCCTGTGCGGTAACCGCCCTCGTCGAAATCGGCTCCGCCGGTGCGCGCCGGGCGAGCTATGCCAGGGAGTCGATCCAGGCCCGGTGCAGTGCCGCATAACGGCCGCCGGAGCCGATCAAGTCCTGTGGCCGGCCGTCCTCCACCACGCGGCCGTGCTCGAGGACCAACACCCGGTCGGCGATGGAGACCGTGGACAGCCGGTGGGCGATGACCAGCGCGGTGCGTCCGGCCAGCACCGTACGCAACGCGCGCTGCACGAGACGCTCGCTGGGAATGTCCAGCGACGACGTCGCCTCGTCCAGGATCAACACGGTCGGGTCAGCCAGAAAGGCGCGAGCGAAAGCCACCAGCTGGCGTTGTCCGGCGGAGAGCCGGCCGCCGCGCTTGGCGACATCGGTGTCATACCCGTCGGGCAGCGCGCCGATGAACTCGTCGGCCCCCACCGCGGCGGCCGCTGCGCGGACCTGATCGTCGGTGGCTTCCGGACGGCCGAACCGGATGTTGTCGGCCACGGTGCCGGAGAACAGGAAATTCTCCTGGGTCACCATCACGACCCGCTCCCGCAGATCACGCTGGCTCATCCGCCGCAGGTCGATGCCGTCGAGAGTGACCGAACCCGCATCGGGGTCGTGAAAGCGGGCGATCAGCTTGGCGATTGTGGTCTTGCCCGCTCCGGTGGTGCCGACGAGGGCGACCGTCTGCCCGGCGGGCACGGTCAGGCTCATCGCGGGCAGGACCGGACGCTCGGGCAGGTAGCCGAATCGCACCTCTATCAGGTCGATATCGCCGCGAACCGTGCCTAGCCGGACCGGCTGTTCGGGATCGGCGACGGCCGGTTTCTGGGCCAACACGCCGGCGATCTTCTCCAGGGCCGAGGACGCCGACTGGAACGTGTTGAAGAACTGCGCGATCTCCTGCATCGGCTCGAAGAACATGCGCAAGTAGAGCAGGAACGCAGTCAGCGTGCCGATGGTCATCTGATCGTGCAGCACCCGGTAGCCGCCGTAGAGCAGCACCACCCCGGTGGTGAGGTTGCCGACGAGTTTGACCGCCGGCATGAAGATGGCGAGCAGCCGGAAGCTACGTTCGTTGACGGCCCGGTAGCCGTTTGCGACGTCATCGAAGATCTCCTGGTTGCGCGGCTGACGCCGGTAGGCCTGCACGGCCTTGATGCCGGTCATCGTCTCGACGAACTGCACGATCACCAGGGCCGCACTCTCGCGCACCCTGCGGTAGGTCCTGGCCGACTCGGTGGCGAACCAGCGCACCAGGGCCGCCAGCACCGGGACTGCCACCAGGCACATCAGTCCCAGCCGGACGTCGAGCACGACCAGCAGTACCGCGGTTCCGGCCAGGGTGAGCGCCGCGGTCACCAGACTGTCGAACCCGGTCTCGAGCATCTCCTCGATGGCCTCGACGTCGTTGGTCGACCGGCTTACCACCCGGCCGGAGGTGTAGCGGTCGAGGAAGTCGACGTCGAGGCGCTGAAACTGGCGGAACAACCGGCGCCGCAGTTCCCGCAGCACCTGTTGCCCGATCCGGCCGGCGCCGTTGAGGAAGAACATCCGGCTGACCGCCTGCACCACCACCAGTCCGCACAACACGACCACCACGGCGACCAACTCCCCCGCCGCGCCTCCGGCCAGCAGCGGCGGTATCGCATGGTCGATTCCGCGCTTGACCATCAAGGGGATGGCCAGCCGCGCTGCGTTTTCGATGATCACCGCTGCGGCGAGCGCGGCCATGACGACCCGGAAGGGCCGCAGCAGCGACGCCAGTAGAGCGCGGGCCTCACGGCCGCGGGCGGCCGATTCACCGGTCTCCGGGTCCTCGCCGCCTTCCTCCAGCCGCCCTCGCCACTCGTTCACCGGAGACGGCCTTCAGACTCCGCATAGCCGACGGGCCGATCCCCGTTTGCCTCCTCGCGGGCATGATCAAGCCGCCGGCGCTCGGTGTCGTCCTCCCAGACCGGCCGGGGCTCGTAGCCGTCGTCGAGCTCGTCGCCGGCGGCCAGCAGGTACCTGTAACGCCGAACCTGTGTCAGGAGTTGCTCATGGGTGCCGACGTGAGTGATGGTGCCCGCCCCGTCGACGGTGTCGAGCAGGGCCACCTTGTCGGCAAGCGCAACCGTCGAAGCACGATGTGCCACGACGATTCCGGTGACGCCAGCCAAGAACGCGCGCAGCGCCTTGGTGACAGCGGCCTCGGTGTGGACGTCGAGGGCCGAGAACGTGTCATCGAGCACCAGTACCTCAGGTTCGGAGAGGATCGCCCGGGCCAGCGCCAAACGTTGACGCTGCCCCCCGGACAAACTCATCCCCTGCTCCCCGATCCGGGTCTGTAGGCCATAGGGCAGGTCATCGACGAAATGCGCGGCGGCGATGTCGACGGCACGCCGGACCTCGCCGTCTCCGGCCGCGGGGTTGCCGAAGCGCAGATTTTCCTCGACCGACATCGAGAACAACGTGGGATCTTCGAACGCGACCGCCACCGCGCGCCGCAGCACGTCCAAGGGCAGTTGGCGGATGTCGATACCGTCGAGACGGATGGCCCCTTCGGTGACGTCGTAGAGTCGCGGCAGCAGCGCGGCGAGCATCGACTTGCCGGCCCCGGTCGCTCCAACCAGGGCCACAGTCTGCCCCGGCTCCACGGTGAGGCTGACATGCCGAAGCACCCAGTCGCCCCCGGGGAATCGGAAGCCCACGTCGTCGAGTTCGAGACGGCCCGCCCGCGGGACCCGGCGCTCCGGGCCGTCGACGATCTCGAGCGGTTCGTCGAAAATCTCCGCGACCCGGTTAGCGGCCGTCATCGCCTCCTGGGTCATCGACAACAAAAAGCCCAGCGAGGAGATCGGCCACACCAGCGACAACATCATCGTGATGAAGGCGACCAGGGTCCCCAACGTCACTTGTCCGTGGCCGACGGCCCACGCGCCCAGGCCCAGCACAATGATCACGGTGATGTTGGGGATGACCTCGAGCAGAGTCCAGAACCGGGCGGAGACCGACACCTTCCGGACTGCCGTGTCGTAAAGCATGGTCGCCCGGTCGTCGAAACGTTCGTAGACGTAGTCCTCCCGCCCGAAGGATTTGACCACCCGAAATCCCAGCGCAGACTCCTCCACGGCGGTGGCGACGTTGCCGGCCTGATCCTGCGCCCGGCGCGACAAGGTGGTGAATCTGCGCTCGAACCTCAGCATCGTGACGGTGACCGGGATGACCGAGATAGCGACGACCACTCCGAGCGGCCAGTACATCGCCAGCAGGATCGCCGTGACGACCACGATCTGCAGGACGTTGAGCATGAGGAAGATAAGCCCGAAGGACAGTAGCCGGCGGATGGTGCCCAGATCGTTCATCATCCGGGAGAGCAACTGCCCGGACTCCCAGCGTCCGTGGAAGGACATCGGAAGGATTTGCAGCCGCGCGTAGAGATCCTTGCGGATATCGGTTTCGACCCCCATCGTGGCGCGTGCCACCAGCCATCGCCGGATGAACCACAGCGCGGCCTCGGCGACGCCGACCGCCACCGCCGCCGAACCGAGAATCCACAGGCCGTGCGGGTCTCGGCGGTGCACCGGCCCGTCGATCACCGCCCGGGTCATCAGCGGAATCGCGATAGTGGCGAACAGGCTGGCCACCGCGACCCCCACCATCGCGATCCACCGCACCCGGTAGGGCATCAGATACGGCACTAGTCGCAGCAAGTCGGAGACGGCTCGCGCCCGTGCCGGCCGGGGCGCGATCGACGGCTGCGACCTCAGTCCTCCCCGGCCGACCTGTTCCACCACCGAATCGTCTCCAGCTTCTGCGCCGAACCCTTCTTGCGCGAACCCCTTCTTGCGCCAAACCCCTTCTGCGAACGAAACAGCCGCCCCCTGGGCAGGCAACCCCTGTGCGAATCATGTCACGGCCATGCCTCCCACCGTCCGGGCGGCGATCCGGCAATATGGGGATCATGGACACCGGCTCGGCTTCACCGCGCGTTCTGGTCGTCGACGATGACCCCGACGTGCTGGCCTCCTTGGAGCGCGGGCTGCGACTCTCCGGATTCGAGGTGGCGACCGCGGTCGACGGCGCGGAGGCCCTGCGCAGCGCCACCGAGACGCGGCCCGACGCGATCGTCCTCGACATCAACATGCCGGTACTGGACGGGGTGAGCGTGGTGACCGCCCTGCGCGCGATGGACAACGACGTTCCGGTTTGTGTGCTGTCGGCCCGGAGTTCGGTCGACGACCGGGTCGCCGGACTGGAGGCCGGCGCCGACGACTATCTGGTCAAACCGTTCGTCCTGGCTGAACTTGTGGCCCGGGTCAAAGCGCTGCTGCGCCGCCGGGGCGCAAGCGCGACGTTCTCCTCGGAAACCATTCAGGTCGGACCGCTGGAGGTCGACATCCCTGGGCGCCGGGCCCGGGTCAACGGCGTCGACGTCGATCTGACCAAACGCGAGTTCGACCTGCTCGCCGTGCTCGCCGAGCACAAGACCGCCGTGCTCAGCCGCGCCCAACTGCTCGAACTGGTGTGGGGCTACGACTTCGCCGCCGACACCAATGTGGTCGACGTGTTCATCGGATATCTGCGCCGCAAGCTGGAGGCGGGCGGTGCGCCGCGGCTGCTGCACACCGTGCGCGGGGTGGGTTTCGTCCTGCGCACCCAGTGATCGAGCCTCTGATGCTGGCATTACCGTGACGCTTCCTCGCATACTGCGCCGCACGCCCTCGTTACGAACCCGGGTGGCATTCGCGACGGCGATCGGTGCGGCGATCGTGGTGACCATCGTGGGCACCATTGTCTGGATAGGTATCACCAACGACCGCCTCGAGCGTCTGGACCGCCGCCTCGATGAGGCCGCCGGATTCGCCGTGCCGTTCGTGCCCCGGGGCCTCGACCAGATCCCGCCCTCCCCCACCATCCGCGATGTGGTGATCACCGTGCACCGCGGCAGCGAGGTGCGTTCCAACTCCGACATCGTGCTGCCCGAACTTGGCGCCACCTACGCCACCGCGGATGTCGACGGTGTGCGCTACCGGGTCCGTACCGTAGAGATCCCGTATTCGGAGCCACCGACCACGCTGCAGGTCGGCGCCACATATGACGACACCATCGCCGACACCAACAACCTGCACCGGCGGGTGCTGATGATCTGCGTCCTAGCCGTCGGGGCTGCGGCACTTCTGGGCTGGTTGCTGGCAGCCTTCGCGGTTCGTCCGCTGCGCCGACTGGCCCAGCAGACCCGCCAGATCGACGCCGGCGGCGGCGAACCCGATATCGACGTCAGCGGAGCCACCGAGGCCGTTGAGATCGGCGAGGCGCTCAAGGGCCTGCTGGAGCGAATCTGGACCGAGCAGGGCCGCACCAAGGCCGCCCTGACCTCGGCCCGTGACTTCGCCGCGGTGTCGGCGCACGAGTTGCGCACCCCGCTGACCGCTATGCGCACCAATCTCGAGGTGCTCTCGACCCTGGAGCTGCCCGATGAGCAGCGCAAGGAGGTGCTCGGCGACGTCATGCGGACCCAGAGCCGCATCGAGGCGACATTGAGCGCGCTGGAGCGACTGGCCCAGGGCGAGCTGTCCACCGAGGCCGATCAGGTGCCGGTGGACGTCACCGAACTGCTCGACCGAGCCGCCCACGACGCGATGCGCGTCTACCCCGATCTCGAGGTTTCGCTGGTTCCATCGCCGACCTGCATCATCATCGGCCTACCCGCCGGGCTGCGGCTGGCGGTGGACAACGCGATCGCCAACGCGGTCAAGCATGGCAGCTCGACCCGAGTGCAGCTTTCGGCGGTGACCTCGCGAGACGGGGTCACCATCGCGGTGGACGACAACGGCACCGGCGTACCCGAGTCCGAGCGGCGCAGCGTGTTCGACCGTTTTGCGCGCGGCTCCACCGCCTCGCACTCCGGGTCCGGACTGGGTCTGGCGCTGGTAGCTCAGCAAGCCGACATCCACGGCGGCACGGCATCGTTGGAGGACAGCCCACTGGGCGGAACCCGCTTGGCGCTGCGACTGCCCGCGCCGCGCTAGCCCGGCCCTATTTGAAGTTCTTGTCCCACTTGTCGAACCCGGCAGCCCGGGCGGTTGCCTCATCGAAGAACCAGACCTCCGCGATGGTCTGCTCGTAGGCCGGGCTGTCCGGGCCGTGGAAAAGCATCGAGTCGGCGTTGCCCTTGATCAGCCAACCCCGCGGTCCGCTGCCACCGGCACCCGAATTGGCCGAACCCTTGCCGTAGGGACCGGCCGGCACCTCCTCGATGGACGCGACCGCGGCCCGAGCACCCGCGGCGCTGTCGGAGTCCCAACGCAGGAAGCCGGCCGCTCGAGCGGACTCCTCGTCGGCGAACCACACCTCGGCGATGGTCTGCCCGTACCACTGGCTGTCCGTGGTGTGGTAGAGCATCGAGTCGGCATTGCCCTTGATCGTCCAGCCCGCTGGGCCGCTGCCGTCGACATCGGCCTTGGCGGAGCCCCTACCGTACGGGCCGGCGGGAACGTCATCGACTGAGGCGAAGTGCGCCGCAACCGCACCCGTCCCAGCGCCCTCGACCAGACCAACCTTGTCGTCGCCCTTGGCGTCCCAACGCAGGAACCCGGCTTTCCCGGCGCTCTCCTCATTGAGGAACCACAGCTCGGTTTCGATCGCATCGAAGTCAGGGCTCTCGGAGGTGTGGTAACGCCGGGTCTTCTCCGCACCCTTGATCCGGTAGCCGGCCGGCGCATTCCTCCGGCGGGTCACACGAATGGATCCCGAACCGTACGGAGCCACCTCGATGATTCCGCGGCTCTCCACGGTATCGACCTTCTGGGCGAGGGTATGGACGTCGTCGTGGACCTTCTCGGCCGCGGCATGCACATCACCGTGGACCTTCTCGGCAGCTCCGCGCACATCACCGTGGACCTTCTCGGCCGCGGCATGCAAATCACCGTGGACCTTCTCGGCAGCTCCGCGCACATCACCGTGGACCTTCTCGGCAGCTCCGCGCACATCACCGTGGACCTTCTCGGCCGCGGCATGCACATCACCGTGGACCTTCTCCGCCACACCCCGAACATCGCCGTGGACCTTCTCCGCCACGCCGCGCACCTTCGCCGCTGCACCGCCGGCCGCGGCCGCGCCCGCAGCGGTCGCCGCCACCGACACCGTATGGGTGACCGGCACTTCGCGGGTGACCTTGCGGATCATCATGGCGAAGGTCAGCAAGAGGCCCAGTACGAAGGCAAGCGCCATCAGCCACCAGTTCACGTCACCCATCAGCGCGCTCCTATCTCACGTGAGCCGGGAAGATCGGCGATGGCCTCTTCCCTGCTGGTCCGGGGGATGGTCAGGACGGTGATCACCCAGGCCACCGCCGAACCGACCAGAAAGGCGAGCAGGTACCACAACCACTGCGCGACGAAACTCATCTCGTTTCTCCCTAGTTCACTGTGATCTCGGTGCGCCGGTTCTGGGCGCGCCCGGCAGCGGTGTCGTTGCTGGCGACGGGCTCTGTGGATCCGGCGCCCTTGCTGGTCACCGAATCGGCCGGAATGCCCTGAGAGACCAGGTAGGCGGCGACCGACTTCGCCCGGTTCTCGCTCAGCGGATTGTTGATCGCGTCGGTACCGGTGTTGTCGGTATGCCCGACCACCGTCAGCTTCACATCTGGGCAGCCCTCGACAGCGGAGACGACCGCACTTAACTGCTCCTCGCCGTCGGCCGTGAGCTTGTCGCTACCGGTTTCGAACTTGATCGGCGCGGCGAGATTGGCATCGACGGTTGCCTGCAGGTTGTCACACGACGGTGCGGCACCCTTCAATGCGATGTTGTTGATGATCTGCAGGTTCGGCCAGCCGGCCTTCGCGGCGGCCTCCACGGCGGCTTTGACCTCTTCCGAGGGCGCAGTGCCGGTCAGGGTCAGCGTGCCGCCCTCAACGGTGAAGTGGAAGTCGGGTACGTCGACGGCGGCCTCGAGAAGACCGCTCAGGCCGGCGAAGTCCGGCGCGGTCGCACCGGCCTCGACATCGATCTTGTCGATCAGATTCACCGACGGACCGAGGGCCGACTTGAGCGTGGCGAGCAGGCTGTTCTTCACCGACAGGTCGGGAAGGATGCCGGCCAGCGTGAAGTCATTGCCGTTGCGCAGGATCGACAGCGGCGAGAAGTTCAGCGACGGCACCGCCAGGCTGGGCGCGGTCACGCCGATGCTCGGGGCGCTGACGCTCACCTTCGGCTTGAGCGCTCCCCAGCCGAGCCAACCGAACAGCAACGGGATCAGCAGCAGTCCCAGCAGCCACCCCCACCCGGGCGAACGCCGGTAGTAGCGCGACTCCGCTCTCCACTCGGTCGCCGTCGCGCTGACCCGCGCGTCACCGGAACCCGTCATCGGTTCCCTCCTCCGCCAGTTGCTGGACCATCAGTTGCCGCGACCGGAGCAACATACGACAGCCGGGGTGCGGCGCCGGCGTTTTGGCGGGTTTCTCAGCCAACGCCCAGTAGGTCGATGACGAAGATCAGCGTCTTGCCGGAAAGCCGGTGCCCTGCGCCCGCCGGCCCGTAGGCCAGCGCGGGCGGGATCACCAGTTGCCGGCGGCCGCCCACGCGCATCCCCGGAATCCCGTCCTGCCAGCCCTGGATAAGCCCACGCAGCGGGAAGGAGATGGACTCCCCGCGGTTCCAGGAGCTGTCGAACTCCTCCCCGGAGTCGAACTCGACACCGACGTAGTGCACATCGACGACGTCTCCGGGTTTGGCCTCCCGGCCCTCTCCGACCACCAGGTCGGTGATGACCAGTTCGGCGGGCGGCGGACCGCCGGGGAACTCGATATCGGGTTTGTTCGTCACGGCACCACCGTAACGGGCCGGCCCCCGCTTCGGACCGTCCCCGTTGGTTAACCGCGGTCGGGCACACTGATCGGCATGAGCGCCGGGGACTCGTTCGACGCGGTCGTGGTCGGCGGCGGGCACAACGCTTTGGTGGCGGCGGCCTACCTTGCGCTCGCCGGGCGGCGGGTTCGGGTACTCGAGCGGCTCGGTGAGGTTGGAGGAGCGGCCACATCGGCGCGGCCATTCGAAGGGGTCGACGCCCGGCTGTCGCGCTACGCCTATCTGGTGAGCCTGCTGCCCGCCCGGATCCTGCGCGACATCGGCGCGACAGTACCGCTGGCCCCGCGCCGGTATGCGTCTTACACCCCGGATCCGGCCGACGACGCGCGCACCGGATTGCTGATCGGGGCACAGTCCACGTTCGCCGCTGTCGGGGCAGGCGGGGACGAGCGGGGCTTCGAGGAGTTCTACCGGCGCTGCCGGGCACTGACCGAGCCGCTGTGGCCGACGTTGCTCGAGCCGCTGCGGACCCGATCCGCCGTGCGCGACCACGTGCTCGCCGCCGGACAACCGGGGGCCGCCGCGGCCTGGAGCGAGCTCGTCGAACAGCCCGTCGGCCACGCGATCACCGCCGCGGTGTCCTCGGACCTGGTTCGCGGTGTGATGGGCACCGATGCGCTGATCGGGACCTTCGCCCGCCTCGACGACGACTCGCTGGACCAGAACGTCTGCTTCCTCTACCACCTGCTCGGCGGCGGCACCGGCAGGTGGGACGTGCCGGTTGGCGGCATGGGCGCGGTCACCGCCGCACTGGCCGATGCGGCGCGCGCACACGGGGCCGAGATCCTGACCGGTGCAGAGGTCTGGGCCGTCAGCCCCGACGGCGAGGTGCGTTATCGGTGCGGCCAGGACGAACACCGGGTTCGCGCGGGGGTTGTGCTGGCAGGGGTCGGCCCGGCAGTCCTGGCCGGTCTGCTCGGGGAGCCCGAGCCCGAACTGGCCGGCGGCTCCCAGGTGAAGGTCAATCTGATGCTGCGCCGGTTGCCCCGGCTTCGCGACCGGTCCGTCACCCCCGAGCAGGCTTTCGGGGGCACCTTCCACATCAACGAGACCTGGTCCCAGCTGGACGCGGCCTATCGCACCGCCGTCGGCGGCCGGGTCCCCGATCCGCTGCCGTGCGAGATCTACTGCCACTCGCTGGCAGATCCCAGCATCCTGTCGGCCGAACTGCGCGATTCCGGGGCGGCGAGTCTGACCGTCTTCGGCCTGCACGTGCCGCACGAGTTGCAGCGGGGCTCGCCGGAGAGCATCCGCCAACGCCTTACCGACGCCGTACTTGAGTCTCTCAATTCCGTTCTGGCCGAACCTGTTCAGGACGTCCTGATGAACGACGCACAGGGGCGGCCGTGTGTCGAGACCAAGACGACCCTCGACCTGCAGGAGACTTTGGCGATGACGGGAGGGAACATCTTCCACGGTGCGCTGAGGTGGCCGTTCGCCGACGACGACGAAGCGCTGGACACCCCGGCTCGGCGCTGGGGGGTTGCCACCGCGCACGAACGGGTGCTGTTGTGCGGCTCCGGATCCCGACGCGGCGGCGCGGTGTCGGGAATCGGCGGGCACAACGCGGCGATGGCGGTCCTGGAGGGTGCCTGACCGTCGCTAATCGGCGATCAACGGAGCCAGTCGCTGCGCGGACCGCAGCGCGCGCGGCGAGGTGGAGGCGATCGCCAGCACGGTGATCACCGCGCCGAGTGCGGCGCTGACCCACCACATCGGCCGTGCCGCCGCCGCGAACCCCGCGCCGGCCGGGTGCAGGGCGGCCGCGGCGACCGAGCCACACAGGGCGATACCGATGCTCACACCCACCTGGCGGCTGGTCGAGGTCACCGCCGAGGCCGCCCCGGCCCGGTCCCGCGGCATCCCGCTGACCGCGGCGTTGGTGACCGGGGCGTTCACCAACGCGAACCCGATGCCGAACACCGCGAAGATGCCCAGGATCGCCCAGATCGGGGTGCCGGCCGTGAGGAAGGTCAGCAACACCGATGCTGCGGTGATCAGCAATCCGGCGGCCAGCAGCGACGGGCGGGGACCGAACCGTCCCACCATCCGTCCCGACAGCGGCGAGAACACCAGGGCGCCGATGGCGATCGGCAGGTACAGCAGGCCGGTGTAGGCGGCAGAGTAGCCGCGCTCACCCTGCAGGTAGAGCGACATCATGAACAGGAATGCGCCCCAGGCCGCGAACGCGCACACCGCGGTGACCGTCGCGGAGGCGAACGGCACACTGGCGAAGAACCGCAGGTCGATGAAGGGATCACGGCGGCGGGACTCGAAACGCAGGAAGGCTGCCAGCGCAAGCACAGCGGCGGTTGCGACGGTAAGGACAACCGGGCTGCGCCAACCCAGCGCCGGAGCCTCGATCAGGACGAACACCAGTCCGCACAGGGCGCAGACCGCCAGCACCTGCCCGATCGGGTCCATGTCCCGCATGGTCACCGACCTGCTCTCCGGCACGAACATCGCCGTGAGCAGGATCGCGGCGGCACAGATCGGAACATTGATCCAGAACACCGATCGCCAGCCGACGAAGTCGATCAGCAGGCCGCCGACGATCGGGCCGAGAGCCATCGAGATACCCACCACCCCGCCCCAGATGCCCAGCGCTCGCGCCCGTTCCACCCGGCCGGAGAACACCTGCGAAACGATCGACAGCGCGACCGGGTTCATCATCGAACCACCGATGCCCTGGACCAGCCGGGCTGCGACCAGGGTTCCGATGCCGGGGGCGAGGCTGCACAACAGCGACCCGACCCCGAAGATCGTCAGACCCAACTGGAAGACCCGCCGACGCCCGAACCTGTCCCCGGCCGCCCCGCCCAACAACAACAACGAGGCCAGCACCAGGGTGTAAACGTCGACGACCCATTGGATCTGAGTTCCCGACGCCCCCAGATCAACCCGGATCGAAGGGATCGCGACGTTGACGATCGTCGCGTCCATCGACACGATCAGCAGGCTCAGGCAGCACGAGAACAGGATGACGTTCTTGCGCCGGGCAGTCGACCCGTCCCCGGCCGCCCCCGGGTCAGCGACCCCCGATCTCAGCGGCCGCTGAGATCGGTGTAGTCGCGTTCGCGGTAACCGGTGTAGATCTGGCGCGGCCGGCCGATCTTGTTCGGCTCCTCATGCATCTCGCGCCAGTGCGCGATCCAGCCCGGGAGCCGGCCGAGCGCGAACAGCACGGTGAACATCCTGGTCGGGAAGCCCATGGCCCGGTAGATCACCCCGGTGTAGAAGTCGACGTTGGGGTACAGCCTGCGCTCGATGAAGTAGTCGTCGGTCAGCGCGACTTCTTCAAGGGACTTGGCGATGTCGAGCAGTGCGTCGTCGCCACCGAGCTTGCCCAGAATCTTGTCGGCCTGCTCCTTGACGATGCGCGCCCGCGGGTCGTAATTCTTGTACACCCGGTGCCCGAAGCCCATCAGCTTCACGCCGTCCTCGCGGTTTTTGACCTTGCGAACGAAATCGTGCACATCACCACCGGCCAGACGGATCTTCTCCAGCATCTCCAGCACCGACTGGTTGGCCCCACCGTGCAGCGGACCCCACAACGCGTTGATCCCGCCGGAGATGGAGGTGAATAGGTTGGCCTGCGACGATCCCACCAACCGCACCGTCGATGTCGAGCAGTTCTGCTCGTGGTCGGCGTGCAGGATCAGCAGCATGTCGAGGGCCCGGACGATTTCCGGGTCCGGGTCGTAGGGCTCGGCCGGCAGGCCGAAGGTCATCCGCAGGAAGTTCTCGACCAGCGTCAGCGAGTTCTCGGGGTACAGGAACGGCTGCCCGACGGACTTCTTGTAGGAGTAGGCCGCGATGGT
>JAGQTO010000275.1:0-11617 GCA_020439025.1 Mycobacterium sp. | reverse complement strand
GGCAGCTTGGCCAGCAGCCGGATGGTCGACAACTCGACCTGGTAGTGGTCCAGCGGATCAAGCGAGTCCTGGTAGTAGGCGCTCAGCGCGTTGACGGCGCTGGACAGCACGGGCATCGGGTGCGCGTCGCGCGGGAAGCCGTCGAAGAACCGCTTCAGATCCTCGTGCAACAGGGTGTGCCGCTGGATCCTGTTGGTGAACTCCTCGAGTTGCGCCGCGGTCGGCAGCTCACCGTAGATCAGCAGGTAACTGACCTCGATGAAGGTCGACTTGTTGGCGAGCTGGTCGATCGGGTAGCCCCGGTAGCGCAGAATCCCGGCGTCGCCGTCGATGTAGGTGATGGCACTCTTGGTCGCCGCGGTGTTGACAAAACCCTGGTCGAACGTGGTGTAACCGGTCTTTGCCAACAGCGGCCCCAGGGCTATGCCGTCAGAACCCTCAGTCGCGTGGACGATCTCCAGGTCCAGCTCTCCGCCGGGATACCGGAGGGTGGCGGTGTCGTCGGTTGCGGCCACATCAGTCCCTTCATGCGCGTTCGACGGCGCTGGGCGCTCCGTCCTCAGGTCACGCTACTGTGCGTTGCGGATCGACCCTGCGCGTTTCACCCAACACTGTGCTTCTTATCAACACTGTGCGCTTCATATCGACACTGTGCTTTCTCAGGTGAACGTAGTCGCTACGGCTGCGGCGCGCCCGACGGGGGTTGCCCCTGGGGGCGCCAGGGCTGCCAGAGCCGGGTGAAAATCGCGTAACTGGCTTCGATGCGTTCACTGACCGAAACGGGGTCACTCGCACCACTACCCGGGACTCCCAGAGCGGTCGCCATCAGCACCGCCCAGGTGTCGAACACGATCCGGACGGCCGGGTGGGCTACCGACAGCCCCATCCGGCGGGCGATCGCCTCGACGGTCGTCTGGGTCGGGCCCTCCGGCCGGAAGGTGAACGACGCAAGGCCGAGCATGGGCGTGCTGTTGACGATGCTGATGAAACCGCTGACCCGGTCGAACGACAGCGCATCGGGGGCCCCGCGCCCGGCGTCCCGGAGAACCTCGACGTGGGCCCGGACCAACGCCTCGTGCTCGGTGATGTCGTGGGGCTGGCGGTCCAGCGCCGCGGCGACGTGGTCAGAGATTTCCTCGATCAGCGCGCCGATGACGGCTTCCTTGTTGGGAAAGTAACGGCTGAAGGTACGCGGGGACACCTCTGCCGCTGCCGCGATCTGGTCGACTGTCGTTCGCTCGTAGCCCTGTTGGGCGCAGAGCCGAGCAGCTACGTCGACCAGCGTTGCGCGGGTTCGTTGTTTCTTGTGTTCCCGAAGCCCGGGTGCCGCCTTACCGGTGCGTTGAGGCACCTCCCGATCGTAGGCGCGGGGGACCGCCCCCTGCCAGTTCCGTCACCGAGGTGTTATCCGGCGCGGCGGCATATTGACGCTCGCGTAAGCCCAACGGAGACTGAGCCGTTCGGAAGAAACAGCCACAAACAACTGAACAGGTTGCACTGCAGAGGGTTTCAGCCTGCATCCTTCTGAGGCGGCCGAGCGTTACTTAGGGCTGCAGACGCTCCACGCGGTCGCCAATCACACGAATTCTGTTGTGAATCCGGTTCTCTCGGCCCTGCCAGAACTCGATCATCTCGGGAGCGATGCGGTAGCCGCCCCAGTGCGGGGGCACCGGAACCTGCTCATGAGCGGCGAAACGTTCGGTGACCGCGGCGAGGTTGGACATCAGGTCCTCGCGTGAACCTATCGCGCGGGACTGCTCGGAGGCCCACGCCCCGAGCTGGGAGCCGCGGGGCCGGCGGGCCCAGTACTCGGCGGTCTCCTCGGCGCTGACCTTCGTAACGGTGCCACGAACGTGAACCTGACGACCCAGGCCGTACCAGGGGAAGGTCACCGAAGCGTAGGGAACCCGGTCCAGATCCGCGCCCTTGGCCGACTCGTAGTTGGTGTAGAACGTCACCCCGTCGGCGTCCACGCTCTTGCACAACACCGTTCGGCTCGCCGGCCGGCCGTCCTCGACGGTGGCCAGCACCATCGCGTTGGGCTCCGCTATCCCCGCCGCCTCCGCCTCCTCGATCCAACGGTGCAGCAACGCCAGCCAGCCGTCGGCCAACCAATCGGCGTCCAGGTCGGCGCTTCCGTCTTTCTCCGGGGATCCGTACTCCACCCGCATCGCCGCCAGGCGGTGCGCGCCCGGGAGGGCATCTCGGTCAGCCACGGCATTACCGTACCTGGCAGAATCCGCCCCATGACCGCGCTACCGGAAGACTTCGTCCCCGGCCTCGAGGGTGTGGTGGCCTTCGCCACCGAGATCGCCGAACCGGACCGTGACGGCGGGGCATTGCGGTATCGGGGGGTCGATATCGAGGATCTGGTCGGGCGCGGCGTCACCTTCGGCGACGTGTGGGCGTTGCTGGTGGACGGCCACTTCGGAGACGGCCTGAAGCCCGCCGAACCCTTTCCGCTGCCGATTCACACCGGCGACGTGCGGGTCGACGTTCAGGCCGGATTGGCGATGCTGGCACCCATCTGGGGCTACCGGCCCCTGCTGGACATCGACGACGCGACAGCCCGCGAGCAGCTGGCGCGAGCCTCGGTGATGGCCCTGTCCTACGTCGCACAGTCGGCGCGCGGCATCCACCAGCCGGCCGTGCCACAACGTGTGATCGACGAGTGCACCACCATCACAGAACGTTTCATGACCAGATGGCACGGCGAGCCCGACCCCCGATACACCGAGGCGATCGACGCCTACTGGGTCTCGGCCGCGGAACACGGAATGAACGCCTCGACATTCACCGCCCGGGTGATCGCCTCCACCGGAGCCGACGTCGCCGCTTCACTGTCCGGGGCGGTCGGCGCGATGAGCGGACCGCTGCACGGCGGGGCGCCGGCCCGGGTAATACCGATGATCGATGAGGCCGAGCGCACCGGCGATGCCGGGGCCGTGGTCCGAGGAATCCTCGACCGCAGGGAGAAACTGATGGGTTTCGGGCACCGGGTCTACCGGGCCGAGGACCCACGCGCCCGAGTGCTTCGCGCCACCGCCAAGCGCCTGGACGCCCCGCGCTACGAGGTCGCGGCGGCATTGGAGCAGGCGGCGCTGGCCGAACTGCGGGAACGCCGGCCGGACCGTGCCATCGAGACCAATGTCGAGTTCTGGGCCGCGGTCATCCTGGACTTCGCCGAGGTGCCGCCCGCGATGATGCCCGCGATGTTCACCTGCGCGCGGACCGCTGGCTGGTGTGCCCACATCCTTGAGCAAAAACGGCTCGGCAAGCTGGTTCGCCCATCGGCGGTCTACGTGGGACCGGCTCCCCGCTCACCGGAGTCGGTGCCGGGCTGGGACGAGATCTCCCACACGCCGTAGCCGCGCCCGCGGCCCGGACATCCGCTGCCGCGCCACGGCGAGCATGTCCTGCACCGAGGTGAACTTCACCCTGGGCCGCCCGAAGGCCGCACCCCGTGCGATCTCCGCGGCGTCGATCGCCCGCCATCCATCGCCGTCGACGACGTCGGGTTGGCGCGCTCGCACCAGCCGTCTGAGCGCCGAGGGTCGGTGCACCGGGTCATCGAGCAGTCCGGCGTTGAAGTCCTCGGCCAGCGCGGCAACGGTCTGCATGGCACATGACTTGTTGGTGCCGATGAACCCGGTCGGTCCCCGCTTGATCCATCCCGCGACGTAGGCGCCGGTGACCGGCCTACCCGTGACCGGGTCGAGGACACGGCCCTCCCGGTTGGGGACCACCGATGCGGCGTGGTCGAAGGGCAGTCCCGCGATGGGCTCCCCGCGATACCCGATGGAGGTGAGCACCAGACCGGCCTCAAGCGTTACCGTCCCGGTGCCGCCGGTCCGGTTGAACTCGACCGCGCGCACCCGGTCCGGGCCGAGGACGCGGCGTGGGTTCAGCCGATAGGCCAGCCGGATGCGCGGACGGCGAGTCTCGCCGGCCGCCTCGGGCAGCCCCGCGAGAACCTCCAGCTTTGCAAGGGTGACGGGCTCGCGGGCGGCGGCGAGATCCTCCAGGACAAGGTCCCGATCCCCGGTATCGAGTACCACATCGCAGTTCGACGCGAGCCCGATCAACTCGGGCAGGGTGAAGGCGGAATCGGCCGGGCCGCGGCGCGCCGCTACCACGACTTCCCGCACCGATGAGGCCCGAAGGGACCGTAGCGCGGCATCGGAGATATCGGTTCCGGCGAGGCGGTTCGGGTCCGCGGTCAGGATCCGGGCGAGGTCGAGCGCGACATTGCCGTTGCCGATGATCACCACCCGCTCGTGGCCGAGATCGACCATCCGGTCGGCGAAGCCGGGATGGCCGTTGATCCAGGCGACGGTCTCGGTGGCACTGCCGAGCCCGGGCAACCCGGCTCCCTGCACCTCGAGCCTCCGGTCACCGGACGCGCCGACCGCGTAGAGCACCGCGTGGTGGTGGGCGAGCAGTTCGGTATGCGAAAGATGCCTTCCCACTTCGACATTGAGGTAGTAGGAGAAACCGGGGCCGGCTCCGATCCGGTCGAACAGCGCGGTGATGGCCCGGGTGTCCGGGTGATCCGGTGCCACCCCGGCCCGTGCGAGGCCGTACGGGGTGGGCAGCTTGTCGAAAACGTTGACCGTGACGCCGACCTGGGTCAGCAACTCGTCGGCGGCGTACATGCCGGCCGGGCCCGAGCCGACCACCGCCACTCTCAGACCGGGCCGGTGAATCCTTGGCGCCGGGGTCACCGGGGCCAATTGGGTAGTCAGCGGCACTTTCACCCCGGCCGGGCGAGGCGGGTAGTAGCCCGCATTGACCGCGGCGAACGGCAGTTGTTCGGGTGTCAGACGACTGTCGTGACGAATCGCCCCCACCGGGCAGGCCGTCACACAGGCTCCGCAATCCACACAAGCACCGGGGTCGATGTGAAGCATCTCGGCGTCGGCGAATCCCGGTTCGTCGGGACTGGGGTGGATGCAGTTCACCGGGCAGGAGTAGACGCAGGAACCGTCGCTGCAGCACGACTGCGTGATGACGTGGGGCATCGGGTCGGAGAATGCCGCTCAGGCTGCCGGTAGGACGTGGCGACGCTGGGGTTCGCTGCGGAAACGGTTGGGCGGCCCCTCGATCTGGCAGATCCGCCAGACCACTTTTGCCAGCGGATTCATCAGGCCGGTGTCGTAACACAGCGTTCGCACGTCACCGAACATGTCGCGCAGCATCTGCCGGGAATCCGGCGCCCGGAAGAACAGTTCTCTGCGGATCTCTCGGGGGATGTCGAACTCGGAGAAGAAACTGCGCGGCGGGACCAGGATCGCCTGGCACAGCACCCGCATGATGATCGGGACGTTCACCGACAGCAGGAGCCGCTGGCGACGGTTGAGCCGCGGAAGCCTCTTCCGAAGATACTCATGAGCAAACGAGATGTGGCGGGCCTCCTCGGCGACGTGGATGGCCATCACCTTCTCCATGATGGGGTGCAGCCGCCGCCCTTCACCGCCCTCGCGCAAAACCGCCTTCTGGGTGTGGTCGATGGGCTCCTCGCCGGCGATGACCCCGAAGAAGAACGGGATCGGTAGCGGGCCGGGCACCAGCGGAATCAGCGGGGACAGCCAGCGCAACAGCCGCGGCATTCCGGGCACATCGGCACCGACGCGGTTGACCATCTCCTGGAACATCATGGTGTGGTTGCACTCTTCGACCGCTTCATGCATGCAGTACCGGTACTCCGGGGATCCGTTGGGCACCCAGAACGAGTAGTTCATCAGGCCGCGGACGAGGATCGACTCGAACTGCAGGCCCACCTTGGTGACGTTGGCCTGCCGCCACTGACCGATCGCGATCTGTTTGTCCACCGGCTGCGCCCGGTACCAGGGATGCCGGCCGAGCGGGTCGGACTCCGGCAGGATCCAGCGCTCGTCACCCGGGGTGACGGCAAACTCCGGGTCGTCCCAGTCGATGTCGGTGTAAGGGTTGAAGTTTCGCCGCACAGAACCCTCGGACAGGGCCGCGAGCGTTTCCACGTACGCGACGTCGTCGCGGACCTCCATGTTGCGCCGCCAGCGCCTGACCATCCGGGTTCTCGCCATGAACAGCCTCCCGCGGGATTTACATAGGGGTGCTCGATGTCCAAACGGTACCGCAGGTACCGGGTACTGTCCAGACCCTTTACAGGTTTGCCGGGGCGGCCGATTTCCGCTCCGATTTCCCCGCGGGAGCCTCCGATTTCTGCTCCCGGGGCCTCGGATCCTAGGCTTGGGGCATGGCTGATCCCGCCCGGCTCACGATTCCCACCGACCTCAAACCGGCCGACGGCCGCTTCGGATGTGGCCCGTCGAAGGTGCGACCCGAGCAACTCGCTGCGCTGTCCACCGCCGGGGCCGCCCTGTTCGGCACCTCGCACCGGCAGGCTCCGGTGAAAAACCTGGTCGGCCGAGTGCGCGAAGGGTTGCGCGAGCTGTTCTCGCTTCCCGACGGCTATCAGGTCATCCTGGGCAACGGGGGCGCCACCGCGTTCTGGGACGCCGCCGCGTTCGGCCTCATCGACACCAAGTCGCTGCATCTGACCTACGGCGAGTTCAGTTCGAAGTTCGCCTCCGCGGTGGCCGCGAACCCGTTCGTCGGCGAGCCGATCGTCATCAAGGCCGACGCCGGCAGCGCACCCGCCCCGCAGTCCGACCCTTCGGTGGACGCGATCGCGTGGGCGCACAACGAGACCTCGACCGGTGTGGCCGTCGGTGTGCGCCGGCCCGAAGGGTCCGGCGATGCGCTGATCCTCATCGACGCCACCTCCGGCGCCGGCGGCCTGCCGGTCGACATCGCCGAGTGCGACGCCTACTACTTCGCGCCGCAGAAGAATTTCGCCGGAGACGGCGGGCTGTGGCTGGCGATCCTGTCTCCGGCCGCGTTGGCCCGCATCGAGGCGATCGCCGCGTCCGGCCGCTGGGTCCCCGACTTCCTGTCGCTGTCTATCGCGGTGGACAACAGCCTCAAGAACCAGACCTACAACACCCCGGCGATCGCCACCCTGCTGCTGATGGCCGAACAGATCGAATGGATGCTGGCCAACGGCGGCTTGGACTGGGCGGTCAAGCGCACCGCCGACTCGTCAGCACGGCTGTACTCCTGGGCCGAGGCCTCCTCGTTCGCCACTCCGTTCGTGACCGACCCGGCCCTGCGCTCCCAGGTGGTGGGCACCATCGACTTCACTGACGAGGTCGACGCCGCCGCCGTCGCCGCGACACTGCGGGCCAACGGCATCGTCGATACCGAGCCCTATCGCAAACTCGGCCGCAACCAGTTGCGGGTGGCCATGTTCCCGGCAATCGACCCTGAGGACGTCACCGCCCTGACCCGCTGTGTGGACTGGGTCGTCGAACGTCTCTGATCACCTCCGACGACTGGGCGTGTCCTCTTCGTTATCTTCACCCGGGCTGGGTTAGAGTCCGGTTAAAGGAGGTCGGCGTGCGGGAAATCACTTTGATCGGTCTCGATGTCGACGGCAAGCACATCATCTGCGAGGGCGGCCAACCGTCGGACAAGTTCCTCATCAGGCTCGATGACCGGTTGCGCGCGGCCGTGCGCGGCGATCGCGTCGGTCTGCTCCAGCAGAAGAGAGACAACGAGGTCAAAGGCGTGTTACGTCCCAAGGACATTCAGTCTCGTATCCGGGCCGGCGCATCCGTGGAGGAGGTCGCCGAGTCCTCCGGGATGGAAGTCTCGAAGGTCGAACGCTTCGCGCATCCGGTGCTGTTGGAGCGGCAGCGCGCCGCCGAGTTGGCCACCGCCGCCCATCCCGTGCTGGCGGACGGCCCGGCCGTCGAGACGCTGCTGGAGACCATCGCCTCGGCGTTGTCCGAGCGGGGCCTGAGCACCGAGGCCACCAGTTGGGACGCATGGCGCACCGACGACGGCCGTTGGACAGTGCGGATGTCCTGGACGGCGGGCCTCTCGGAAAATTTCGCGCATTTCCGGTTCACCCCGGGTGCGCACGGGGGAACCGTCACGGCGATCGACGAAGCCGCCAGCGAACTGATCGATCCCGAGTTCGAGCGGCCACTGCGCCCCGTCGCAGCGGTGGCCCAGCTGGAGTTCGAGCAGCCAGCAGCAACCCCCACGCCCGCTCCGGCGACGGCTGCGTCCGAGACGCCGCACCAGCAGCCGGCCGCACCCAAGCGCGGAAAGCGCAAGCCGGAAGTGCCCGCCTGGGAGGACGTGCTGCTCGGCGTGCGCACCAGCGGAGACCGCTAGCTCAGCATCAGCGCCAGCATCACCGTCCAGCCGACGGCCACACCCGCCGCGGCGCCCAGGACGAACCAGCGCCGAACCGGCCGCTTGCGCCACTCCCACAATGTCGGCGCCAACCCGCCGACCGCCACCAGGTTCAGTCCGGCGGACACCACCGGATTCACCCGGTTCATCCCCATACTGAGGACGACAATCGCGGTCGCGATGACAGCGGCGACGAAGGCCGCGACCGTCAGACCGGTTCCCCACGGAGTCGAGTCGTCAGCCACCGGGTCAGGCTATCGGTCGGCAGACCGGACCCGCTCGTAGAAGGCCAGGGCGGCGGCGGTGGCGACGTTGAGCGAATCGGTCCCGCGTGACATCGGCACCCGGACCCGGGCGTCGCTGACCCGCATCACGGTCTCGGTCAGACCCGGCCCCTCCGCGCCGACCAGCACCGCGACCTTGTCCCCGGCCAGCCCCGTCATCGCTTCGGCGAGGGACACCGCCCGCCGGTTCGGGGTCATCGCCAGCAGCCGGAAATCTTCTTCGCGCAATAACTCCAGGTCCGCCGGCCAGCGCGCCGCACGGGCGAACGGGACCAGCAGCGCATGGCCCATGGAGACCCGAACGGATCGCCGGTAAAGCGGATCGGCGCAGCCGGCGCCGAACACCACCCCGTCGACGCCGAGCCCGGCGGCATTGCGGAAGATCGAGCCGAGATTCTCGTGGTCGTTGACCCCTTCGAGCACAGCGATCGTGCGGGCGCCCTCCAGCACCTCCGAAACGGACAGTTCCACCGGACGGCGGGCGGCGGCGAGCACGCCCCGGTTGAGGTGAAAGCCCACCACGTCGGCCATCACCTCCGCTGTCGCCCGGTAGCAGGTCATATCGAGAGGCGGGGCGGCCGCCGCGGACAGGTCGTCGGCGAGTTCCGCCAGCCGGCGGTCGGTGCCCAGCATCGCGTGCGGGACGAACCGGGAGGCGAGCATGCGCCGGACCACCAGCACGCCTTCGGCGATCACCAGACCCCTACCGGTGGGAAGGTCGGGCCGACGGTCGACACTGTTGAGGTCGCGAAAGTCGTCGACTCGCGGGTCATCCGGGTCGGTGATGTCGATGACCGCCTGCACGTCGACAACCTACGCCCACCGTCGGTCGGCTACGGTGATCGCAATGCCAGACCACCAGCCCGACTACCAGACCGGAACGCTCCCCCCGGAGTTGCCGGCCGCACTGTTGGACCCGCGGCCGGTGATCGTCGCCGGGGCGGTGCTGTGGTTGCTGGCCGCATTGGCTTCCTTCACCATTCCTGCGCTGCAGAGTTGGCGCCCGGTGACGATGGCCGGCCTGGCGGTGGGCGTGGTGGGGGTTTCCATCTTCATATGGCAGCGCGCGGCGGCCCGACGGGGTGCCAAGGGCGCACAAACCGGATTAGAACCGACGAAGCACCGAGAGAAATAGGGGAACACCATGGCAGCGCCGCTCCTGACAGCCCAGATCGACATCGACGCACCGGTCAGCAAGGTCTGGGGCCTGATCTCGGATCTGAACCGGATGCCGCAGTGGAGCCCGCAGTGCCGGAAGATGAAGTTGCTCGGCCAGCTGCGGCCCGGTGCCCGCACGCTCAACCTCAACCGGCGCGGACTGCTGTTCTGGCCGACGACGTCGACCATCACCGAGGTGGTCCCGGAGCGTAAATTGGCCTTCCGGGTAGATATCAACCACTCGATCTGGACCTACGAGTTGGAGCCCACCGCCACGGGCACGCGGGTGACGGAGTCGCGGCACGCAGAGGGCGGGGTAACGGCCGTCTCGACCGCGGTGACCAAGGCCGCACTCGGCGGAGTGGACACCTTCGAGAAGGAACTCGTCGAGGGGATGAACCTGTCCCTGGCGCGGATCAAGGCCGCCGCCGAAAGCGGCTAGCTTTCGGCCGTCGGATCCGGCTCCGCCGATTCAGGCCCCGTCGACTCAGGCTCCGCCGATTCAGGCCCCGTCGATTCAGACTCCATCGCTTCAGGCTCCATCGATTCAGAGTCCGCCGATTCAGACTCCGTCGATTCAGACGCCGCCGACTCGGGCACCGTCGGTTCAAGCTCCGTCGACGCGGCAACGGGTGCCTCCACGACCTCGAGCACTCCGTCGTCGAAGGGGTCGTAGGCCGGCGAGCCGGACCCGTGCGGGGCCGGCGTGTCCGAATGGGCCCCGCAGCCGTAGAAGAAGTCGACGACTTCACCGTCGGCGGACAATTCGTTGCAGCACACCCCGAACCGTCCCCCGAGCGCCCCGGAGAGCGGGACCATGAACCCACAGTCCCGACAGACCCGCTTGGTGGCCCGGGCCATCGCCGCGGTCGGCCCGTGGTCGCCGTCATGCCAACGCTGGGCGGCCGTGTCGCGGCCGAAGGCACTGAGCACCCGGCGGCGGCCGAAACCGAGCTCAATGGCGGTGTCGTCGATCAACGGGTCGCCGGTCGCGACAAACCCGGGAACCAATCGCGGGTCGTCCGGCAGCGGGGCGAGCAGGTCTCCCGGGCCGAGATCGCCCGGCCTGATCCGCTGTTCCCAGGGCACCCAAGCCGGTGCCAGCAGCGCCGTGGGCCCAGGCACGAGCACCACCTCGCTGATCGTGGCATGCGTGGCGCCCGGATAGGCGGCCACCACCACCGCCCACTGCCACCCCTGGTAACCGGGCATCACGGCGAGGAACCGGTGGGTGGCTGCGGCCTCGTCCTGGAACGTCACGCCCAGATATGCCCCGACCGTCTCGCCGCTGAACTCGACGATCGCCCGGCGGGCCTGCTCCACCGCACCGCCGAGGACGGCGGCGACAGCGTCCGAGGGCTCACCCGGGGCGCCCGGGGTCGCGGATTCGTAGGTTCCAATCGAGGAGTCCATCACCGACAATCTTGCCTCACCGCGCCGGAGAGCAGCCACACCGGTCGGCTGCGGCCTGCGGGGCGCCGTCATGGGGGACAATCGAGGTCGTGTCTGGCAACTGGCGTGTCTCCCCGGGCGCCGGTTCGCCCCCGGGTCCGCGTCGCGCCCATCCCGGCATGGCGAACTACCCGAGCGAGGAGTCCACTCATCGTCGCGGCGCGGCGCGCGAACGCGGCGACCAGTCCGGCGGCGGCAACCGATACCTCCCGCCGCTGGATTCCGAGCGCCGAAGCTTCTACACCGAACCCGAAATGGACTCGGGCCCCGGTACCGAACGACACCGCGCCGAACAACCCGGCGCCGAACGCCCGGGTGTCACGCGGGCGGCGGCCGAAATGGGCTCGCGGATGTATTCGATGGTGCACCGGGCCGCCACCGCCGACGGCGCCGACAAGTCTGGCCTCACCGCCCTGACATGGCCGACGGTGGCCAACTTCGCGGTCGACTCCGCGATGGCGGTGGCCCTGGCCAAC
>JAGQTO010000274.1 GCA_020439025.1 Mycobacterium sp. | reverse complement strand
GGTCCGCGAGCGGGCCAGGCGGCTGGTGACCGGCATGGTCTCCAACCATCCCGACGGCCACGGGGATCTGGTCTCGGAGCTGTCCGGACCGCTTCCGCTGCAAGTGATCTGCGACATGATGGGCATTCCCGAAGCCGACCACCAGCAGATCTTCCACTGGACCAACATCATCCTCGGCTTCGGTGATCCCGACCTGACCACCGACTTCGAGGAATTCATGAAGGTCGCCATCGACATCGGCGGTTACGCGACCGCCCTGGCCGAGGACCGCCGGGCCCACCCGCGCGACGACCTCACCACGGCTCTGGTGGCCGCTGAGGTCGACGGCGAACGGCTGAGCTCATCGGAGATCGCCTCCTTCTTCATCCTGCTCGCCATCGCCGGCAACGAGACCACCCGCAACGCGATCAGTCACGGGGTCCTGGCACTGACCCGTTACCCCGAGCAGCGCGAGATCTGGTGGAACGATTTCGCCACCCACACCCCGACCGCCGTCGAGGAGATCGTCCGCTGGGCCTCGCCGGTGGTCTACATGCGCCGAACCACAACCCGCGACGTCGAGGTCGGGGGCGTGACGATCGCAGCGGGCGACAAGGTGACCATGTGGTATGCCTCGGCCAACCGCGACGAAACCAAGTTCGACAATCCATGGCTGTTCGACGTGACCCGCACACCCAATCACCATGTCGGGTTCGGCGGCGGTGGAACGCATTTCTGCCTGGGCGCCAACCTCGCCCGCCGGGAGATCGCGGTGGTCTTCGAAGAGCTACGCCAGCGCATACCCGATATCGCGGTCAGCGGTACCCCGTCGATGCTGTTGTCCTCGTTCATCCACGGCATCAAGACCCTGCCGGTCAGCTGGAGCGCCCCCGCATGACATCCAGCCGCATGACACGCACCGCGATCGAGGAGCGGCTCAACTGGCTGGCCCTGCATGGCGTCGTGCGTGCGGTGGCCCGCGCCTCGGCCCGCCGCGGCGATCCGCAGGCCCGGCTGATGGCCGACCCCGCGGTGCGGGCCGACCCCTTCGGCTTCTACGAGGAACTCCGCGACCGGGGGCCGCTGGTCGCCGGCCGGCTGAGCCATCTGACGGTCGATCACGCTGTCGCCCATGAGCTGCTGCGGTCCGAGGACTTCCGGGTCATCGTCCTCGGGGCCAGCCTGCCCCGACCCCTGCGCTGGCTCGAGGAGCGCACCCGAACCGACGTCCTGCATCCGCTTCGGCCCCCCTCATTGCTGGCCGTCGAACCCCCCGAGCACACCCGCTACCGCAAGACCGTGTCGGCGGTGTTCACCTCGCGCGCGGTTGCCGGACTGCGCGAGGGGGTCGAGCAGACCGCGGCGACGCTGCTCGAACGGCTCGACGCCGCGCCGGAGGTGGTGGACATCGTCGACCGGTACTGCTCCCAGCTTCCGGTCGCGATCATCAGCGACATCCTCGGGGTGCCCGAAGCGGACCGGCCCCGCGTTCTGGAGTTCGGCGAACTAGCCGCCCCCAGTTTGGATTTCGGGCTGAGTTTCGCCCAGTTCCAGAGTGTCCAACGCGGCCTGGACGGCTTCGGCCGGTGGCTGGAAGCGCACCTGTCGCGGTTGCAGGCACAGCCCGGCACGGACCTGATGAGCCAACTCATCGAGGCCTCCCAGGACGGAGTCCGGCTGGACGGCACCGAGTTGCGGGCGGTCGCCGGTCTGGTGCTGGCGGCGGGCTTCGAGACCACGGTCAACCTGTTGGGCAACGGAATCCGCATGCTGCTGGACTCGCCGGATCAACTGGCCCTGCTGGCCGACGACCCGTCGTTGTGGCCCAACGCCGTCGAGGAGATCCTGCGACTGGATTCCCCCGTTCAACTCACCGCGCGGGTGGCCCGTTGTGACACCGAGGTCGCCGGAAAGCTGGTGCGACGCGGCGAGGTCGTCGTCATCTGTCTGGCCGCCGCCAACCGGGATCCCGCCGTGTTCGTCGACCCGAACCGCTTCGACGTCCGGCGGGCCAACGCGGGCCGGCACTTGGCGTTTTCCGGGGGCCGGCATTTCTGCCTGGGAGCAGCGCTGGCCCGGGCCGAGGGCGAGGCGGGATTGCGACGCTTCTTCACGCATTTCCCGGACGCGCAACTCGCCGGCGAGGGGGTTCGCCGCGACACCCGGGTGCTACGCGGCTGGTCCCGGCTTCCGGTCCGGCTCGGGGCGCCGGCCCGGGTGGCCGGTTAGGAAGCCCCCATTCCGATGGCCGGCAACAGCAGCGACGGCACCGCGGCCTTCGAGCAGATGATGGCTCGGCTGGACTATCCGATGTTCGTTGTCACCACCCGGGCCGGCACCGAGCGCTCCGGGTGTCTGGTCGGCTTCGCATGCCAGGCGTCGATCCATCCGCCGCGGTTTCTGGTCGGCTTGTCCAAGCTCAACCACACCTTCCGGGTCGCACGCCGGGCCACCCACCTGGCGGTTCACCTGCTGACCCGGCGGCATCGGGAGTTGGCCGGGCTGTTCGGAGCCGAGACCGGTGATCGCATCGACAAGTTCGCCCACTGCGCGTGGGAGGACGGACCAGCCGGGGTGCCGATTCTCACCGATGCGGCCGGCTGGTTCGCCGGTCGGGTGCTCGACCGCCTCGACCTCGGCGATCACGTCGGCCATCTCATCGAGCCGGTCGCCGGGGTCGTTCCGGCCGGAACCGGACCCCTGCTCAC
This sequence comes from Mycobacterium sp., assembly GCA_020439025.1. GTDB lineage: Bacteria > Actinomycetota > Actinomycetes > Mycobacteriales > Mycobacteriaceae > Mycobacterium. The sequence goes on along the minus strand of JAGQTO010000274.1, from coordinate 2,045 downwards.
CTACTCCGACGTGCACGGTCTGGATGCCGGTCATGAGGCCTGAACCGGCTGCCGACCGCCTTCGGGCGGTTCCTTACCCGTACAGGCGGTAGACCCGTTCGGCGTTGCCGCGGCCGATCAGCCCGGCGACGCGGAGTGCGTCATCCGTCGACCACTCCGCGCGGTCGACGAATCCGCTGAGCACCTCCGCGATCGCCGTCCGCCACAGCCGCGCGCCGAGATAGTGCAACTCCGGCGGGCCGAAGGCATCGGAGGAATAGAGAATCTTGCGGAACGGGGCCAGTTCCAGGGTGCGGCCGATGAAGGTCGCCGCCCGCGCCCCGAGGTGGTTGACGCTCAGACCGATGTCCAGGTGAACGTTGTTGAAGGCCTGAGCGAGGTAGCCGGCCTCCCGCTCGTAGGGATAGCAGTGCAACAACACGATCGACGTTTCCTGGTGCCGGCGCAGGAAGTCAAGCAGCAGTAGCGGATTGGTGCGGTGCAGATCGCAGTCCCGATCGCCCAGGCCGACGTGGAACTGCAGCGGTTTACCCAGCCGCAGCGCCTCGTGCAGTCCGAAGCGCAGCAGCACCCGGTCGGTCAACCGGGTGGCGCCCACCTCGCGCCAACGACGTGCCGCGGCCGCCACCTCCGCGCCGGAGGGCTCCGACAGGTCGCCCCCGAAACCGCCCCGATAGGCCAGAACGGTCTTGGTCGCAACCGCCGAAGCGCTTCTTTCCCAGAGCATTTCCCGGAAGTTCTCGGCATAATCGCCGCTGCGTGCGGCCGCCTGCACGGCGACCTGCTCGAGTCGGACGATCTCGTGGGCGGCGGCTCCCGAGACACCGGCCATCTCGGCCGGGCCGGCGACATCGGCCAGGCCGGTGTCCACCAGCCAGTGGCTCACCCCGGCGGCGGTGAGGAACAGCTTGGCCAGTTCGGTCGCGCTCAGCGCGCTGCGCCTTTCCCAGTAGGACTGCGGGTCCGTGTGCGGGGGCAGTCCCAGCAACGGAGCGCAGTGCGCCCGCACCGCGAAGCCGAGTTGAGTGTCGAAACCGGAGTCGAATTCGGCCAGCGGACCGGTGTTGGCCTCGTTGAGGCCGTTCTCGAAACGTCCACGGTCCACCTCGCCCGGCCAATAGCCGTGGACGTGATTGTCGATGAGCCGCAGCGCTGCAATCTGTTCGTCGAATACCCGGCGGACCGTCACAGACTCCAGGCCATCCGGAACTTGTCGGCCGCGTCCGCGGCGGTCAGGCCCGCGTAGTTCTGCTGCTCGTAGCGGCGCACCGCCACCAGCGCATCGACGACGGGGTCACCGAGGATTCCGCGCAGGCGGTGCGAACCGTCCAGTGCCGCAAGGGCATCGGCCTGCTCATGGGACAACTGCACGGCACCGGCGGCGTCCCGGTCGGCCTGCGACAGCGTGTGCGGGTCCACGGTCACCTCCGGCGGGAGCTCGGCGCGGTGCTCGATGCCGTCGAGCGCAAGGCCCAGGATCGCGGCGCTGGCCAGATAAGGGTTGGCCGAAGGATCGATGACCTTCACCTCGGCGTTGGCGCCGTGGGGGTTTCCGAGGGTTCTGGGCAGGAACCGCACCGCGGCCTCCCTGTTCTCGGTCCCCCAACAGGTATAGGCGCCGGCCCAGTTCCCCGGCCGCATCCGCTGCCCCGACACGACCGAACCGGCGAAGATCAGCAGCGCCTCGGCCAAACCGGAGACCACTCCCCCGATGGCGGCCATACCCTCGGGTGTCAGTCCGTGCGGGCCGTGCCCGCCCGAGAACAGCGGGGCGTCGCCGCGATAGAGCGAGAAATGCTGATGGGCGCCGGATCCCACGCTGCCGGCGAACGGCACCGGGGACAGGCTGATGCGCAGGCCGTGGCGGCGGGCCACCCTGCCGATCAGAATCCGGGCCAAAACCAGTTGGTCGGCCGCGGCCACCGGGGAGGCCGGCGCCAGCGACATCTCGAACTGGTTCACCCCGTACTCCGGATGGAACTGTTCGACGCCGACACCAGCCCTGTCCATGGCGGCCATCACGTCGCGGACGAAACCCTCGTGTT
>JAGQTO010000038.1:18591-18903 GCA_020439025.1 Mycobacterium sp. | reverse complement strand
TTCACCGCCGAGCAGCACCGGGTGCTCACCGAGTATGCCGAGCAGATCGGCCCCACCCCGGCGGCGCGGCTGGTGGCCAAGGCGTGGCTCGATCCGGAATTCAAGAAACTGGCCCTGGCCGACGCGGTGGCGGCCTCCAAGGCTGTCGGTGTCGACTGGCTCGATCCGACCGGCTTCGGCACCCCGAGTGATTTCACCGCGTTCAAGATCCTGGAAGACACCCCGACGGTGCACCACGTGATCGTCTGCGCGTTGTGCTCCTGCTACCCGCGGCCGATCCTGGGCAATTCCCCCGAGTGGTACCGCACGCCG
>JAGQTO010000038.1:899-18412 GCA_020439025.1 Mycobacterium sp. | reverse complement strand
CCGTGACTGCCTGATCGGCGTGGCCTTGCCTAAGCCCGGGGTGACCACGAACGTGACACCGCTGGTGCGGCCGGCCGTCCGTCCGATCGAAGAATGACCGGCCCGGACGACATCGCCGGCGGGGATTTCCCCGTCCTCGACGAGATCGCCGGCCGCGGTCAGACCTGGCCGGTGATGTCAGCGAAGTATGGCGTGGAGAATCCGTTGCCGCCGTGGAAGACCAGCCTCGACGGTCTTTGCGATGTGCTGGACAAGAGCTGTGTGACCGACGCCGGGGTCGACTTCACCTTCAAGCAACGCCGGGACGAGGAGGACGAGCTCTCGGCCACCCGGTACGCGGATCTGCCGTTCCCGGAAAACCAGCTGGTGGCCCTGGCGCACTCGCTGCTGGCTCGCGGGGTCATCAACGAAGACGATCTTCGGCAGCGGCTGGCGGCCATCCGCGCGCGGCTGGAAGCGGAGTAGCGGACCCCAGTCGTGCGACCATCCAGATTCGCCGCCCTGACCGGGTCGTGGAACCGGCGCGACTGGTGGGAGTTCGGCGCCCTCGCCTCCGCAGTGGGCGCTCTGCACCTGGTGGGATTCGGCACCCTGATCCTCCTCATCGCGCCACAGCACTATCAGGTCGGAACCGAGGTCTTCGGGATCGGACTCGGCCTTACCGCCTACACCTTCGGGCTGCGGCACGCCTTCGATGCCGACCACATCGCTGCCATCGACAACACCACCCGCAAGCTGACTGCCGAGGGCTCCAAACCCAAGTCCATCGGCTTTTGGTTCGCCATGGGCCACTCGATGATGGTCCTCGTGCTGGCTCTGCTGGTCGTCGGGGCCACCAAGGTCGCCGGTGAGCTGATCAACGGCGACTCAGGTACCAAGCACGCCCTCGGGATCGCCGGAACGCTGTCCTCGGGGCTGTTCCTCTACCTGATCGCGGCAATCAACATCGTTGCCCTCCTTGGTATCTGGCGGGTGTTCCGCTCCATGCGGCGTGGACTGTTCGCCGAAGACGAGCTGACGGCCCACCTGGACAACCGCGGATTCCTGGCGCGCATCCTGCGTCCGGTCATGAGCCGGATCAAACGACCCGTCCACATGTTCGGGGTCGGACTGCTGTTCGGTCTCGGATTCGACACCGCCACCGAAGTCGCACTCCTGGCGCTCGCGGGCACCGGGGCCGCCGCCGGACTGCCCTGGTACGCGCTACTCACCCTGCCGATTCTGTTCGCCGCCGGGATGGCGGCGATGGACACCGCCGATGGGCTGTTCATGACCGTCGCCTACGACTGGGCCTTCGCCCACCCGGTCCGCAAGATTTACTACAACCTGACGATCACCGGTCTGTCAGTCGCGGTCGCGTTGCTGATCGGGACGATCGAACTGGTGAGCGTTTTGCACGACGACCTGGGCCTGGTCGATCCGGTGACCGAGCGGATCAGCGCCATCGACCTCAACAACTTCGGCTTCGTGATCGTCGGTCTCTTCGTGCTGACCTGGGCCTGTGCCATCGCGTACTGGCGCTTCGCCGGTGTGGAGCGTCGCTGGGCCGCGCCGGGACCGGACGATGCCCCCATGACGTTCCCGGTCCTCGACCAGGTCATCGCTCGTCGGCAGGTGTGGCCCGCGGTGGCCGCACAGCACGGTGTCGACGATCCCCTCCCGCCGTGGACGACGAGTCTCGACGGACTGCTCACGGCGTTGGACCGCTCCCCTGGTGCCGGGAAGTGGTTGGAAACGAATCCAGACGGCGGCGGGCTTCCCTTCCCGGAGAACCGGTTGGTCTCGCTGGCGCACTCGCTACTCGCCAACGGGGTCATCGACGAAGATGATCTACAACGACGCCTCGTCACCGTCCGGGCCCGGCTCGAGTCGTAGACCACTCAGCGGGCGGCGAAGTTCCCGTGAAAGCCCTGCGGCACATGCTGATCCAGCTGGGCTGTGGCGACCGGCCCCCTGGCGGGGTCGGCGGCATCGAGGATCACCAATCGCGAGGTGTGCCGATCGGCCTGGTACTCGATGGACAGTAGCCATCCGTCGTCCTCGTCGACGGCACCCGGCCGGGGTGTGAAAACCGGCTCGCAGAAGCTGTTTCCCGGTGTTTGCGCGGTGTACGTGGTTTCGGAGATGCCGGACAGGTCGAGTTTGGTGATCCCGTCATAGAGCGTTCCCAAGTTCTGCTTGGTGTTGACGTAGGCGTAGCGGTGCGGGCGGCCCTCCCTATCGGGGTGGTGCCGGGGGAACTCGCAGGTCGAGTCGCTGAGCCGTTCACGGATCACCCTTCCAGCAGAGGTGACACGGAACCGGGTGAACTCCGAGGAGACGCGGTCCATCGGGCTGGTCCTGAACCGGGCGATGCAGTCCAGCAGATCCCCGTTGTCATAGGTGATCGCATCGACGACGACGTCGCCACGGTCGTCATAGGCGTTGCTGAGATGGAATTGCAGAACGGCCGGATGCTCGATCCGGCGGATCTTCCCGCCGTCGCGCGGGATCAGGATGAACGAACTGCCCCGCTCCGGCCGATAGGCCATCCCGTCACCGAAGGATTTGAGCCCCAACGTGATCGGGATGCCATCGGGGATGATCGGCGACACCAGGAACACCAGATAGCGCTCGGTGATCGCGAAATCGTGCACCATCGCCACGTACGGCAGCGACACCGACCGGTAGTGCTTCAGCCTGCCCCGGCGGTTGGTCCGGTAGACCCTGAGGTGCGGGTTCGGAATGAACTCGACGCCGAAGTTGTACATCTCCCCACTACTGGGGCACAGGCACGGGTGCGCCGAATATGTTCCGGCCCAGCGCAGTTCGCCGGAAAACCGGCGCACCCCGAGGGTCTCCAGGGTCTCCGGCTCGATCTCGTGGGGCGGTCCGCCCTCCCACAGCGCATAGAGGTGGCCGGCGTGTTCGATGACGTTGGTGTTGGCCAGGTTCTGTGGGAAACGGCCGATATTGGCCAGCCATCCCCCCGAGGCGTCGGTGCCGAGGTGCCTCGTCCCGCCCTTGCCGCGGTAATGCCGGGTGCGCACGTAACGGTTGCGATAGCCGACCGCCCCGTTGTCGATGCGGAATGCCGAGATCATCCCGTCGCCGTCGAACAGATGGTGCAGGGGGCGGCCGGTGTGATCCTCCCAGCGTCCCGGCCCGTTGCGGTAAAGGATTCCGCTGAGGCCGTCGGGAACCTCGCCGTCGATGGCGACGACGTCGTCATCGTGTTCGGTGTACTGGGCCTCGCTGGCGCCCAGGCTGCGCAGGTCAGCCGGTGACATCAGGGCCAGCCGGGATAACGCCGCGGTCTTCTCGGCCGTGTCGAGGGACTCCAGATAGGCCTGCAGGCCCGACAGCTCCGGGGGAATCTCGAGCGGCGGGCTGGTCATCGGTGCTCCTGACGCCGCCGCCTAGCGGCGCACCCGCGTTCCGGCGGTCCCGGCCACGATCTGGTCGATGTCGGCCAGCGAACCGATGACCGCCTCGTTGCCCGTCTTGGTGGCGAACTCGCACGCCGCGGCCACCTTCGGTCCCATCGAACCGGCGGGAAGCTTCATCTCGACCACCTCCTCGACGGTGACGGAACCCAGTCTCGCCTGCTCCGGCGTTCCCCATCCGGTATACACCCCGTCGACATCGGTGGCGATGACGAGCAGGTCGGCGTCGAGTTCCTCGGCGAGCAGCGACGCGGCGAGGTCCTTGTCGATCACCACCTCGACCCCGTGCAGCTTCCCGTCTTCGCCGTACATCGTCGGAATGCCGCCGCCACCGGCGCAGACCACGATGCACCCCTGCTCGACGAGGGTGCGGATGGGGCGGATTTCGAAGATCCGCTTCGGCCGGGGGCTGGGCACCACCCGGCGGAATTTGTCGCCGTCGGGAGCGATCGACCAGCCGTTCTCCTCGGCGAGCTTCTCCGCGGTCTTCTTGTCATAGACCGGACCGATCGGCTTGGTCGGATTGCCGAAGGCCGGGTCGCCCGGATCGACCTCGATCATCGTCAGCAGGGTGGCGAAGGTCTGCTCCGAGGGCAGGATGTTGCCCAGTTCCTGTTCGATCACGTAGCCGATCATCGCCTCGGTCTCGGCGCCGAGGACATCGAGTGGATAGGGATCGACCGCCGTGTACGCCGCGCTCTGCAGCGCCAGCAGACCGACCTGCGGACCGTTGCCGTGTGCGATGACGATTTCGTTGCCCGGCGCCACCGCTGCGATACGTTCGGCGGCCAGCCGGATATTGGCCCGCTGATTCTCGGCGGTCATCGGCTGGCCCCGCTGCAGCAGCGCGTTGCCGCCCAGCGCAATCACGATCCTCATGTCGTTCCGCTCTACGCCAGTGAGGAGACGAGGACGGCTTTGATCGTATGCATCCGGTTCTCCGCCTGCTCGAAGCAGATGTTGACCGGGCTCTCGAAGACGTCGTCGGTGACCTCGATCCCGTTCGTCAGCTCCGGGTACTGCGCGGCGATCTTCGCCCCGACCTTGGTCTCGGAGTTGTGGAAGGCAGGCAGGCAGTGCATGAACCGCACCCGCGGATTATCGGCCGCCGCAACGAGTTCGGCGTTCACCTGGTAGGGCATCAGCAACTTGATGCGTTCGCCCCAGCTCTCGATGGGCTCCCCCATCGACACCCAGACGTCGGTGTGGATGAAGTCCACCCCCTTGACGCCCTTCTTGACGTCGTCGGTGATGGTGATGCGCGCCCCGGACTCCTTGGCGAAACCTTCGCACATTTTGACCAGGTCGGTGGTGGGCTGCAACTCCTTGGGCGCGAGAATCCGCACGTCCATGCCCAGCTTCGAGCCGACCAGTAGCAGCGAATTGCCCATGTTGTTGCGGCCGTCTCCGACGAAGACGTAGGAGATCTGGTGCAACGGCTTGGAGGAGTGCTCGGTCATGGTGAGCACATCGGCCAGCATCTGGGTCGGGTGATACTCGTCGGTCAGGCCGTTGAAGACCGGAACGCCGGCATATTTGGCGAGTTCGTCGACGATCTCCTGGCCGGCGCCGCGGTACTCGATCGCGTCGTACATCCGGCCGAGCACCCGCGCGGTGTCCTTCATCGACTCCTTGTGACCGATCTGCGATGACGTCGGATCAATGTAGGTGACATGCGCGCCCTCGTCGTAGGCGGCGACCTCGAACGCACAGCGGGTGCGGGTCGATGTCTTCTCGAAGATCAGGGCGATGTTCTTGCCGGCCAGGCTGTGCCGGATGGCGCCGGAGTACTTGGCGCGCTTGAGATCCCGAGCCAGATCGAGCAGGTAGATCAAGTCCCGCTCGCTGTGATGGACAAGGCTGAGCAGGTCGCGATTCTGAAGGTTGAAAGGCATATCTGAAATCTCCTCGGTTGGTCGGCGTGCAGTGGAATCAGTAGGCGGGGTCGCGCAGGATCGGGCAGGTCATACAGCGGCCGCCACCGCGGCCCCGGCCGAGTTCGCTCGCGTCGATGGTGATGACCTCGATGCCGGCCTTGCGCAGTGCGGTGTTGGTCCATGTGTTGCGGTCGTAGCCGACGACCACGCCGGGTTCCAGGGCCACGACGTTGTTGGCGTCGTCCCACTGCTCACGCTGGATTCCGTAGACGTCGCCGGCGGTCTCCACGACCGTGAACTTCACCCCGAGCGCCTCGCCGACGACGTCGACCAGTCCCTTGTCCTCGACTCGGATGTCCATACCGACCGGGGACTTGTCGTCGGGCCGCAGGCTGATCGCCCGAGCGTGGTCGATCACCGGAGCGAAGGCGGTCAGAACATCGGTGTTGCAGAAGGTGAACACCGTGTCGAGGTGCATGGCCGCCCGTGACCGCGGTAGGACGGCGATGATGACCCGTTCGGCCGCGCCGTGCTGGAACAGATTCCGCGCGACTTCGACGATGGCCTGACGCGACGAGCGCTCCCCCATTCCGATCACTACGTTGCCCTTGCCGATGGGCATGACATCCCCGCCCTCGAGGGTGGCCGCGGCGTAGTCGTGCGGCTCCCCGTCGGGGTCGCCGAGCCAAATGTCGTAGGTTTCACCGGCGAACGCCGGATGGAACTTGTAGACCGCGGTGGTGATCAGCGTTTCCTGCCGGCGGGCCGGCCAGAACATCGGGTTCAGCGTGACGCCCTTGAAGATCCAGGACGAGTTGTCTCGCATGAACTGCGTATTGGGCAGCGGCTTGATGACGAAACCGGTCTTGCTGGTTTCACCGAAAGACGTGGTGAACGGGCCGGCAACCTCCTTGGGTACCTCGTGGAACGGGATTCCGCCGATCAGCAGTTCGGCCAGGGTATTGGCCGGCATCTCGTCGAGCCACGGCCGGACCTCCCCGGCGATGCCCATTCCGACTTCATTCGGAACGATCTTGCGGTCCAGCAACCACTTTCGGGCCTCCGGATTACCCATGATCTCTTCGAGCAACACGTTGAGCTGAAGGACCTCGACGCCGTGACTCTCCATCTTGGAGACGAAGTCAAAGTGGTCGCGTTTGGCCTGCTGCACCCACAGCAGGTCGTCATAGAGCAGTTCGTCGGCGGTGTCCGGGGTGAGCCGTTGATGGGCCAGGCCGGGCGGGCACACCAGCACCCGCTGCAGTTTCCCGATCTCCGAGTACACCCCGACCCGGGGTTCCTTGTCTGACATGGTCTGCCCTTTCCCTATCCGGGGTTGTGTTTCTGCCCGGCCCTCAGCCGATGGCCAAATCGCCATGGGCGATGAGAACCACGGCCAGTACCGAGGCCGCCGCGATGACGGCGAAGATGATCCATTCGGCCTTGGTGAACACCGGCAGGTTGTGCTGCTTGCGGGCCCAGACGAACAGCGCCGTGCCGATGAAGTAGAACAACGCACCCGTCAGCAGGTATTCGGTGCCGCCGGCGTAGACCAGCCAGACGGCGTAGACCAATCCGACCCCGCCGATGACCAGATCTCGAGTTCGGCCTTGACCGGATTCATAGGTCTCCCCCTTGACCGCCAGCAGGACCTGATAGGCCGCCGACCACAGGTAGGGCAGCAGGATCAGCGAGGTCGCCAGCAATACCAGGCTCAGATAGGTGCTCTCGTTGGCCAACGTCCACAGCAGCATCAGCTGGATACAGCCGTTGGTCAGCCACAGCGCCCAAACCGGCGAGTGACGGGAGTTCTCCCGGCCCAACTGCTCGGGCATCACCGCGTCCAGCGCGGGGATCTGCAGGATCTCGGCGCACAGCAGCACCCAGGCGATCAGCGCCCCGAGCAGGGAGATGATCAGGCCGATCGAGATGAATGTCGCACCCCACGCACCTACCTGCTCTTCCATCAGGCCGGCCATCGACGGATCGGGAAGATCGGCGATCCGGGCTTGGGCCATCAGCCCGTAGGACAGGAAGTTGACCAGCAGCAGCAGTGCCAGCACGCCCACGAAGCCCAGTACTGTGGCGCGCCCGACATCCTTGCGACTGGCCGCCCGCTTGGAGTAGACCGCCGCGCCCTCGATGCCGATGAAAACCCAGACGGTCACCAGCATCATGTTCTTGACCTGATGCATGGTGGAACCCAGCGGCTCCCCGTCGACGGTGGTGGCCTCACCCCAGAAATCCGCCGAGAAAAGACCAGCCTTGAAGCCCACGATCGCAAATCCGATGAAGGTCAGGATCGGCACGACCTTGGCGATGGTGACGATGGTGTTGACGAATGCCGCCGTATGCACACCCCGCAGGGTCATCGCGTGAACGACCCACAGCAGGATCGAGGCCCCGACGATCGCCGGTAGGGTCGCGCCCCCCTCGAACGCGGGGAAGAACGTTCCCAGAGTCGCGAACAGCAGCACCAGGTAGGCGACGTTGCCCATCCACGCCGAGGCCCAGTAGCCGAACGCCGAGGTGAAGCCGATGTAGTTGCCGAAGCCCGCCCGCGCATACCCGTACACGCCACCGTCGACATCCGGCTTTCGCTCGGCGAGGGTTTGAAAGACGAAGGCCAGCATCAGCATTCCGACGCCGGTGATCGCCCAGCCGATCAGCAGTGGCCCGGGTGCGGCGCTGCCGGCCATCTGGGACGGCAGCGCGAAGATGCCACTGCCGATCATCGACCCGACGACGATCGCGGTGAGCGCGGCGAGGCCGAGGCCGGGCCGTTCGATGGATTTCGCAGACGGTGCGGAGAACGCCGCTGCGGACATGCGTTACCTCCGGTACCGGGTGCGAGGGCTCAGATGAAGCTAACGGCTTCAGGGGACCGGCGTGGTGCGATCGATGAGAATCGGTTCGGTCGTTGCGTACTTCCGCCCCCGTCGCAACACTGGGGATCGATGACCTCCCGCGCCGCCGCCGCCGCCACCGCGCACCACGGGCTTCCCGCCCACGAGGTGGTGCTGCTGTTGGGCAGCGACCCGCAGCGCGGGCTGTCCGACGACGAGGCCGCCGATCGGCTCAAGACGTTCGGCCCCAACGCACTGCCCGCGATCCGCGGTGCGGGCCTGCTGATCCGAATTTTGCGGCAGTTCCATCATCCGCTGATCTACGTGCTCTTGGTGGCCGGCGTGATCACTGCGGCTTTGGGTGAGTTCATCGACTCCGCGGTGATCTTCGCCGTGGTGCTGGTCAACGCGATCGTCGGGTTCATCCAGGAAGCCCGTGCCGAGGCGGCACTGGAGGGCCTGCGCTCGATGGTTCGCACCGATGCCAAAGTGGTGCGCAACGGCCGGGACCGGATCGTGCCCTCCGAGGAACTCGTCCCCGGTGACCTGGTGCTGCTGGAGGCCGGCGACAAGGTGCCGGCGGATCTCAGACTCGTGCGTGACGCCGAGTTCTCGGTCAATGAATCCGCTCTCACCGGTGAGTCCGAACCCGTCCACAAGAGCGAGGCCGTCGTCGCGCGGGACAGTGTCGTCGCCGACCGGTCCAATATCGCCTACTCGGGGACGCTGGTGACATCGGGTTCAGCGGCCGGGATAGTGGTGGCGACCGGCTCCGAGACCGAACTCGGCGCCATTCACCGTCTGGTCGGGGCCGCCGAGGTGCTCGCGACACCGCTGACGGCTAAACTCGCCCGGTTCAGCGAGATCCTGACCATCGCGATCCTCGGCCTCGCAGCCCTGACCTTCGCTGCGGGCCTGTTGCGGCGCCAGGACGCCGTCGAGACGTTCACCGCCGCCATCGCTCTCGCAGTCGGGGCGATTCCCGAAGGCTTGCCGGCGGCGGTCACGATCACCCTGGCCATCGGCGTCTCCCGGATGGCCAGGCGCCGTGCCGTCATCCGTCGGCTGCCCGCCGTCGAGACCCTCGGCGGGACCACGGTCATCTGCACCGACAAGACCGGGACCCTGACCGAGAACCAGATGACGGTGCGGGCGATCTGGACTCCGGCCGGAGTGGTCGAGGTCAGCGGCACCGGTTATCGGCTCGACGGGACGCTGAGCGGTTCCGCACCGGCGGAGAACGCTGCGCTGCGCTGGTCGCTGGTGGCCGGGATGTGCTGTAACGACGCGTCCCTGACGGAGGAGGAATCGTCCGGAGAAGACGGGCTGGCCCGGTGGCAGGTCGTCGGCGATCCGACCGAGGGGGCCTTACTGGTGGTCGCCGCCAAGGCCGGCCTCGACCGGGACGGCCTGGCCTCAGCACTCCCCCGGACCGGGGTCGTCCCGTTCAGTTCCGAGCGCCAGTTCATGGCCACCCTGCACCGCGATCCCGACAGCGGGCACATCGTTCTGGTCAAGGGGGCCGTCGAGCGTGTCCTGGACCGGTGCTCGGATCAGCTTGGCGCCGACGGCGAGACCGAGCTGTTGGACCGCACCGGCATCCTCGCTGCCGCGGAGTCGCTGAGCGCCCGTGGCCTGCGGGTGCTGGCCACGGCGGTCCGCACCGGGGCCGATCCGCAGCGGTTCGGACCCGACTCGCTGGAGGATCTGACCCTGACGGGACTGCAGGCGATGCTCGATCCCCCACGCGCGGCCGCGGCCTCCGCCGTCGCCGCCTGCCACACGGCGGGTATCGCGGTGAAGATGATCACCGGCGACCACGCGGGCACGGCCGCCTCCATCGCTTCCCGGGTGGGCGTCCTACCCGAGGGGGAACCGGGCGACGAATCGGTGCTGACCGGAGTCGAACTGAGCCGGTTGAGCGATGACGACCTTCCCCGTGCCGCGGATACCGCAAGTGTTTTCGCCCGGGTGTCCCCGGAGCAGAAGCTGCGCTTGGTCAAGGCCCTTCAGGACCGGGGTCATGTGGTGGCGATGACCGGCGACGGCGTCAACGACGCTCCGGCCTTGCAGCAGGCGAACATCGGCGTGGCCATGGGCCAAGGTGGCACCGAGGTAGCCAAGGACGCCTCGGACATGGTCCTGACCGACGATGACTTCGCCACCATCGAAGCCGCCGTGGAGGAGGGACGGGGAGTCTTCGACAACCTCACCAAGTTCATCACCTGGACGTTGCCCACCAACCTCGGCGAGGGGCTAGTGATCCTGGTGGCCATCGCCATGGGCGTCGCCCTGCCGATCCTGCCGACCCAGATCCTCTGGATCAACATGACGACCGCGGTCGCTCTCGGACTGATGCTGGCCTTCGAGCCCAAAGAGGCCGGGATCATGAACCGGCCACCGCGCGACCCTGCGCAGCCGCTGCTCACCCGGGCACTGCTGGTCAGAATCCTGCTGGTTGCGACGATGCTCGTCGCCAGCGCCTGGTGGCTCTTCGAGTGGGAGTTGGGAAACGGCGCCGGACTGGCCGAGGCGCGCACCGCCGCACTCAACCTCTTCGTCGTCGTCGAGGCCTTCTATCTCTTCAGCTGCCGATCGCTGACCCACTCGGTATGGCGGATCGGTTTCTTCTCCAACCGGTGGATCATCCTGGGCGTATCGGCGCAAGCGCTCGCCCAGTTGGCCATCACCTACCTGCCGGTGATGAACACCCTGTTCGGCACGGCGCCGATCGGGATGCCCGTATGGTTGCGGGTCTTAGCCATCGCGCTTCTGGTGACAGTTGTGGTCGGGATCGACAAGTGGCTGCGCCGGCCGCGACTAGACCGGGCCTGAGGTTATTCCGGGCGGGTGCCGACCTCAAGGCCGGCCAGTTCGGAGGTTCCGTCGAACAGCAGTCGGCCGGATCGCCGGACCGTGCAGCGCAGCCTGGCGCCGAGGTGCTCGAAATCGGTGTCGACATTGCGGCGCTCACCGGGCAGTGGCACCGGCAGCACATGCGGCGGCAGATGCCTGCCGTCACCAGCCAGTTCGATCTCATAGCGAAGCGAACGACCGCGAATCAGCCACTGGTCGTCGCCGATCTTCGAGCGAACCAGCACAGGCGGCGTCATTCGGATGACCGTGTCGCCCAACCGCACCACCACGCCGTTGACGTCACGGGCGATCGGTCCGAGTGACAGCAGACCTCCGGAGAAGGCAACGCAGACATCGTCGACGCCGAAGTCATGGGCCTGTCCCCACCACCACCGCAGCGGGAATCCGGCACCCCAGTTGCGTTCGGCGTAGAGCTTGGCGCCGTCGAAACTCCAGCTCTTACCATCGTATTCGACTGTGCCGCTGGCTTTTCCGCCCAGGCAGTAGGGATGCCAGTACTGGTTGAGAAACGGGATCGCCGAGAACACCCCTCCGCCGCCGAACGCCTTGGGCCAGGTGCGCTGTTCGCTGAGGCGCATGTTCAGGCTCAGATCGCCGAGCCGGAAACGCACCTGATCCGTGCCGACGGTGAAGCTTCCCGTGTCATCGCCCGCGGTCACGGCGAACGGCGTGGGCCGGGCCACGGCGCCGCCAAGCGCAGCGGCACGTACGGTCTGGCCGGGATGCACCGCCACCGCTGCGGTCGACCAGTCCCCCGCAGGATGCCGGTTGACACTGCAGAGTGCGACGAGGGCCCGGCCGCTCGCCTCATCGGAGACCCGCCAGAACCAGCCTTCCATCTCGGTTCCGTGTGAGGGCAACGGGTTTCCGAACGGAACATCGGCGCCGGTGCGGCGGTAGAGGTCGACCAGGCGCGTGAGCATCACTGCCTCACCTTGCCCTGCAGCGCCCCATCCAGGTAAGCGCGGCGGCAGGCGCGCCGCGCCAGTTTGCCGCTGGTGGTCCGGGGAATCGCACCGGCCGGAACCAGGACGACCTCCGCAGGGCGCACACCGTGACGCAGGGACACCGCGGCATGGATCTCCTCGATCGCCGGCTGCGGGTCGGACCGGGTCGAGCCCGGTGCCCGTTCGGCGACGATCACCAGATCTGGCGCTGTGAAGGCGGTGACGTAACCGCGGCGAACCAGCGGTGAGGCGTCGGCGACGGTGGATTCGACGTCCTGCGGATACACCGTGCGGCCGTCTATGGTCATCAGATCCACGATCCTCCCGGTGACGTACAGCTCGCCGTCGACGAACATCCCCAAGTCGCCGGTCCGCAGCCAGTCGGCATCCGGCGCCACCCCCTCGGCGCGGCTTGACTCGGGCAGTCGCGCTGCCAGTCGGGCTCCGAAGGCCAGCCTGGTCAGTTCGGGCTGTCCCCAGTACCCCCGCCCAACGTTGTCGCCATGCAGCCAGAACTCGCCCACCGAGCCGTCGGGCAGTTCCTCTGCGGTGTCCGGGTTGACCACCACGGCCCTGAGGCTTCGCGCAACGACACCACAGGACACGTGGGCGACCGCACCCGGGGTGTCGGGGCGGACCTTGACCGCCTGTCCGGCGGCGAGTCGCTCACCATCGAAGTAGGTCGCCTCAGCGCGGGCCCCGGGGGTGATGTTCGCGATGAACAGCGTGGCCTCGGCGATGCCGTAGGAGGGTTTGATCGCGGTGGCCGGCAGGCCGTAGGGGCCGAAGGCCTCGTTGAACTGGTCAATCGCGGCCATGCTCACCGGCTCCGAACCGATGATCATCACGACATTGGACAGGTCGATGTCCTCACCCGGCGCAGGCTTGCCTCGCTGAGCCGCCCACTCGTAGGCGAAATTCGGCGCGGCGGTCACCACGCGGCCTTCCCGGGACGCGTCCGAGAGCGCCTTGATCCAGCGGTGCGGCCGGCGCACGAAGGCTGTGGGAGCCATCAGGGTGGAGTGCCCGCCGTACGTCGCCGGAAACCCGATCATCGACAGACCCATGTCGTGGTAGAGGGGTAACCAGCTGACGCCGTGGGTGTTTCGATTGAGGAGGTCGATGGACAGGATCATCTGGGCAAGGTTGGTCAGGAACGCCCGATGGGTGATCTCGATGCCGACCGGTGCCCGGGTGGCCCCGGACGTGTACTGCAGATGGGAGACGTCGTCCATCGCGATGGCGACGGGGATGAACTCGTCCCGGGCGGAATCCGGGATCTCGTCCACGACGATCAACGGCGGGGTGGGTCCGGGCAGTTTGCGCAGGAACCCCTCGACGGCCTCGGTGGCCGACCGGGTGGTCAGCAGGACGGCAGGTGCGGCGTCGGCGAGGGCCACCTCGAGCCTCTCGGCGTGGCCGGGCAGTTCCGGTGCGAACAGCGGCACCGCGATGGTGCCGGCCTTGAGCGCGGCGAAGAAGGAGGCGACGTAGTCGAGGCCCTGGGGAGCCAGAATCGCCACCCGCTCGGCGCGTCCCACACTCTGCTGGATCCGCGCTGCGATGGCGCGAATCCTGGCGTCGAGCTGAGTCCAGGTGATCTCCGCGACGTCGCCTTCGGATCGGGCGAAGTCCAGGAATCGGTAGGCTACCGTCTCTCCGACGTTGGCGACATTGCGGTCGATCAGTGAAACCAGCGTGGTGTCCGGCGGCAGGGCGATCTCGCCGTAGGGGTCCACGCAGTCTTCGATATCCAGCAGGCCCTCCGGAGCCTCGAAGTCCTGCCCACGGGCCCGCTCCATGACGAGCAGTCTATGTGCGGGGGCTATCGTGGGCCGGTCCCCACCGCCTGAGTCGCCGGAGAAGCATGCCGAGTTGGATCGCCCGACTGGTGGAGCTGCAGCCCGTTGGCCCCGGCAGCGGTAGCTTCCGGACGTCTAAGGCATTCGGCGCCGGTCCGCGGCTGTTCGGCGGACTGATCGCGGCACAGGCGCTGGCCGCCGCCGGTGCCACTGTTGATCCCGGCCGGCTTCCCCAGTCGTTGCACGCCTACTTCATCCGGGGAGGCCGGGTCGGTGTCGACGTCGACTACGACGTCGAGACGACCCGTGACGGGCGCTCCTTCGCCACCCGGCGGGTCACGGCCAGCCAGGAGGCTGTGCCGATCTTCGAGATGCTGGCCTCCTTCCACCGGCCGGAGGAGACTCTGGACTGGCACCGCCCAGCTCGCCCGCGGCTACCGCTGGCCGAGGCCACCACCGTCGTCAATGCGCCTGAGGGCTGGATGGATCACTTCGAGACCCGGGTGGCGGCCGGCCTACGGCCGCAATGGCCCACCCAGCCGTTCTGGTTCCGCTCAAAGGAACCGATCGAGGACGACCCCCTGCTGCGGGCCTGCGCGCTGACGTTCGTCTCCGATATCGGCATGGTATCCGTCGCCCGCCCGCCCGGCCGCCACGAGCCGGGACCCGGCGGCGCCGCCAGCCTCGATCACGCTCTGTGGCTGCACCGACCGGTCGATCCGCACCAGTGGTATTGCTATGACGCGGTGGCTGTCAGCCACAACGACGCCCGCGGGCTGGCCTTCGGGTCGATCAGCGACAGCGCGGGCACCATGGTGGCCAGTGTCGCCCAGGAATCACTCTGGCGGATCTGAGCACCCGTACCCGCCGTGTTTAGGTCCGCGGTCCTTCGGGAATAGCTCGACAATCGACCGGCACGTCGATTCGGGGTGTCGGCAGCGAACCGGAACCGGAAAGGCGCGCACCCATGACCGTTGACTACGACGCACCTCGTCGGACATCGGTTGAGACCGACGACGAGCCGCTGGCCGAGCTCACTGGGCGGCGCAATGACTCCCCCGCCACGGTGGACAGCGACGATTCCGACTCGGCGGACTCCTATGATCTGCCCGGCGCCGACCTATCCGGCGAGGAACTTTTCGTGCGGGTGATTCCCAAGCGGACCGACGAGTTCACCTGCAGCAGCTGTTTTCTGGTCCACCACCGAAGCAGGCTGGCCCGAGGCCGCGGTAGCACGTCGATCTGCACCGACTGCGCATGACCGGGCCGCGGGCTCACGCCTGCGTGTCCTTGTCGGCTCAGGCGATGATGCGCACCAGATAGGGAGCCATGTCGGTCGTCCGCACCGGCGAGACTGCGACGCCGGTATCGGTCACCTCCAGCATCTGGTTGTTGCCCAGGAACATTGAGACGCTCTGCGTCCCCTCCGGCCCGTAGAAGATCAGGTCGGCCGGTAGCGCCTGTGCAGGTGTGACCTTCTGGCCCACGTTGTACATCGCCCCCGAAGACCGCGGCAGCTTGGCGTTGACGCCGGCGTAGACGTACTGGATGAGCCCGGAGGCGTCAAAGCCGACGATCGTGGCCCCCGGACCGTTGCCGAGACTGGGCCCGTCGATACCGCCGCCGCCCCACGAGTACGGCACGCCGCGTTGGGCGAGACCCCGTTCGATCACGTATTTGACGGCCTGTTCCCGGGAGACCGAAACCGGGGCCGCTGCGGCCTGGGAAGGTCCCATCATGGCCGTCATCAAGAGCAGCACCAGGCCGACCACGGCCGCACCCATGCGCTTCATGTTCACTCCACTTCTTTCGTCTGTTCGATGTTGCTGTCGGCGTTGCTGAAGTGGCGGTGAGCTCGGAGAGCTCGAACCACATCAGTCACTACAACCACTTTTACAACAACGGATTCCCGACTACTACCCGTCGACGGATCGGTGCAGGGCGCTTTGCCGAACCGTGACCCAACAGTGCTGTCGGCGAACCTGAACGTGGCCGAAAAGTGGCCTGCGGAGTGCGCCCCGAGGATCGGTAGACTTCGCGCCTGTGACCGTGACTGAACCCGCAGTGACAGAAGCCGCTGCGACCGAACAAGTACTCCCCGGCGGGCAGGACGTCGGCACCGCCATCGCCGAGGGCCGGCGCGCCTACGAACTCGACCGCCGGCACGTCTTCCACTCCTGGTCGGCGCAGGCGCAGATTACGCCGATGACGATTGTGGCCGCCGAGGGCTCGTACATCTGGGACGGCGACGGCAACAAGTTGCTCGACTACTCCGGGCAGCTGGTGTTCACCAATATCGGCCACCGGCATCCCAAGGTCGTCTCGGCGATCGCCGAGCAGGCGGCCAAGTTGTGCACGATCGCACCCCAGCACGTCAACGCCGCCCGCTCGGAGGCCGCCCGGCTGATCGCCGAACGCACCCCGGGTGATCTGAACCATGTGTTCTTCACCAATGCCGGCGCTGATGCCGTCGAACACGCCGTGCGGATGGCCCGGCTGCACACCGGCCGGCGCAAGGTGCTCTCCCGCTACCGCTCCTACCACGGCGGTACCGAGACGGCGATCAACCTCACCGGTGACCCGCGTCGGTACGCCAGCGACCATGGCAGCGCCGGCGTCGTCCACTTCAACGGGCCGTTCCTGTACCGGTCGTCGTTCCACGCCGAGACCGAGCAACAGGAATCCGAGCGGGCACTGGACTACCTCGAGCGCCTCGTCGAGCACGAGGGTCCCGCCACTATCGCGGCGATCATCCTGGAATCAGTCCCGGGCACAGCCGGCATCATGGTGCCCCCGCCCGGCTACATGGCAGGGGTGCGGGAGATCTGCAACCGGCACGGCATCGTCTTCATCGCCGACGAGGTGATGGCCGGTTTCGGGCGCACCGGAAAATGGTTCGCCATCGAGAATTTCGATGTGGTGCCCGACCTGATCACCTTCGCCAAGGGCGTGACGTCGGGTTATGTGCCACTCGGCGGGGTGGCGATCAACGACGCCATCTACTCCACCTTCGCCGACCGGCCCTATCCCGGTGGGCTGACCTACTCCGGACATCCGCTGGCCTGTGCCGCCGCAGTGGCGACCATCAACGCCATGGAGGACGAGGGGATGGTCGCCAACGCGGCCCGTATCGGCGAGCAGGTGCTCGGGCCGGGTTTGCGCGAGCTCGCCGACAAACATCCTTCGGTCGGTGAGGTGCGCGGGCTGGGTGTGTTCTGGGCGATCGAGTTGGTCTCGGATCCCGCTACCAGGGAGCCGCTGGCCCCGTACGGAGCATCCAGTCCGGCGATGAATGCCGTCATCGCGGCGTGCAAGTCGGGAGGGATGCTGCCCTTCGCGAACTACAACCGCCTTCACGTCTGCCCGCCGTGCAACGTGACCGACGCCGAGGTGGCCGAAGGTCTGGCGATTCTCGATGCGGCACTCGACGTGGCCGACCGTCACGTCAAGAACTGACCGCGCACGGCCGGTAATTACATCCCGGCCTCTACGGGCGCGCGTGCTGGGTCAGCGCGAAGAACATAAGGCCTAGGCAGAGCAGGGGGTTCAGCGCGATCAGCGCGCCTCCGGCGACGACGGCCCAGTGAGTCAGCCGGCGGCGGACCCGGGCCCGCTTGGTCGTTGCCAGGCCGTCATGGCTCTCGGACTGTAGTCCGCCGGCTTGGTGGACGAGTGCGAACGGCGGACCGGGTTCCCGCGCAGAACATCACCACTACCGTCAACGACCGAGGCGGCACCA
>JAGQTO010000038.1:0-834 GCA_020439025.1 Mycobacterium sp. | reverse complement strand
TCGCGGTAGATGCGCTTGACGACGTGCTGCGGCCCGTCATCGACGCGGCATACGAGCCGCCGTCAAGGAGAGCATCCGCCGCCGACTCGGCCAAGCGCGTGTCGCGACAACCCGCGTCCAGTGCCACGAAGTCGTCCCGGCCGGGCGAGCCTGATCAACGCCGGAGCGGATCGCGGGCGCGGGCGAATGCCTGACCCGCGGGCCAACCTACCGCCTCAGTAGTGATAGGTGTCCGACGGCGCCGTGACGTGCACGGCCTGGTCGTCGAACTCCGAGACCTCGATCCCGTAGGAGCGGGCCAGGTTGAGAATCTTGGTGGCGCGAGCGATGCGCGGCAGGTCCGAACCGTTGCGGATCTCCCCACCGTCGCGCTCGTACTCGGCGAAGAACTCCTTGGCCCAACTGATCTCCTCCTGCGACGGGGAGAGTCCCTCGTTGACATTCGGGCACTGGTCGGGGGTCAGACAGATCTTGCCCGTCATCCCGAACTCCGCTGATACAGCGGTTGCCTCGCTGAGTTTCAGTGCACTGGACCCCACGGTCGGGCCGTCGATGGCACCGGGCAGGTGCGCCGCCTTCGCGGCGATGGTGAACCGCGAACGGGCGTAGGCCAGGGTCGTCGGGTTCTCGCCGAACCCGGTGTCGCGCCGGAAGTCTCCGATGCCGAACGCCAGCCGGAATGTGCCCTTGGCCGAAGCGATCTCAGTGATGCGCTCCAGCCCTCGGGCGGTTTCGACGAGGGCGACGATCGGCACGTTCGGCAGCCGCTTGGCCGTCTCGGTGACGTGGTCGACGGACTCCACCATCGCCAGCATCACCCCGCCGACCGAGGTG
>JAGQTO010000273.1:2032-2870 GCA_020439025.1 Mycobacterium sp. | reverse complement strand
GCAGCGACGGCCACCCGCAACCCCCCGCGCTCCAGTTCGCGCAGGCCAGCGGCCGTTGTTCCGCCGGGCGAGGTGACCAGGGCGCGCAGTTCGGTCGCGGTGGTGTCCGGGCGCCCGGCCGCAGCGCCGGCGGCGCCCTGTCGGCCTTCGTCAAGGCGCTCGAGCACCATGGCGGCGGAACCGGCCATCGTCTGCACCGCCAGATCGGTGGCCAGCCCGCGGGTCAATCCGTTGGCCACCGCGGCATCGACCAGGGCCTCGAGAAACAGGAAGTAGTAGGCCGGACCGGAGCCCGAGACGGCAGTGACCGTGTCGATCTGATCCTCCGGGACGACCAGTGCCGAGCCGACGCTTTCGAACAGCTCGGAGACCTCCGCCAACTGCTCGGGAGTGGCGAACCGGCCGGCGGACAGCGCACTGACACCGGCGCCGACGAGGGCGGGGGCATTGGGCATCACCCGGATCACCGGGAATCCCGCGGGCAGCCTCGCCTCGTAATGCCCGGTGCTGACGCCCGCGACGACGCTGACGAGGACCTGCTCGACGGCATGGCCCTCGGCGCTGGCCGCGGCGTCGGCGATCCTGGCGATCACCGGGTCGATGTCGTGCGGCTTGACCGCCANNGATCACGAAGCCGACGTTTTCCACGGCGTCGGACACCGACGCCAACCGCACCCCGTAGGTCCGCGACAGGTACTCGGAACGCTCCGGGGACTTCTCCGAGACCACCAGGTCCTTGACCGGACGCCCGGCGCGCAACAGCCCGGAAAGAAGCGCCTCGCCCATGTTGCCGCCGCCGATGATCGCGATTCTCGACATGGCAGGCACCCTACCCAGG
>JAGQTO010000273.1:0-1921 GCA_020439025.1 Mycobacterium sp. | reverse complement strand
GTGGCGGTGCACAGCACCCGTAACCAGCCGTCGGAGGGCAGTCCACGCAGGTAGGCGGTCAACTGCACGGTCGGGGCCCAGCCACGCCGGCCTACGGCATAGGGCACCGGCAGCGAGATGTCCCCGCACATCAGCGCGAACAACTCGTCGACGACGCCCTCGCGAGGGCGGACCCAGACCTGGAAAGCGGGGGCCTGACCGGCGCTGACCGAGTCCATGACCCGCGGACGGATGTCACAGCCTCGGGCCAGGTGGTTGATCTCGGCGGCCGAATGGCCGGGCCCGATCGCCAGCACGTCGACAGGGGGGTCCACGCTCATCAGGTCCGCCACCACGGTGTCGGTGAAGAGTGGCTCGACGAGGTGTTCGGGTTCCGCGAGGGTGACCACGGCGTGCACGCAGGCCCGATCACCCTGAACCAACTCGACGTCCACCAGGCCGATCCGACGGCCCTTCTTGCGGATGCCGGTGATCAGCAGCACCTCGCCGGGATCGGGGGCGGACAGGAAGTTCGCCGATACCGCCACCGGGTGCCGGTCACCCGGATAGGCCTCCCGGGCGGCCTTCGCGCACAGCGCGACCATCACCCCGCCGTGCACCTTCGGCCCGATGGCCCAGTCCTCGGAGAGGTGTCCCGCGAAGGCCGAACCGGCTTCCGGGGCGGGACCGTCGAGGAGTCGCAGGGTCATCGCGTCGGAGAACCGCGGCGGTGAGGTCATCGGGAGCCCTTCGGGATCAGCGGAGCAGATGGGTCCGGGCGAACTCCAGCGACTCGGTGAGCAGCCCGTCGCGTTCGGCCTTAGTACGTGCCCACGAGGTGGTCACCTCGAGAACCACGTGGCCGGTGAAGTCGCTGCCGGCGAGCATCTGGCAGACCTCGACGGTGGGCTGGGTGCCGCGCCCGGGCACTAGGTGCTCGTCGGTGGAGGCGCCGTTGCCGTCGCACAGGTGAAGGTGCGCCAGGCCCGGGCCCATCCGGGCGGCCATGTCCAGGGCATCGGTGCCGGCGGTGGCGGTGTGCGACAGATCCAGCGTGTAGTGCGCGTGGTCGCCGTCGAGAGGGTCGTACGACGGCGCGAACGCGGAGATCGCTGCACCGGGCCGTCCGCCCCGCCGGCGCATCCGCTCGATGGAGGACTGCCCGGAACCGAAGAACCGGTCGGCGCGGAACGGGAACATGTTTTCCACCGCGACCGCGACGTCGCTGCGCTCCTCGAGCCGGGCCACCTGCTCGCTGAAGCCCTCCGCGTAGCGGCGCTGCCAGCGGAACGGCGGATGGACGACAACGGTCTGCGCACCGAGCCGCTCGGCGGTCTCGACGCTGCGGTCGAGTTTGAGGACCGGGTCGGATCCCCACACCCGCTGGGAGATCAGCAGGCAGGGCGCGTGCACCGACAGCACGGGCATGCCGTAACGGCGCGACAGCTGGGAGATCGCGCCGACGTCCTGGCTGACCGTCTCGGCCCACACCATCAGTTCGACGCCGTCGTAACCCAGCTCGGCGGCGCACTCGAAGGCCGCCTCGGTCCGCAGGGGATAGACCGAAGCCGTCGAGAGACCGACCTTGATCGCTGGGCGCACAGGGTCAGGTCGACTGCAGCAGGGCCAGCGGCCCGAGGGTCACCAATGCGCCCACGGCGACCGCGATCAGGGTGCTGGTGATGTCCTCGGTTTTGCGGACCAACCGAACAGCCACCACCAGGCCGAGGATCACCAGAACCGACAGCACCAGGGCGACGATGTTGTTCCACCGCCACAGCTGGTCGAAGGCGATGAACAGACCGGCACCGAACACCACCGCCAGCAGGGACTGCAGGACGGCCAGCACCCCGTGCCAGATCATGCTCATGGCGCCGCGACGGGCGACCGGCGCCGACGCCCCGACGGGCTCGATGACGTCGGTGACCGGGCCGAGCCGGGA
>JAGQTO010000037.1:24808-25707 GCA_020439025.1 Mycobacterium sp. | reverse complement strand
GCCAAGACGGCGTTCGCCGGATGCCTCAACCTTTGGGCACAAGAACTGAAGCCCGGTCGTGGGGGCGCGAAAGCGCGGCATCAATACATCTCATCCTGATGCTAAAATGCCATCATGCGGACGACCATTCGGATCTCCGATGACCTCTATCGGGATGTCAAGGCCTTGGCGGCGCGGTCGGGTCGCACGATCGCAGCCGTCTTGGAGGACGCTGTGCGAAGGGGACTGGATACCGGTGACCGCGACGCCACCCGGCGTTACACCGTTCGGGCAATCGGAAGTGGTGGACTGCGTGCCGGTGTCGACCTGACATCGAATGCGGCCATCACTGAGGTACTCGATGAGGGCGTGCCATTCGATGCGCTGCGTTGACGTCAATGTGCTGGTCTATGCCCACCGCGCGGACATGCCTGAACACCAGGCCTACCGGGGCCTTCTCGAGGACCTCGCCAACGCCGAGGAGCCATTGGGTCTGCCCGACGCGGTGTGCAGCGGATTTCTTCGGGTGATGACGAATCGGCGGGTTTTCTCCGTGCCTTCTCCGGCCGGAGAGGTATGGCAGGCCATCGACAGCTTGCTCACCGCGCCCGCGGTGATGCGGTTGAGAGCTGGCGAGCGACACTGGTCTCTGTTCCGCCGTCTGGTCGACGAGGCCGGTGTCACGGGCAATGACATTGCGGACGCTTACCTCGCCGCGTACGCAGTGGAGAACAACGCCACATGGCTCAGCGCCGATCGCGGATTCTCTCGGTTTCGCGGCCTCCGCTACCGGCATCCGCTCGACTGACGGCACCTCGTGACGGCTACTGGGTAACTCAGAGCCTGGGATCCACCATCCAGGTAGTACCGGACACTGCTGAAGCCCGGGGGTGGAAATGTGTCGGCGGGAATATCGACCC
>JAGQTO010000037.1:0-24754 GCA_020439025.1 Mycobacterium sp. | reverse complement strand
GGGAGCGTTTCCTCCAGCGCCAACCGCCAGACGTCCTGAACCATCAGTGGATCGAGGGTGGGAACGGTGCATTGTTGCTGTTTCGGTGCGTGGCCGGCGTGTAATGACGGGTATCAGCTGGTAACGTCTAACCTGTTGCGGCAGAACAACATCCGAACTCCTATTGCAGCTGGTGATTCAAGCTGGCATCATCTGCAACGCACGTGTCCGGTTCGCGATCTTCCCAACGAGAGAGCCTTAGGACGACACCAATGGCCATGTCCGACCCGCATCCGCTGACGCAGAAGATTCAGCATTCGATCGAGAACCCGGCAACTGACGACGAATTCGACATTGATCGTGAATTCGACGCCGTCCTCGCCGACTACGGATTCACCAGGTCCGATCTCGGTGGCACCGTCAGATTCGACGGCGCCGATCCCATCGTGGCCAGCACCATTCGGCTCGCCGGCGCCACCGCGATCTCGTTGATGGCCAAGTCGGCGGCAATGGCCTACCTGTGGCAGCACCGCGGTGGATCCGAGCAGGACATGTCCATTGACCTGCGGGTGTGCCCCCGACGGTTGTGCCCGTTCTACGAGTTCAAGTGGGAGCTGGTCAATGGGCTTCCGCCCGTTGCGCTTTCGGCGCCCAACTCCGCGTTCTCGATAGAGAGCTTCTACCGCACCGCCGACGGCCGGTGGGTGATGCCGCTGAACCCGTACCCCAAACTGGCCGCGCGCACCTGCGAGTTGCTCCAGGCGCCGGAGGAACCCGCCGCGGTCGCCAAGGCAATCGCACGCTGGAATGGTGAAACCCTCGAAGAGGCCGGGGCCGCGTCCGGAGTCGTCATGCCCATGGTGCGCAGCACGCGGGAGTTTCTCAAGACGTTGCAGTATCGGCAGGTCCTGCGGGAACTCCCGTTGGTGAAGATCACCAAGATCGCCGAGACTGAACCGATGCCCCTGTCGATGGGCGCCGAGTTGCCGCTGTCCGGGGTGCGCGCGCTGGGCATGGGCCATGTGGTCGCCGGGGCCGGTATCGGTCGCGCGCTGGCGTTGCACGGTGCCGACGTTTTGAACCTCTGGCGGATCACCGAGATCGAACAGCAGCCGACGTTCTTCTCCACCAATGTGGGCCACCGGTCGGCACGCGTCGATCCGTACCACCCCCAGGGTCACGCGCAGATCATGAAGCTGTTGGCCGATGCCGATGTCTTTTTCGCCAACCGCCGCCCCGGTTACCTGGCCAAGATCGGGCTGTCCGCAGAAGAAGCAGCCGCCACCAGGCCGGGCATCGTCTACGCGACGGTGAACCTGCACGGCGGGGCGGGTCCATGGGGCGATCGTGTCGGGTTCGACCAGGTCGCCGGATCCGTCACCGGCATCATGAACCTGGAGGGCGGCGGCGACGACCAGATGCCCTCGGTGCCGCCGGTTCCCGTCGTCAACGACAACCTGGTGGGCTGGTTGATCGCGGGTGGGATAGCCGAGGCCCTGCGCCGGCGATCGATCGAGGGCGGCAGCTGGCGGGTCGACTGCTCACTGACCCGCACCGCACTGTGGATCCTCAGCATGGGCGTCTTCGACCTCGACTACGCCATCCACACCGCCGGTACCGGAACCGAACACGCCTTCCTGCCACCCGAATTGTTCACCGCCGACACCCCTCTGGGGCACTATCAGGGCGTCACCGAGCAGGTCCGCATGTCCAAAACCCCGGGCCGCTATGACCCGGTGCTCCTTCCGCTGGGTTCCTGCTATCCGCAGTGGCGGTGAACCAGGCTTCACTGAACTGCCTGTGGATGGTAGAGGCTCGGTCGATATGCAATAGCCCGAGCCGCCACCGGATCCAGGGCGATTCGTACTATCAACCCAAACCACTGCGAGTGCAAGAACGTGCCCGGCTGCACCGACTGGCGAGTGTCACCGCCACAACGGGGCGGAGCCCAGTGTTCGCTTGCGGCGACTCGGGCGTCGCGGGCTCGCCACCCGCGCCGTGCTTCCATCACCCTTTGTCGCGCCATTCGGCGGCGATGACAAACGCGTACTGCTCTGCGACGATAGCCAAGGCGACGTGGGTTCCTTCCTGTAGACGACGTCGTCGGCGGCGTCAGCCCGGAGGAAAGCACTACGGGGCAGGCCTGTAAAGGGCCACGACTCGCGGCAACGAGTCGGGCAGGCTTCTCATCAAGCCACCGAAGCAAGACCGGGCCGGCGCCGCCGCCCACGGCCAGGTGGACAGATCCCGGGAAGAGCACCCCTCGCGGGGGCCGGGCGATTCACGAGTCACACGCAACAAAGACGGCGACACCGATCCTGTCAGCCAGCACCGAGCCAGCAACCTAAAGACATACGGGCGGTTCATGTTCCCTTGCTGCTGCTGGAAGTGTCGCTGAACTCGCTCCAGCGGTTCCCGGACGGAAGGTTGCATAAATGCCGCTTTGTTAAGTTGGCCGCCATCCCAGATACTCAGCACGCTGTCCCGCCTGGTGTGTGAACCCGATCCCTGGCTGAGACTCACCGCCACGACCGATTCCGGTCAATGTGACTCGGTCCGAGGGGCCACCTGGTGCCCAAGCGTCAAGTGTGCCGGCCCTGCTGCATGTAATGAACGTAGACCAACCGGTTCGCCCCAACTTGGAGCTCCGAATGGGTGATCGACGTCTTGAGTTCACGAACATACGTAGGACTCCATGCGTACGATTCGCGGATTGAAGGTTGTGCAGGTGTCAGGCGATGCTCAGAGCGGTGTTTCCAAGGTATTCATTACCTTCGCCCGTGGGCTGCGCCCCCAGCGGGCGAAATGCGGCGCCCACTCACATCCGATGCACATGGATTCTCCCGTTCATCGCTAATGCAACGCCGCATGGCCGAGCCCGCGGCGGGGGTCTCAGGACGCTCGACTACTCAGTGCGATCCCCTGCGGTGAGTCACCGACCCTGATGAGGTCGATGACGGTGTTGGTGTCGGTGTCGATGACGTGGACGAGATTGAGGACCGTGTTGGTGACGTAGACCCGGGTACCGGTCGAGTTGACCGCGACCCACGACGCCCCTGGGGCGGGGAGGAGTTGCAGGGGGATGGTGGTGACGACGTTCGTGGCGGTGTTGATGACCGAGACAGTGCTGTCCTCAAAGTTGGCCACGTACACCCGGGTCCCTGCGGGGTTGATGGCGACCCCCCGCGGTTCACCACCGACGCCGTATGTCGCGACGAGGGAGTTGGTTGTGGTGTTGTACACCGCGAGGGTGTCCGACAAGGCTTCAGTGACATACAGGCGACTGCCGTCCGGGCTCACCACGACGTCGGTGGCCCCATCGGCGTCAGTGATTGTGGAGATGACGGCCTCGGCGTCCGCGTTGATGACCGACACGCTGTCGACGATGCGGTTGGCGGTGTAGATGAGGGTGCCCAGTGGGTTGACCGCCGCACCTATGGGACCACTACCCACCGGGATGGTGGTCGTCAACGTGTTGGTGGCCGTTTCGATCACCGCCACGCTGTCCGCACCGTAGTTCGTCACGTAGACGAGGCTGCCGTCGGGACTGACCGTCCCTCCGGTCGGCGCGTCGAAGCCGGTGATCGTGGTCGTCACGGTGTTGGTAGCGGTGTCGATCACCGAGACCGAATCGGAACGCTCATTCATCACGTAGATGCGACTGCCCCCGCCGCCGCCCACCCCGCCGGAGCCTCCCGATCCGTCGCTCCCCCCGGAATTGCCAGCCGTGCCGGGCTTGCCGTAGGGGGTGACCACCACCCCGGTCGGTTCCTCGCCGACTCCGAATACCTGCACGACGTCGTTGGTGGTGGTGTCGATTACCGATACCGTGTCGCCGCCGGTGTTCGCCACGTAGGACCGCGAAGCGGGACCGCCGCCTCCGGTTCCCCCGGCGCCACCGTCACCGCCGGGGGCGGGGGTGAAGAAAAAGCCGATCCCGCCCTGACCGCCCTGACCACCGGCGCCGCCCTGACCACCGATGGCGTCAGCCGCACCCGAGCCGCCGAGACCGCCCGCCCCGCCGGCGCCGCCCTTGCCCCCCTGACCGATCAGCAGGCTGCCGTTACCGCCAGCGCCACCGGAACCGCCGAGACCGCCCTTGCCGCCGACCGTCCCTGGCAGCAGACCCACCGCCCCAGTGGCGCCCTTGCCGCCGGAACCACCGGCGCCGCCGTCGCCCCACCACGACAGGAATCCGACGTTGCCCCCGTCACCTCCGTCGCCGGCGGCGATCACCCCCGAACCGCTCGCGCCGGCACCGCCGTTGCCGCCGTTGCCGACGAACAGTCCCCCGCTGCCGCCGTCACCGCCGGCAATGCCCGGGTCAAGTGCAAAGCCGCCGTCACCGCCGCTGCCGAACCAGCCCGCGCTGCCGCCGGCACCGCCGTTGAAGCCGTTGCCGCCGTTGCCGATCAGGCCGCCGTTGCCGCCGTCGCATGACGTGGCGGCCGGGCAGGTCTGGTCGGTCCAGCTGTAGCCGTTGCCGAACAGGATGCCGGCGTTGGGATTGTCGGCGGTGCCATCACCGATGAAAAACCGGAACAGATCAGCGATGGGGTTCGACGCCTCTGCAGCCCCCTCCGCGGCCGCCGCCGCAGCCTCGATCCGACCCGCACCCGCATCGACCGGCTCGCCACTTCCAACCCCAGCCGCGGCGCGCGCAGCCACGCTGGTCTGGCGGTTGTCGCGCCGCGACGCCGCTGCCGCAGCCCACATCAGCGGCAGGGCCACAGGCGAGCCGCCCTCAGCGCCCCGACCCACCCCTGACAGCAGATCCGAGCCTGCCTCGATCGTGCCACTGGGCTGGGCCGCCTGCGCCGCCGGCTCAGCCGTCATCACCGGGACCTCCGCCACGGGCGCCACGACCTGCTCGACCACCGCCGCCGCACCGGCCGAACCCGACGAATCCTCCGCCGCCCCCACCGCGCCGATCACCAACGCCTCGGACACCCTTGCCCGCCCGACCGGCGCGCTCACCGCAGCCTGGACCTCTACCGCCGAGGACCCTGCCGCGGCCGGAGAAGCCGGGCCCGGCGTGTCGGTGAAGTCCG
This sequence comes from Mycobacterium sp., assembly GCA_020439025.1. Lineage (GTDB taxonomy): Bacteria > Actinomycetota > Actinomycetes > Mycobacteriales > Mycobacteriaceae > Mycobacterium. The sequence goes on along the minus strand of JAGQTO010000037.1, from coordinate 19,724 downwards.
GTTCGTTCGAGGCGGGCACCCCCAACCGGACCCGCCCGCGCTTGCCGGCCGGCACCGAGGCCGGTTCGGTGGCGGGCTGAGCCACTCCGCCATCGCTGGTCCTCGTGCCACTGCCTTCGTCAGCGACGGTTGTTCTCGATTCCGCGAGCCCAGCGCGGCTATCGCCGACACGGTGGGAGCGCGCAACCGCCCGCGCGTCCCTCGGGGCGTCTACAGACTGCGCGGCGGCGTCAGCGCCAGAATCTGCCGAGCCGCGCGCGTCAGCAAAGCAGGTAGGCATTGCCGCGACCGCCGACCCCACACCCACCGCAACAGCCAAAGCGCCGACCTGTCCGACGTATCGGGCGAAGCCGGGCGGCCATGCCGTATCGACCCGCGATACGCACCGCTCGATCGCACGACCCCTCCCACGCACTGGACGGCGCCATCTCACACTTCCGGAATTCGCCTTCGGCACCACCATCGGATCAGCCATATCAGAAACCTCTCCCCAGTCCGACGCTCAAGGCCCGCACGCTCCGCGAATCTCTCGACGCTACCCCAGTCCCGCACCAATCGCCCGAGAAAACGAAACGGGTACCCACCCGGAATTCGCGCGGAATGCTGGCGAAGCTGAGCGCCGATGAAGTCATTGCCGCCCAATGGGAGATCTCTCTTTCAAGGCGGGGTGAGATGCGCTTGAGATACACCAAGCGTTTTAACAGTGGTTGAAAAGCAGCGGTACGGGACGCTGCGACTACGGGCATCGACGAACGGCGGGGGAACGGCAGTAAGGTTGCGGCACCGAACTTCTCAACCGAACACAGAACAGAGCACGCCCGTCTCGGTGAGCGGCGGGCACCTCCGATTTAGAACGTTCCGCACTCAACTTCACCAAAGTGGCTGTAATCATTCCCTAGTCCAACTTGTCTCAAGGTGGATTGGCGGGCGGCTTCGCGCTGGTAATCAATCGGGCCCGACTTCGCTTCCCAACTGGTGCAAGCACTTTCGTCGCGGGAAGCACCTGCTTAGCCTCAATCTGAATCGCCGCGGGGCGGTGCAATGCATCGTTGGCTGATGCTAAGGGCATGTGGACGACTATTCGGATCTCCGACGACCTCTATCGGGAGGTCAAAGCCTCAGCTGCGCGGTCGGGACGGACTGCCGCCGCCGTCTTGGAGAATTCGGTACGCATGGGGATGGTGGACACGGGCAACCGACGCGCCACCCAGCCCTACACCGTTCACGCGATCGGAAGTGGCGGACGGCGTGCCGGTGTGGACCTCTCGTCGAATGCAGTCGTAGCTGAGGCGTTCGACGAGGGCGCTCACTTCGACGCGCTGCCGTGATGTCAATGTGCTGGTCTATGCGCACCGCGCTGACCTGACCGAACACCAGGCTCACGCCAACCCCGATATCAAGACCTCCCGTTGCCCGCTGTGAGTCCGCGGGCAAACGGATCGGCCATCAGCGCCCTCAATGCGCGACACAGCGACGCCTCATCGGAGACCGGAGCGAAGAACGGAACCCGATGATCCCAATGGCCCTCGGGGTCTTGGGTTTTCAGTTGTAACCCGTACCGGTCGAGCCCTACCAATCTGACCTGGCCGCGCCGGGCCGTCCGCGGCAGGCGAAGTCGCAGTCTCTCGATCATGTCCGGATGGCGCGCTTGGAGGTGGTGAACCCAGGCCACTTCAACCTGGCAGAACGGGTCGGGTCGCGCATCCCGGACATCGCCGTGGTCGACCACTGCGGCACCGGTGCTGTCGGCAAAGACGACAGACTGGACCGTCAGCAGGACCAGGGCGTCACGGTAGCCGACGTCGAGCAGGCCCGGGTCCGGGTTCGTCGCGGCGATGTCGAGGATCATCGAACGAAGCGCTCCTGGCGGCACAACTCGGAGCGTGCCGCGAATCCACACCAGAGCCCGCACCGAATCCCCGACCGTGACCGGCCCATGGTCAAGCAGTTCCAGGGCTACCGGCTCATCCGGGTCGGCCTTGGAGAGCGGTGCGTCGCGGGGCAGCGTCAACGCGAGTGTGCCGTCGCACAGGAGATGGTGAATGCGACACGGCGCCGGTGGACCGCTCGGGGCGGCAACGTGAGCGGCTGTCGAGCGTGCGATGACCGTTCGCACCCGCTCCGCGGCCGTCGGCCGGTCACCCCCTGGGTTATTTCCCATCTGACCTCCTAGCTGAATTTGCCAGTCGCGCGAGTGTGGGACCGATTGCTCACGCAGTTATAAGGTAAGGCATACCTTAGTTAGTGAGGCGCTGGGAAAGGTGTGTCGGCCCATCACCTTCACCGGGTTCCCTCCGGCTGACGAAATCGCCGCTGCGGAGGTGCGGCTTTGGCCACTATGGACATGGATGTCGTGCTGCGCACGGTGAAAACAAGGCCGGGTGCCGGATCGACGTGCACCGTCGTGCTGAAGGAGCGGGGTCATGACCGTCGTCATCGTTATCGCGGCCGTGTTCTTCCTCGGCATGGGTATTTATGCGTTGGCTCGGCCGGCCGCCCTGATCGGTCCCTTCGGCATCACCCTGCCCGTTGCCGAGTCTCGGGCCGAGGTGCGCGCGGTGTACGGCGGATTCGGTTTGGCCATCGCCGGCATGCTTGTGCTGGCTGCCACTGGTCACCCAGCCAGGGAGGGGATTCTCATCACGGTGGCGGCCGCATTGGGAGGCATGGCATTCGGACGGTTGGTCTCCGGTGTGGTGGACCGGCCGAGGGCCTTTTATCCGAACTGGTTCTATTTCCTTGTCGAGATGGTGGGGGCGGCGGCCCTGCTATGGGCAGCGCTTGGCTGATGAAGTGGGTCAACGCGACGTCGCCGGCGCTGGCCGGCGCCGGCCTCTGGGTGACTCCGTGACTCCGCCGTGAACCGGCCTGCCCCGGGCATAGCATCACCACGGGCATAACATCGCCCAGTGCCCCAGAACCGGCAGGTCAGCGGATTCGCCGCCGTCATGACGACGGTGGCCATGGGCCTGGGCAGCGCGGTGGCCGTGGGGGACTTGCGGATTCTGGCGGCCAACATCTCCCTCGTCCGCAACGGACTTCAATTCTCCCCCGGCACAACCATTTTCGTATCCTCCCTGGCGACGCTGACGCTGGGTGCGTCGGTGCTCGGCGCGGGTGTCCTCGGCGACCGATACGGCATGAAGCGGATGTTCGTCGCCGGTGCCTGCGGTGCGGTGGTGTTCGGGGTGCTCGGCGCCTCCGCGCCCAACGTCGCGGTGCTGCTGATCGCCCGGGCCTGCATGGGGGTGGCGTTCGCCTTCCTGACCGGATTGTCGCTGGCCATCATGAATGCGGTCTTCCCGCCGGAGCGGCGGGCCGGTGCGATCGCCCGGTACCTGGCCGCGGTGTACGCCTTCGGTGTGCTGCCGGCGACGGTCGGCGGACTGCTGGCCGAGCGGCTCGGCTGGCGCAGCGGGCTTCTCGTCACACCGGTGCTCGCCGTCCTGGTCCTGTTGATCACGCTGCGCTACGTCCCGGAGACCCCGCGCTCGCCCGGGCGGACCGATGTCGTCGGGCTGGCCTTGGTGGCGGCATCGCTGATCGGCGTCAGCTACGGGGTCTCGCAATTGCAGGGCGGGCTGCGCCCCGCTTCGGTGGTCCCGATCCTGGCCGGGCTGCTCGCCGGGGCCGTATTCGTCTGGTGGGAGATGCGTTGCGACGAGCCGGCCCTGGATCTGCGGATCTTCGGCTCGCCGCGCTTCAGCGCGGTGGTGGGCGCAGGTGCGGTCAGCAACCTGGTTCAGGGCGGATCGGCGATCATGGTCACCTTCTACCTCGTCGTCATCCGCGACCAATCGACGTGGGTGTTCGCGCTGCTGTCCATCCCGGCCACCCTGGCCTCCGCGCTGGTGGCCGTCGCCGCCGGCAAGGCCGCGACGCGCCTGGGCAACGGCGCCGTCGTCGTGGCGGGCCTGCTGGTGCTGGCCGCGAGCATGCTGGTGCGGCTGATCTTCGATGCCGACACCCCGATCGCCGTGGTCGGGGCGGTGCTGGCGCTGACGGCGATGGGCGGCGCGATCATCCAAACCCCCCAGGCGACGGTCATGATGTCCAGCGCGCCAAGCTCCCTCGGCGGTGTGGTCTCGGCAGTCAAGGCGGCCGTCGGCGGCACCTTCAACGGTCTGGGCGCAGCGCTGTTCTCGATGTTCGGCATCATCCTGTTCGTCCGGGACGCCGGTGCGCACCTGGCCGGTAGCGGCATCACCCCCGAACAGGCCGGCGACGTCCTCAGTGCAACACCGGGATCCAGCGCATTGGATCCCGAGCGCGCCCGGTGGGTCGTCTCGGAGGCGACCACGAGCATGCTGCATGTGGCAGACGCGCTGAACCTGACCCTGGCCGCAATCGCCGTGGTCGCGGCCGTGGTGATCGGGGTGCTGTTCCGGCGCGGCCGCGGCGCGGTTCCGGCCGGAGGCTAGACCCCCAGTTTGGCCTTGACCTCGGCCAGCGACGGGTTGGTCAGCGCCGAGCCGTCGGCGAACCGCAGCGTCGGCACCGTCTGGTTGCCGTGGTTGACCGACATCACGAAGTCCGCCGCCTCGGGGTCGTGCTCGATGTCGACCTCGCGGAACGCGATGCCTTCGGACTTCAGCATGGTTTTGAGCCGACGGCAGTAGCCGCACCACACGGTGCTGTACATGATCAGCTCGGAGTCGCTCATGGGCGTTGAACTTAGCAATCGCCGGCACCGCCCGCCGCTCGGGACTGTCGGCAAGGGCTGCCAAGATGGAGGCCATGGCGGGGCTCGACGACGAACAGCGCGAAGCCGTGCTGGCCGCCCGCGGGCCGCTGTGCGTGCTGGCCGGGGCCGGTACCGGCAAAACCCGCACCATCACCCACCGCATCGCACACCTGGTCGCCAACGGTCACGTCGCGGCGGGACAGGTGCTGGCGGTCACCTTCACCTCGCGGGCGGCCGGTGAGATGCGCAGCCGGTTGCGCGCCATGGACGTCGGCGGTGTGCAAGCGTTGACCTTCCACGCGGCGGCGCGGCGCCAGCTGCACTACTTCTGGCCCCGGGTGGTCGGCGACACCTCCTGGCAGCTGCTGGACAAGAAGTTCGCCGTGGTGGCCCAGGCCGCCAACCGGGCCCGGCTGCAGGTCAGCACCGACGACGTGCGCGATCTCGCCGGTGAGATCGAGTGGGCCAAAGCCTCGCTGATCACCCCCGAGACCTATGGTGCCGCGGTCGCGAAGTCATCCCGCGACATCCCGCTGGACGCGGCCAAGGTGGCCGCGGTCTACGCCGGCTACGAGAAACTCAAGGCCGACCGCGACGGGGTCGCACTGCTGGACTTCGACGACCTGCTGCTGCACACCGCCGCAGCCATTGAGAACGACCCGGCAGTGGCCGCGGAGTTTCGCGACCGCTACCGCTGCTTCGTCGTCGACGAGTATCAGGACGTGACCCCGCTGCAGCAGCGGGTGCTGCAGGCCTGGCTCGGCGATCGTGACGACCTCACCGTCGTCGGCGACGCCAACCAGACCATCTATTCGTTCACCGGGGCCTCCCCGCGCTACCTGCTGGACTTCTCCCGCACCTTCCCGGACGCGACCGTGGTCCGTCTCGAGCGCGACTACCGCTCCACTCCGCAGGTCGTCTCGCTGGCCAACCGGGTGATCGGCGCTGCGCGCGGCCGGATGGCCGGCTCCCGGCTGCACCTCATCGGCCAGCAGCCGCCCGGTCCGGAGCCGGTGTTCCGCGACCACCCCGACGAGGCCGCCGAAGCCGCCGCCGTCGCCCGCTCGGTGAGCGCACTCATCGACGCCGGAACCCCGGCGGCCGAGATCGCCGTCCTCTACCGGATCAACGCCCAGTCCGAGGTCTACGAGGAGGCGCTCACCGAGGTGGGCGTGCCGTTCCAGGTGCGCGGCGGGGAGGGCTTCTTCGCCCGCCAGGAGATCCGCCAGTCGCTGGTGGCCCTGCAGCGCGCCGCCGACCGGGGGGCGGAGGGGGAGCTGCCGGAAGTTGTGCGCGGCCTACTCGAACCGCTGGGGCTCACACCCGAGGCGCCGACGGGTGCCAAGGCCCGGGAGCGCTGGGAGGCGTTGAGCGCGCTGGCCGAACTGGTCGACGAGGAGGTCGTCGCCCGCCCGGACCTGGATCTGGCGGCGCTGGTCGCCGAACTGCGGGTGCGCGCCGATGCCCGCCACCCGCCGACGGTACAGGGGGTGACGCTGGCCTCGCTGCACGCCGCCAAGGGCCTGGAGTGGGACGCGGTGTTCCTGGTCGGGCTGGCCGACGGCACCCTGCCGATCAGCCACGCCCTGGCGCACGGCCCGGACAGCGAGGCCGTCGAGGAGGAACGGCGGCTGCTCTACGTGGGCGTCACCCGGGCGCGCAAGCATCTCGAGCTCAGCTGGGCGGCGGCCCGCGCCCCGGGCGGCCGGCAGAGCCGCAAGCCGTCCCGCTTCCTCAACGGCATCGCCCCGCAGACCCGTGTCGAGGCTTCCCCGTCCGGGCCGTCCAAGCCGCGTCGTCAGCGTGGGGTGACCCCGCGCTGCCGGGTGTGCAACGAGTTGCTCACCACCCCGGCCTCGATCATGTTGCGGCGCTGCGAAACCTGTTCGGTCGACATCGACGAGGATCTGCTGGCCCGGCTCAAGGAATGGCGGCTGGCCACCGCGCGGGAGCTCAACGTTCCGGCCTACGTCGTATTCACCGACAACACCCTGATCGCCATCGCCGAATCGCTGCCCGCCGACGACACCGCGCTGGTGGCCATCCCGGGCATAGGTGCGCGCAAGCTGGAGCAGTTCGGGGCCGACGTCCTGGAACTGGTGCGCTCGCGCGGTTAGGGCGTGTCCCAGCACCGCCTGGGCGGAGACGGCGGCGGTGCGATCCTGATCAGCGAGGAGTCAACTCGAAGATCCGGATGTCGCGATCGGTGCGGGTGCGGTAAGCCGGATAGGCCTTGAGGTAGGTCATGAACCTCGCGTCGGCACGGCGGTATTCGTCCCCGGACAGCTGGCGCGCCCGGACCGGAATCTCCTTGCCGCCCATGGTCACCCAGGCATCCGGATGGGCCAGCAGGTTCGATGACCACGCCGGGTGCGTGGATTGCCCGAAGTTGCTCCCGAACAGATACAGGCGGTCGCCATCGCGGGTGTACAGCAACGGCGACTCGCGGCGTTGACCCGATTTACGGCCGATCGTCGTCAGGACGAGGATCTGCAAACCCAGGGGGCCGAGTGCGGTGTAGCGGCCCTTGGTGGCCTTGAGCACTCGCCGGTCCAGCGGAACCAGCGCGCGGATGAACCGCGACCCCAACGGCGTTGCCGCGAAGCCATCGACAGCCTTGCGCAGCGGGCTGGAATCAGAACCCCACCGGGATTCCGGGAACGCAGATTCGGTCATGGTGGGCGACGATAGTCCCGTAGCGACGCCGTGGACACGGGCCAGATGTCAGGCCCCGATGGCGGAGGGGGCCGACGGGCGGATGATGCCGTCCATGGCGACCCGGCTGTAGGAGCCGGCGGCCGTGGCGGTGCCGACGCGGGCCCCGTAGTTCTTGTTGCCGGAGTCCTGGACGCAGAGGCTGCTCTTGGGCCCGCTGTGGCTGAGCTGGCCGGGAGCCGCGGCGGCGGTGGCATTCGCGGCGAGGACACCCGCCGGTGTAGCCGGGGTGGCGTAGGCGGGTCCGGCCAGTGCCAACGACGCGGCTGCCAATGCGCCTCCGAGGAAAACCGCTGACTTCTTCATGATCCTGCTCCTGAACCCTGGCCGCTGGGGGATCCAGCCGCTCCGATGGGAGTAATTTTTCCGTCCCGGCCAGCCTGGCCGTATCCACCGAACGGACTGGTCGCAGGATGAATTGCGGGGTCCCCCAATCGGGGGACAACGCCGCGCCGACTCAGGCCAGGCCGAGTTCCCGGGCCGCCGCGCCGGCCGCCCGGGCGCCGGCGATCCGGCGCACCAGCAGCAATCCGTCGAGTGCGGCGACGGTGGCCAGCGCCTGCCTGCGGCGTTCGGCCGCGGTGGGGGCGGCGATCCGCGGCTCGATCCAGTCCACCCAGGCGCCCAGGAGCCGCGGCGCCAGGGCGGCGTACGGCTCGCGGCGGGCGCTGGCCAGGCCGATGATCTCGAAGAACACCGCGAGAATCGGGTCGGCGGCCGGAGAGGCCAGCACCGGCCAGGCCTTGCGCTGCAACTCGACCATGGGCAGGGCGGTGTCGCCGAAAGCGTGGGCCAGCGTCCCCTGCAGGCGATCGCCCAGCGCGCCGATGACCGAGGCGATCATGTCGGACTTGGTCGGGAAGTAGTAGACGATGGTCCGGTCGCTGATGCCGAGGCTCTTGCCCACCGTGCCGAAGGTCAGCGCTCCGATTCCCGATGTCGTCGCCAGCGTGGCCGCCGCCTCGAGAAGCTCCTCCCGAGAGTGCTTGTAGCCCACCGCTTGAGCCTAGACGCCGCACCGCTTACGCTAATTTGTAGTAATCACTACAAAACTGGGAGGGTCTGGGCCATGGACGAACGGGGCGCCGCGACAACGGTCACCGGCTTGGCGGTGGGTGCGATCGTCGCACTCGGTTTTGCCGTCCTCATCAGCCTGCTGCCCGACGCTCTGTTCCTCGAGGGGCAGTGGCGGGCCGTCGCCTATCTGGCGGGTGCGCTGGCGGCGCCGCCCACCGTGTGGTTTCTGCAGTGGATCGCCCGGGTGCGCCATCTGGACCAGCGCGCGACCTTCATCTGGGCGGCCGCCGGGGCGATGCTCTTCGACGGCCTCGCGATCGGATTCGCGCCCCGGCTCTACGGCCACAGCGGCCAGGCGCTGGCCTGGGTCGCCTCGGCGCTGATCTTCGCCTTCGCCAGCCTGATCATCGCCGGACGGCTGATGCTCGACAGGAATTCGTCACCGGCGCGCTCGTGATCTGGGGCGGCCACCGACGCCGCGGTGAAGTACCGTACTGGCCGTGGAGGCCAGCCGGGTGAAGCGCAGATCCCTGACCTCGGCGCTCGCCCGTGGGTGGCTGGTCTGGGTGACCATCGGGGTCGTCGCGCTGGCCGCCTTCGCGGTCTACCGGCTGCACGGCGCTTTCGGCACGCTGGACGTCGCCACACCGGCCGGAGCCGCCGACCAGATCGTCCCGTTCAATCCCAAGAGGGTCCAGCTCGAGGTGTTCGGCCAGCCCGGGGCGACCGCCACCATCACCTACACCGACGTCGAGGCCCACCCGCAGCGCGTCGACAACGCTCCGTTGCCCTGGTCCTACAACGACTCGACGACCTCCCCGGCCGTGCTGGTCAACGTCCAGGCGCAGAGTAACGGGAGCACCCTGGGCTGCCGGATCACCATCGACGGGGTGGTCAAGGCGGAGCGCACGGTCTCCATGCCCGACGCCTACGTCTACTGTCTGGACAAGTCCGGATGAGCAGGGTGCCGATGAGCACCGCCAACGGAACCCCCTCCTTCGTCCCGCGCCTGATCCGGCGGCTGTCCATCCCGATCGCCATCATCTGGCTGGCGCTGGCGGCGTCGAGCAACGCCCTGATCCCGCCGCTGGAAGAGATCGGGCGGATCCACAACGTCGCCCAGAGCGCCAAGGACTCCCCGTCGCTGATCGCGGCCAAGCGGGTCGGAACGACGTTCGGCGAGTACGACACCGACAGCCTGGTCACCCTGGTCATCGAGGGCGATCAGCCGCTGGGCGAGGCCGCCCACCGTTTCGGCGACGCCCTGGTGGCGCGGATGCAGGCCGACACCGCCCACGTCCAGCACGTGCAGTACTTCTGGGGTGACCCGCTGACCGCGGCGGGTTCGCAGAGCAACGACGGCAAGGCCGCCCTCATCCAGGTCTACCTGGACGGCGACGCCGGCAGCAGCCAGGCCAACGAGTCGGTGGCCGCGGTCCGCGAGATCGTGGCCGACACCGCGTCCCCGCCGGGGGTGAAGGCCTACGTCAGCGGCCCGGCCGCGCTGGTCGCCGACGAGTTCGCGGTGGGGGAGGGCGGACACCTCAAGGTCACCGGCCTGACCTTCGGCGTGATCGCGCTGATGCTGCTCATCGTCTACCGGTCCATCACCACCACGCTGCTCACCCTGCTGGCCGTCGCCATCCAGGTGGCCGCCGCCCGCGGGCTGGTCGCCTTCCTCGGCCACGTCGGCATCATCCCGCTGTCGACGTATGCCACCAACCTGCTGACGCTGCTGGCGATCGCCGCCGCCACCGACTACGCCATCTTCCTGCTGGGCCGCTACCAGGAGGCGCGCCAGGCCGGCGAGGACCGGCTGGCGGCCTACTACACGATGTACCGCTCCACGGCGCACGTCATCATCGGGTCGGGGCTTACCGTCGCCGCGGCGGTGTTCTGCCTGCGCTTCACCCGCACGCCGTACTTCCAGAGCCTGGGCATTCCGGCCGGCCTGGGCGTGCTGGTCACCCTGGTGGCCTCGCTGACCCTGACGCCCGCCGTCATCACCATGGGCAGCCACATCGGCCTGTTCGACCCCAAGCGCGCCATGCGGACCCGCGGGTGGCGGCGTATCGGGACCGCCATCGTGCGCTGGCCGGGGCCCGTCCTGGTGACCTCGATCGCGGTAGCCCTGATCGGTCTGCTGGCACTGCCCGGGTACAAGACCAGCTACGACGCCCGGCATTACATGCCGGACTGGGCACCGGCCAAGGTGGGCTACGCGGCGGCCGAACGGCATTTCTCGGCGGCCCGGCTCAACCCCGAGGTGCTGATGGTCGAATCCGACAAGGATCTGCGTACCCCGGCCAACATGATCGTCCTGGAGAGGATCGCCAAGGAGGTCTTCCGCACTCCCGGGGTGGCCATGGTGCAGTCCATCACCCGGCCGCTGGGCACCCCGCTGGACCACAGCTCGCTGGGCTTCCAGATGAGCGCGCAGAGTTCCGCCCAGATCCAGAACCTGCCCTTCCAGCAGTCTCAGGCGCAGAACCTGCTGGATCAGATCAGCGAGATCAGCACGGCGATCGACCTGCTCAATCGCCAGTACGTCGCCCAGCAGCAGCTCAGCGATGCCACCGACGAGCAGTCCCGGGTGTTCCACGAGACCGTCGACACCATGAACGACCTGCGCGACAAGATCGCCAACGTCGACGACTTCTTCCGGCCGATCCGCAACTATTTCTACTGGGAACCGCACTGTTACGACATCCCGCTCTGTGCGACGTTCCGGTCGCTGTTCGACGCCCTGGACGGTATCGACAAACTCACCACCCAGTTCGACGGGATCACCGCGGCCATCGACAAATTGACCGCCGTACAGCCGGAGATCCTCGCACTCATCCCGGAGCAGATCGCCTCCCAGGAGCGCAATAAGGCGCTGGTGGAGAAGAATTACGCCACCCAGTCCGGGCTGCTGGAGCAGTCGGCCGAGGCGCTGAAGAACGCCGACGCGATGGGTCAGGCCTTCGACGAGGCCAAGGACGACAGCACCTTCTACCTGCCGCCGGAGGTGTTCGACAACTCCGAGTTCAAGCGCGGTATGAAGCTGTTCCTGTCCCCGGACGGCCACGCCGCGCGGATGATCATCACCCACGACACCGATCCGGCCACGACCAAGGGCATCTCGCATATCGACCCGATCCGCCAGGCCGCCCAGGAAGCGCTCAAGGGCACCCCGTTGGCCGGGTCGAGCATCTACATCAGCGGCACCGCCTCGGCCTTCAAGGACGCCCGCGATATGGCCAAGTACGACCTGATGATGGTCATCATCGCCGCGGTCAGCCTGATCCTGCTGATCATGATGTTCGTGACCCGCAGTGTGGTGGCCGCGATGGTCATCGTCGGCACGGTGGTGCTGTCGCTGGGGGCGTCGTTCGGGCTGTCGGTGCTGATCTGGCAGCACCTGCTGGGCATCGAGTTGTACTGGATCGTGCTGGCGCTGGCCATCATCATCCTGCTGGCGGTGGGTTCGGATTACAACCTGTTGGTGATCTCCCGGTTCAAGGAGGAGATCGGTTCGGGTCTGAACACCGGGCTGATCCGCACGATGGCCGGCACCGGGTCGGTGGTCACCGCCGCGGGACTGGTGTTCGCCTTCACCATGTGCGGCTTTGTGGTCGGGGACCTGATGGTGCTGGCCCAGATCGGCACCACCATCGGGGTCGGCCTGATCTTCGACACCCTGATCGTGCGCTCGTTCATGACGCCCTCGATCGCCGCGCTACTGGGCCGGTGGTTCTGGTGGCCGCTGAAGGTTCGCCCGCGCCCGGCCAGCGTGATGCTGCGGCCGTATGGAACCCGGCCGTCGGTGCGCAAGCTGCTGGGCAGCGACGAATGACCCGCACGGCGCGCGAGAGCGAGTTGCTCGCCGTCACACTGCAACTGCTGCAGGAACGTGGTTATGACGGTTTGACCGTCGACGAGGTCGCCGCCACCGCCAGGGCCAGCAAGGCCACCATGTACCGGCGCTGGCCCACCAAGGCCGAACTGGTGCTCGCCGCGGTGATGGAGGGTGTCAACCAGCTGGACAAAGCCCCGGACACCGGCGACCTGCGCACCGATCTGATCGAGATCGGCGAGATGATCGCTCGGCAGGCCCGGGCCCACGCGCCGACCATGCGCGCCGTGCTGGTCGAGACCACCCGCAATCCCGCCCTCAATCAGGTCATGCGGCACCAGATCCTCGCCCGGCGCAAGAAGCTGGTCAAACACGTTCTGGCCCAAGCCGTCGAGCGCGGTGAGATCAACCCCGAGGCGATCAACGACGACCTCTGGGACCTGCTGCCGGGCTATCTGGTGTTCCGAGCCGTGATCGCCGACCGTCCGGCCACCCGGAGCACGGTGACGGCCCTCGTCGACGAGGTTATCATGCCGAGTCTCACCCGCTAAATCCCGCGCGGAACGGTACGGTTCAGTACTCTTCGGTCTGTGCTGGTAACCCTCGTCAGACGCGGCTGGATGCCGATCGTCGCCGCTGTGGTGGTCGGCGTCGGCGGTTTCACCGTATTCCGCCTGCACGGCGAGTTCGGCTCCGACCACAGCACCGCCACTCCCGGCGGGGGAGCCGACGAGATCGTCCCGTTCAACCCCAAGAACGTCGTACTCGAGGTGTTCGGCGACGCGGGGGCGGTGGCGATGATCAGCTACACCGACGTCCATGCCAACCCGCAGCACGTTGGGGCGACGACGCTGCCGTGGTCCTATCGGGACTCCACGACCACCCCGGCGGTGATCGCCAACGTGATGGCCCAGAGCGACGGCAGTTACCTGGGGTGCCGGATCATCATCGACGGCGAGGTCAAGGTGGAGCGCGTGGTCGACATCCCCGGCGGCTACGTCTCCTGTCTGGACAAGTCCGGATGAGTCGGCGCGGGAAGGAGTCTGGCCCGGGACGCAGCGTGGCCACGACCATCCGGCGGCTGTGCGTGCCGATCTTCCTGGCCTGGCTGGCCCTGGCCGCGCTGACCAACTCCTCGGTGCCCCGGCTGGAGAAGGTCGCCGAGGCGCACAACGTGGCGCTCAGCGCCCAGGACGCTCCGTCGATGATCGCGATGAAACACATCGGAAAGGTGTTCAACGAGTTCAACTCCGACAGCGCGGCGATGATCGTGCTGGAGGGCGATCAGCCGCTGGGCGCCGAGGCGCACCGCTACTACGACACTCTGATCGGCAAGCTGACCCGCGACACCGAACACGTCCAGCACGTGCAGAACTTCTGGGGTGACCCGCTCACCGCGGCAGGGTCGCAGAGTTCCGACGGCAAAGCCGCCTACACCCAGGTTTACCTCGCCGGCAATCAGGGCGAGGGTTTGTCCGACGAGTCGGTCCGGGCCGTCCGCAAGATCGTCGCCGAAACCCCGGCGCCGCCAGGGATCAAGGCCTACGTCACCGGGGCCTCACCGCTGGTCGCCGACCAGTTCGACGTCGGCTCAAAGGGATCCGAGAGAGTCACGATGATCACCTTCGGGGTGATCTTCCTGATGCTGCTGTGGGTCTACCGCTCGCTGGTCAGCGTGGTGCTGACCCTGGTGATGGTGCTGTTGGAGGTGGCTTCGGCCCGCGGTGTGGTCGCCGTGCTGGCCCACAACGACATCATCGGGCTGTCGGTGTACTCCACGAACCTGCTGACGCTGCTGTCCATCGCGGCGGGTACCGACTACGCCATCTTCCTGCTCGGCCGCTACCACGAGGCCCGGCATGACGGACAGAGCCGGGAGGAGGCGTTCTACACCACCTACCGCGGCACCTCACATGTCGTGCTCGGCTCGGGCCTGACGATCGTCGGAGCGCTGTACTGCCTGACCTTCACCCGGTTGCCCTACTTCAACAGCCTGGGCGTGCCGGCCGCGATCGGTATCGCGGTGGCACTGCTCGGCGCGCTGACGCTGGCCCCGGCGGTCCTGACCATGGCCAGCCACTTCGGGCTGCTTGATCCCAAGCGTTCGATGCGCACCCGGGGATGGCGGCGGATCGGCACCACGATCGTGCGCTGGCCCGGGCCTGTCCTGGCGGTCTCGGTGGGTGTCGCGCTGATCGGCCTTCTGGCCCTGCCGGGCTACAAGACCAGTTACAACGTGCGCTCCTATCTTCCGGCTGGTTCGCCGGCCAACATCGGCTACGCGGCGGCCGAGCGGCACTTCTCGGCGGCCCGGCTCAACCCCGAGATGCTGATGATCGAAACCGACCACGACATGCGCAATCCAGCCAACATGCTGGTGCTGGAGAAGGTGGCCAGGGAGGTCTTCCGCACCCCGGGAGTGGCCATGGTGCAGTCGATCACCCGGCCGCTGGGCACCCCGCTGGAGCACAGCTCGATCCCGTTCCAGCTCAGCATGCAGAGCACCACGCAGATCGAGACGCTGCCGTTCCAGCAGGCCCAGGCCGAGAATCTGCTGGCCCAGGTGGACGAGATCACCAACTCCATCGCGCTGCTCAAACGTCAGTACGCCGCCCAGCAGCAGCTCAGCGATGCCACCGACGAGCAGGCCCGGGTGTTTCACGAGACCGTCGGGACCATCAACGACCTGCGCGACAAGATCGCCGACGTCGACGATTTCTTCCGGCCGATTCGCAACTATTTCTATTGGGAGCCGCACTGTTTCGACATCCCGGTCTGCGCTACGTTCCGCTCGCTGTTCGACGCTCTCGACGGTGTCGACAAACTCAGTAACCAGTTCAACGACATCACCGCCGCGTTGGACAAGCTGACCGCCGTCCAGCCGGAGATCCTGGCACTGATCCCCGAGCAGATCGCCTCCCAGGAGCGCAACAAGGCGCTGGCCGAGAAGAACTACGCCACCCAGTCCGGGCTGCTGGACCAATCGGCCGAGGCGTTGAAGAACGCCAACGCGATGGGGCAGGCCTTTGACGAGGCCAAGGACGACAGCTCGTTCTATCTGCCCCCGGAGGTGTTCGACAACGCCGAATTCCAGCGCGGCCTGTCGATGTTCCTCTCGGCGGACGGCCACGCCGCCCGGATGATCATCACCCACGAGGGGGATCCGGCCACGCCGGAAGGTATTTCGCACATCCCGGCCATCGACAAGTCGGTGCGCGAGGCGCTCAAGGGCACCCCGCTGGCCGGCTCGAACATCTACCTGGCCGGCACCGCCTCGACCTACAAGGACATCCAGGACGGCGCGAAGTACGACCTGCTGATCGCCGGCATCTCGGCGCTGTGCCTGATCCTGCTGATCATGATGTTCATCACCGGCAGCCTGGTCGCGGCGGTGGTGATCGTCGGCACCGTGGCGCTGTCGCTGGGCGCGTCGTTCGGGCTGTCGGTTCTGGTGTGGGAGAAGCTCTTCGGCATCGACCTGTACTGGATCGTGCTGGCGCTGGCGGTGATCCTGCTGCTGGCGGTGGGTTCGGACTACAACCTGCTCGTGATCTCCCGGCTCAAGGAGGAGATCGGCGCCGGGCTGAACACCGGCATCATCCGCACGATGGGCTCCACCGGGGCGGTGGTCACCTCGGCGGGGCTGGTGTTCGCCGCGACCATGGGATCGTTCATCTTCAGCAACCTGCTGGTGCTCGGCCAGATCGGCACCACCATCGGGCTTGGCCTGCTGTTCGACACCCTGATCGTGCGCTCGTTCATGACGCCCTCGATCGCCGCGTTGATGGGCCGCTGGTTCTGGTGGCCGCTGAAGGTGCGGCCGCGGCCGGCCAGTGCGATGTTGCGTCCCTACGGAACGCGGCCGGCGGTGCGGGCGCTGCTGGGCGACGACCGGGATGCAGAGCGTTCAGAACTCGAACGCCAGCAGCCAGTACCGACGGCCGGCGACGTCGAAATCGGCGAGCGGCCGAGCTCCTAGTTTTGTGGTCGTGGTGTGCAGCGACCGAGGGTTGTCAGCGGACACGAAGAGCACACCAACGTCGAACCGGTCACCGTAGGCCTCGCGCATCACGGCGTTGAATGCCGAATAGATGCCCATCCCGCGAGCCGACTCGTCAACCAGGACCGGCCCGCGAAACGCCCAGCGCTGCGCAGCGATTGGCTTTCCGTTGAACTCGACCACCCGGGTCAGATCGATCACTGTCGCGGTGATCGTGCCGTCCGGGACCGCAGTCCGCGAAGGAGCCTCGATCATCCCGATGAATCCGACGATATCGCCGTCGACCTCGGCGACATGAATTCCCTCGGCGTCGACGGCGTCGTTGAACCAGTCCGCTGACAGCAGGATCGACAGGAATCCCTCAGAGCGCTCGGAGGGGTCAAGGTGGCCGACGTAATAGCGGCTGTTCAGTGCCATCAGGGCGGGGATGTCGGCCTTGGTCGCCAGACGGATCTTCGGCGCTCGGCGCTGGTCATGCATGCAGCCAGTATCGTCCACGGGCTGAAACCGCTGGTCAGAAAACCAGTTGTGCCCTCCGGGGCGGACGCCCTACCCTGATGGCCATGTTGTTCGCCGCGCGTCATGCCGCCGCCCGTCCGTCCGTGGACAGGAGCGTCTGCTAGCGCACGCAGAAATCCCCAGGCCACGGACTCCCAAGTCCGTGGCCTTTTTTCATGCCCGAACCAAGAATTTTCCGCACCGGGAAAGGAGACGCTCATGCTGGCGTGTAATCGCGAACCCGATCTGTGGTTCGCCGAGGCCCCGGCCGAGCTCGAGCGGGCCAAGGCGCTGTGCGGCGGATGCCCGATCCGGGCGCAGTGCCTGGCCGGTGCGCTGGAGCGTGCCGAGCCCTGGGGCGTGTGGGGTGGGGAGATCCTGGCCGGCGGGGCCGTGCTGGCCCGCAAACGTCCGCGAGGCCGCCCGCGCAAGGGGGACGCGGCGGCATGAGCGGGTCAGCGGTTCACTTGTACGCCACCGCGGCGCTCGACGGGCCGTCCAGCGGGATCACCTCGAAGGAGCGGAATCCCGCCTCGCTGCACCACTGCTGGAAGTCCGCGGCGGTGTAGTCGAAGGCGTCACCGAACCCGATGAGCATGTTCAGCGACATCATCAGCCCGAAGGTGTTCTCCCGCCGGGCGTCGTCGATGAGGGATTCGATGACGATGAACGACCCGCCCTCGGGCAGCGCCGCGTAGGCCTTGGCGACGAGCAGCTTCTTCCGCTCGAGGTCCCAGTCGTGCAGGATCATGCCCATCGTGATCACGTCGGCACGCGGCAGCGGGTCGGTGAGGAAGCTGCCCGCCTGGGCTCGCACCCGCCCGCTGAGACCCTCGGCGTCGATCTTTCGGGCCGCGATCTCGGTCACCTTGGGCAGATCCCAGCTGGTGATCTGAAGGTGCGGGTGCCGGTTGGCGACGATCCGGGACAGCAGGGCGTCGGCCCCGCCGACATCGCACAGCGTGCGGTAGCGGTCGAAGGGAAAGCGCTGCGCGAGCAGTTCGAAGTTGACCCGCGACGAGGAGTCCATGGCCGACATGAACGCTTCCAGCCGGCTCGGTTCGGCGTACATGGTCTCGAAGAACGACGTGCCGGTGTGTTTGATCTCGCTCTGGGCCTGACCGGTCTGCAGGGCCTCGGTCAGGTCCGCCCAGGAGCGGTAGTTTCGCTGATCCCAGATCTTCAGCAGGCCGCCGAGGTAGGTCGGACTGTTCTCGTCGAGGAAATGCCCGGTCTCGGCGGTGTCGGCGTAGCGGGCCTCGGGCCCGTCCCCGTCGCGGTCGAGCAGCTTCAGCGAGACCAGGGCGTCGAGGAAATCGCGGGCCGGCCGCGGCACCAGCCCGAACCGCTCGGCGATCTGCGCCGCGGTCAACGGTCGGCCGGCGAGTTCGGTGAACAGCCCGAGGCCGACGGCCGACAGCAGCACCTTCGCCGCCGAGTAGCCCGATCCGATCTGAATGATCCGCTCGAAGCTCGGCTGATTCACGGCTGCTCAGACCGGATGGGGTTCGGCGAAGCCGGGGATCAGCCTCTCTGCCATCTCACGCACGGCCACATGGCAGTCCAGCTGGCAGGAGATCGCCACGTTGGAGCCGATCACCCGCAGCGGGATCGCCAGCTGGGCCGGCAGATCCATCTGACGGGCCATCTTGAGGTTCTGCGGGGTGCGTTCCATGTTGGATGCGGCGTGGCGCTGCAGCCACTTGCGGGTGTAGTGGAACACCGGGACCTCGACGGGCTCGACGTACTGGGCCAGCATCTCGTCGATGTCCTCGACCGAGAGCTGCTCGCCCTTGCGGACGAAGCCCACCTTCTCCATGGTTGGCAGCAGCAGGTCGTACTGCTTCTCCCGGGCCAGCCGGATCATCATGCCCATCTCCACCGGCAGCCCGTCGGGCAGCGGCGCCACCGCGCCGAAGTCGATGACGGCCATCCGACCGTCGGGCATCAGCATGAAATTGCCCGGGTGGGCGTCACCGTGCATCATGCCGACCCGGGCGGGCGCGTCGAAGGTCAGCTCGAAAAGCCTTGTGCCGCAGATGTCCCGCTGCTCAGGAGTGCCGTGGCGGATGATCTCCGAGAGCGGGATCCCGCCGTCGATCCACTCGCTGACCATCACCTTCGGCGCGCTGCCCACCACGTGCGGGACCAGGAAGTGCGGGTGGCCGTCATAGGCCTTGGCGAACGCGCGCTGGTTGTTGGCCTCCAGCCGGTAGTCCAGCTCCATCTCGGTGCGCTCGACGAGTTCGTCGACCACGCCCTGCACGTCGGCGCCCGGGGCCAGTTGCCTGAGCACGCTGGTCAGCCGCCGCATGGTCTTGAGGTCGGCGCGCAGAGCCTCGTCGGCGCCGGGGTACTGGATCTTGACGGCCACCGGGCGGCCGTCGCGCCACACCCCCTTGTGCACCTGGCCGATGCTGGCCGAGGCCACCGGGGTGTCGTCGAACTCGGTGAACCGTTCACGCCACTTGGTGCCCAGCTGTCCGTCGAGCACCCGGTGAACCTTGGCCGCCGGCAGCGGCGGGGCGTCCTTCTGCAACTTCGTCAGGGCCTCGCGGTAGGGGGCGCCGTACTGCTCGGGGATGGCGGCCTCGAGCACCGAGAGCGCCTGGCCCACTTTCATGGCGCCGCCCTTGAGCTCGCCGAGCACGCTGAACAGCTGCTGGGCGGCCTTGTCCATCAGCTCGGCGTTGACCTCGTCGCGGGACTTGCCGGTCAGCCGTTTGGCCGCGCCGAGAGCCGCCCGGCCCGCGATGCCGACCGGGATGCTGGCCAGCTTGGCGTTGCGGCGGGCGCTGCCGCGCTTGATGTCGTCAGCCACGCCCTCCATCATCCCCGACGCGCCAGGTAGGTCAACGTTTTGGGGTATTCCTGGGATTTTGGGTGGGCCGCGTCCCGCCGGGCTCTGGGGACCACTAATAGTTTTGCCCGCCTTCGAGCGACAACTTCCAGACCTCGTAGCGCATCTCCTT
>JAGQTO010000272.1 GCA_020439025.1 Mycobacterium sp. | reverse complement strand
GCGGCCCAGCAGCTGACCCGGGCGGGCCACGAGGTGACGGTCTTCGAGCGGGCGGACCGCATCGGGGGCCTGCTGCGCTATGGCATTCCCGAGTTCAAGATGGAGAAGCGCCACATCGACCGTCGGCTGGAGCAGATGGCGGCCGAGGGCACCATGTTCCGCGCCGGCGTCGACGTCGGCGTGGACATCACCGCCGAGGAGTTGCGGGAGCGCTTCGACGCGGTGGTGCTTGCCGGCGGCGCGACGGCCTGGCGCGACCTGCCCATCCCGGGCCGGGAATTGGATGGCATCCACCAGGCGATGGAGTACCTGCCGTGGGCCAACCGGGCCAGCAACGGCGACCCGGTCCTCGACTCCGACGGCCAGCCGCCCATCACCGCCAAGGACAAGCGGGTGATCATCATCGGCGGCGGCGACACCGGGGCGGACTGCCTGGGCACCGCGCACCGCCAGGGGGCGGCCAGCGTTCACCAGTTCGAGATCATGCCGCGGCCCCCGGAGTCGCGGGCCGAATCCACCCCGTGGCCGACCTATCCGCTGATGTTCCGGGTGTCCTCGGCCCACGAGGAGGGCGGCGAGCGGGTGTTCTCGGTCAACACCGAACGTTTCCTCGGTGAGGACGGCAAGGTCACGGGTCTGCGTGCCCACGAGGTGGTGATGTCCGGCGGCAAGTTCGAGAAGGTCGAGGGCAGCGATTTCGAACTCGAGGCCGACATCGTCTTCCTCGCGATGGGCTTCGTCGGGCCGGAGAAGCCCGGCCTGCTCACCGACCTCGGCGTGGAACTCACCGACCGCGGCAATGTCGCCCGTAACGCCGACTTCGAGACCTCGGTGCCCGGGGTGTTCGTGGCCGGCGATATGGGCCGCGGACAGTCGCTGATCGTGTGGGCGATCGCCGAGGGGCGGGCCGCTGCGGCTGGCGTCGATCGCTTCCTGATGGGTCACACGGCTTTGCCAGCGCCGATCGCCCCGACCGCCGCACCGCAACGCTAGCCACTTCTGCAACATAAGTAACAGCTGAGCAGCCACGGCGCGCCTCCCAGGTTTCGGGGTGTGATGCAGATCTAATTGCTGAAGTGGGGCGCTGCGGTTAGGGTGTTCCCGGTTGTCAACGACGTCGACCATTGGAGAGAGGTGTCGTGTTCCTCAACCCGATCCCCAACCCGCTGGCATTGATTCGCGCTGGGCGCCTGGCCTGGTCGTTATTGCGCCACCCGGTCAAGAGCCGGGAATTCCCGGCCAAGCAGGAACGTCTCGTCACCGCCGACGAGCTGTCGCGCTACGGATTGCTTACCTAACGGTGCGGGGCGGTCAGGCCGGCCGCCAGAGCCCGGAGTCGCGGATGGCCTCGGCCAGCGGCTCCAGCGCGGCGGGGTCGTGCGGTGTGGGCAGGTAGACGATCGCCAGATCGAGCCCCTCGGCGCCGAGGGCGATGGCGTCCTCGATAACTCCCCGGTGGCCCCGCTCCGGGTCCAACCGTAGGTGTGCGGACAGCATGATCTCCTTGGGGTTGCGGCCCACGTCGGCGCAGTGCGCCTTGAGAACATCGCGCTTGCGGGCGAATTCCGCCGGAGTGCCGCCGACGAAGTTCCAGTGCTGGGCGTACTTCGCGGTGATGCGCAGGGTCCGCTTCTCGCCATTGCCGCCGATGCAGATCGGGGGGTGCGGCCGTTGCGGACCCTTGGGTTCGTTGCGGGCCGCGGTGAGCCGGTAGAAACGGCCTTCGAAGTCGGTGGTCTCCTGGCTGAGCAGGCCGATGAGCACCTGGCAGGCCTCCTCGAAGCGGTCGAACCGCTCCTTGAGACCGCCCAGTTCGATGCCGTAGGCCTGCGACTCCTGCTCGTTCCACCCGGCCCCGACGCCGAGTTCCAGCCGGCCGCCGGAGATGATGTCCAGCGCGGCGGCCATATTGGCCAGCACCGCCGGGTGGCGATGGTG
>JAGQTO010000271.1:3220-5529 GCA_020439025.1 Mycobacterium sp. | reverse complement strand
GTCCCGCCGTACACGAGTGCGAACATCGCCGCGATATGCGCCGGGTAGGCGCCCAGGATCGCGGCATGCTGGTCGTCGCGGTAGTAGGACTCGTCGGGCAGGCCCAGCCCGGACTGGGTCAGATGGACCAGATAACGCGACGAGTCCTTGGCGTCGGTGTTGACGTAGAGGCCGACGCCGCCACCTACCCCGCGGCGCTGCAGCAGGCCGATGACCGCGGCCAGCGCCTGGCGGTCGGTGGCCGCGTCGATGATCGCCAACTCCTCGAGCAGCGGCGCCAGGCCGCGTTGCTCGACGGCCTCCTCGTCGACGAAGCTGGCGTAGAGTTCACCGATTCGCTGCGCGTCGGGATCGGATCCGCCGTCGCCCGCGGCTTCAACAATGATTTCGCGCACCTGTTCCTCGGCGCGGTCGTGAAGCTGGCGGAAGGCCCCGTCGGTCGCGCGATCGGCGGGCATCGAGTACTCGACCAGCCAGCGGCCGTTGACGTGGCCGAACAGGTCGTCCTGGGGGCGGACCGCGGGATCGCGGTGCGTCAGATCGATCCCGGATCGTTGAGTGCATACCGTCACGCCACCATGCATACCACTGGGCATGCCGCCGGGCGCACCGCTGCCGGAAGTGGCGCCCGGTAGCCTCGCCTGCATGCCAGAACCCGACGTCGAGTCCCAGCAGCGCGGCGCGGCGGTGTCCGGGGTCGGCGTGGCCTCGTTGATCCTGGCGGTGCTGTCGGTGGCCGCCGTCGTCGTGATCGCGGTGGTGTGGTCCGGGCACCGGTCCGCCGAGGCGCAGCGGACCCACCAGGCCCGGGCCATGCAGGCTGCCGCCGAGTGGACCGACGTGCTGATCAACATGAACGCCGACAACGTCGAGACCAGCATGGGCCGACTGCGCGACGGGACCGCCGGTGAGCTCAACGCCGGCTTCGAGGCGGCCATCGCCCCCTACCGCGACGTGGTCAAGACACTGCGCTCCCAGACCACCGGTCAGGTCGAGTCGGTCTCGATCGAGGAACTGCACAACGACCTCTACGGCGAGCCGGGCCGCCAGCGTCCACCGGCCCCGCAGACGCTGCCGCCGGATGTCTCGTCCCGCACCGACACCGTGCTGGTCGTCGCGACGTCGGTCAGTGAGAACGCCGGTAACAAACCCACGACGGTGCGATGGAACCTGCGGCTGGGTGTCTCCGACGTGGACGGCACACCGATGATCTCCCGGCTGGAGTCGCTGCGGTGAGGAACCTGCTCCGCCTGATCGGTGTCGACGTGCTCGCGCCGTTGGCCGCGATCGCGGCCTTGCTGATGATCGGCGTGATGCTCGGCTGGCCGGTGTGGTGGGTGTCGGTGTGTTCGATGCTGTGCCTGCTGATCGTGCAGGCCGTGATCGTCAACGTGATCGGCTACCGCCGGGATCTGGTGACGGTGGGCACCGACGACGCCGCTCCCGGGTTGCGGCTGGCCGTTGTGGCGGTCGCCGCGACCACGCTGGTCGCCGCGGCGATCGTCGGCTACACCCACTGGACGGTGTCGGACCATACCTTCGAGCGCGATTCGGTCGAGGTGGTTCGGATCGCCTCTAAGGTCTCCGAGGCCACCGCCACGTTCACGCCGACCGATCCGGAGTTATCGATCGACCAGGCGACGTCGATGATGACCCCGGAGAGCGCCGAGGCGTTCAGGGCCCAATTCGCCCCCGCCGCAGCCGATATGGCCAAGCGGGAGGTCACTGCCCGCGCGCAGACCATCTCGGCCGGACTCGAGGCGCTGGGCCGTTCGGCGGCCAGCGTCGCGGTTGTTCTCCGTGGCACCCAGGCCGCGCAGGGCGACGAGCCCAGCAGCGCGGTGCTGGCGCTCCGGGTGGGGCTTGCCAAGCAGGACGGGGACTGGAAAGTGGTCGATGTGGCGGCCATCAAGTCCCAGTGAGCGGTTTGTCCCGAGGCGGAGGTCTCAATCTCCGGCGAGGCGGGCGTAGTCCACTTTCAAGCAGCGGTCCATGACGACGATCAGACCGGCGGCGCGTCCCCTCTCGGCGACCTGCTCGTGCCAGAGGCCCTGCTGAAGCCACAGATATTTCGGCAGCGGCGCGCAGCGCAGAACCTCATCGAGCACCGCGGGCAGCTCCTCGCGGCGGCGGAAGACATCGACCATGTCCGGCACCACCGGCAGATCGGCCAGCTGCGGGTAGGCCGTGATCCCGCCGACGGCGCGGATATTCGGGTTGACCGGGAAGAGCCGGTAGTGGCTGTGGTGGGCCAGGTACTCGAACACGTCGTGGCTGGGCCGCAACGGGTTGTCCGAGGCGCCGACGAC
>JAGQTO010000271.1:0-3121 GCA_020439025.1 Mycobacterium sp. | reverse complement strand
TGGGCGCGTTGCGCGCGCATCTTGGCGAAGCGGTCCGACAGCCGGCGCATCCTGATCATCAGCGATGCCGGTGGGCTCACCGTCGCGTCCAGGAAGGCACTCAGGTCCGCGCCGGTAACCCCGATCCGCGAAGCGAACTCCGCCTCGGCAAGTCCGGAACGCTCCAGCAGCAGCTGGACATGCCGAGCCGCCTCGGCCCTCTCGTTGGCCGCCAGATGGTTGCGGGCGCGCCCGAGAACCTCGGTCAGCGCCTTGGAGACGCCGTAGGGGGCGGCCGCCTCGAGCACCTCTTCGACCTGTCGGGCGGTGCGGCCGTAGGGATCGCGTTTGATGGCGACGACGATGCGCTGCCAGATCGAGATGTCGCCGGTCTCCAACGCCGAGCGGATCGACGAGGTGGGCCAGAACTCCACGGGCGGGTCGTCGTACTGGCGAGTCAACTCGCCTCCTCAAGAATCGCCACCGCGAGCGCCAGGCACCGCCGCCGGACATCGTCCCACTCGGCTTCGGCCTCCGGGCCGGTCCACCGGCCGTCATCAGGGGCCTCGGTCGGGATCGGATCGGCCAGTCGGCGGACCAGTTGCGTCGCGATCCAGCTTCGCTCCGGTCGCCCAGAACTGTAGTACCCGTCGATACCAGCCAGAACCAGGGTGGCGTTGTCGATGTTCATCGCGTCGACGAGATCGACCAGTTCGGCATAGTCCGACCGTTGGTTGCGGCACAGCAACAGGGTGCTCTTCATCCGCAGCGTCTCGGCGGCCGTCGGGATCTGCAGCCGGTCCCCGGTGGGAAGTTGGACGTTGGTGGTCTCGACCGGACTGCGCCGCCGCACCGGAGCCTCGGTTTCCAGCGCGTCGAGTGCCACCGCGAGCCGTCCCCGCCACATCGTGACCGGGTGGACCGGTCGCGGCTCGTCCGCGGACCGGCCGGCCCGCCCTCGCCGCCGGTCCACGGCGCCGCCCAGCGCGGTGGTGAGCCGTGCGGGGGCCTGCGCCCCGTCGCCGCCGCGAACGGCGCCGCAGCCGCTGAAGGCCAGCGGGTCGGCGACACTGACCGCATCGGGGGCCAACTCCCGCAGCCGCGCGGCGGTGCGCACGACCGTGCGAAGGTCCGCCGCCGGGGGTTCGATGGCCGAGATGTCGTCCGGGATGACCACGAGGTCGCCCACGTCGAGTTTGGGCAGGGGCTTCTCGAAATCGACCGCGGGCAGGATGCGTGCGAGCCAGCCGGGCAGCCACCAGTTCCACCGGTCGAACATCGCCATCAGCGCCGGCACCAGCACCATCCGGACCACGGTGGCGTCCACCGCGATCGCGACCGCGCAGGCAACTCCCAGTTGGGCGACCAGCGGCATACCGGCGAAGGCGAAGCCGATGAACACCGCGATCATGATCAGCGCGGCGCTGGTGATGGTGCGGGCGCTGGTGGCGACCCCGTAGGCGACGGCGTCGCGGGTGTCCCCGGATTGCAGGTAGCGCTCCCGGATCCGGGTCAGCAGGAAGATTTCGTAGTCCATCGACAGACCGAAGGTCATGGCCAGCACCAGGGGCGGGATGGTGCTGTCGATCGAGGAGATCGGCTCGAAGCCGATTCGCTCCAGCCAGCCCCACTGGAACACCATCACCAGGCTGCCGTAGGCCGCCGCCACCGACAGCACGGTCATCAGCACGCCCTTGATCGCCAGCACCACCGACCGGATGGAGATCAGCAACATGACGAAGGCGATCACCGAGACGAAGACGAAGACCAGCACCTGGGTTTGTGCCACCCGGTCGTCGAAATCCTTGATCAGTGCCGTCGGCCCGCCGACGTCGATCTGGACGCCGGCCGTTTCGGGGAGTTTGGGCAGTGTGGCGCGCAGCCAGTCGATGGTGTCGCGCGCCCGCATCTCCTCGGGGTCGACGGCCAGTACCGCCGAGAGCAGTGCGCTGCGGTTGTCGTCGGAGAACACCGGCGGTGCCACCGAGACGATGTTGACCGCCTGGCCGGTCACCCGGCTGACGGCGTCCAGGACCGGCGCGTTGACCGGATCGGAGGCCCCCGGACCGTCGTCGGGGAAGGTGATCAGGATGCGGAGCGGACCGAGCGCGCCCGGGCCCAGTGCCTCCGCGGCGGCGGCCACTCCGCCGCGGATCTCGTGGGAGGAGGGGAACTGCCGCTGCATGCTGTTGCCGAGCAGCATCGAGAAGGCCGGCGCGGCGATGATCAGCAGGAATGTCGTGGCGGCCACGGCCGACACCCACGGTCGGCGCATCACGGCGCCAACCCAGCGGGTCCAGAACCGCGACCTGGTGGCCTCCGGCCGCCGCGACCAGTTCAGCAGCGGTGACCGGCGGGCCGCGGCGCGGCCGAAGACCGACAGCACCGATGGCGTCAGGGTCGTCGAGGTCAGCACGGCGAACGCGACCGCGAGGATCGCTCCGGTGGCCATCGACCGCAACACCGGGGTGCCGATCAGGTAGATGCCGGTCAGCGAGGCGATCACGGTGAGTCCCGACAGCACCACGGCCAGGCCCGAGGTTCCCATGGCGGCATCGGTGGCCTGGGCGGGGTCGCGCCCGGCCCGCAGTTCCTCGCGGAAGCGCATCAGGACGAACAGCGAGTAGTCGATCGCCAGGGCGATGCCGAACATCGACACCGTGGAGGTGACGAACACCGACATGGTGGTCAGCATCGACAGCAGATAGACGACACCCATGGTCACCGCGACGGTGAAGATTCCCAGCGCCAGCGGGATCGCTGCCGCCGCCAGCGAGCCGAACACCGCGACGAGCACGATCAGCACGATCGGCAGGTTCCACCGCTCGGCCGCGGCGATGTCCTGTTTGGTGCTGGTCTGCGCCGCCGCGCCGAGGGCGCCTTGGCCGATGACGTACAACCGGACCCGGCCGTTTTCGGTCTTGCCGGGCTGATCGCCCACCACCCCGATCTTGGAACGCAACTGCCGAGCCACATCGACCGCGCCGGTGTTGTCGAAGTCCAGCCGCAAGGTCACCACATAGGGCCGGTCCGGGGCCGGCGGGGGCTGGGTGTCATTGGGCACCAGCGCCAGGCTGGGAATCTCCTGCGCGGCTTTCTCGAGCTGGGCGACCGCGGCGGTCATATCGTCGTAGGTGGCGTC
>JAGQTO010000270.1 GCA_020439025.1 Mycobacterium sp. | reverse complement strand
ACCAACACCTACCACCACCCCGAGCGGATGTTCGATCGGGATTAGCCAATCCGTTACCGGCGAGGCGGAACCGGTTGGGAGGTCCCGGGCGTTCCTAAGGCATGGTCACACGACAGTCTCTGCGCTCTCCGGCCCGTTATGTAGGCCTCTACGCGCTCGTCGAGCTCGCCGCACTGGCCCTCCTGATCTGGGCCATCGGTGTCGGCTGGACGCTGGTGGTCGTTGCCGCGACGTTCATGGCCGGGGTCCTGCTGGTCGCTTCGCAGGTCAGGGGCCAACTCGCCGCGGCGCGCCGGGCGGGTACAGATCCGCGGGCCGCCGTGACCGACGGGGTTCTGGTCGCGTTGGGCTCTTTCCTGGTTTTCCTGCCCGGCCTCGTCAGCACCGCCGCCGGCATTCTGATGCTGGCGCCGCCGACCCGCGGGGGGATGCGGCCGCTGGCCACCGCGATGCTCACCCGCGGGGTCAGTCGCCGATTGGCGGGGCTGAGTTGGACGGCCGGGCCGAACGCCGGCCCGTATATCGACAGCTCGTATGTCGATGCACCGTATGCCAACGGGCCCTATGTCTACAGGCAGTACCCCAATACAGGGGCGGGCCGCGGCGACTACATCGACGGTGAAGTGATCGGCGAGGTCATCGAGGAACTGCCCTCCCGACGCTGACCGGAGAGGTCGCGGGGGACCCGGAGAGGTCGCGGGGCACACTGTCACCCGTGACCACACTGCTGCTCAACGGGCGGGTGTACAGCCCGTCGCATCCGGACGCCACCGCCATGGCGGTAGGCGACGGGGTGGTCGCCTGGCTTGGCAGTGATGCCGTCGGCGCCGATCAGTTCCCCGACGCCGCGCGAATCGACCTCGCCGGGGCCCTGGTGGCGCCGGCCTTCGTCGACAGCCACGTGCATCTGACCGCCACCGGACTGCGGCTCACCGGCTTGGATCTCGCTCATGCCACCAGCCCACAACACTGTCTGCGGCTTGTCGCCGACCATGTCGCCGCCCATCCCGGCCGGCCGGTCTGGGGTCACGGCTGGGACGACACCGAGTGGACCGGGCCGCCGAGCACTGCCGACCTCGACGCGGTCGTCGGGAACACCCCCGCCTACCTCGCCCGTGTGGATGTGCACTCCGCGGTGGCCTCCACAGCGTTACGTCAGCGGGTGTCCGGGTTGTCGGCGGTGGCCGGTTTCGACGCGCAGGGGCCGCTGTCGGCCCAGGCCCACCATCTGGTCCGCGCCGAGGCGCGCGGTCTGCTCACCTGGCAGCAGCGCGACGAAGCCCGACGCGCCGCCCTGGACGCGGCGGCCGCAGCCGGGGTGGTCGCGGTACACGAGTGCGCCGGCCCGGACATCGGTGGCGCGGAGGACTGGGCGGAGATCCGGGAGATCGGTCACGGTGTCGAGATCGTGGGCTACTGGGGTGAGCTGGCGGCCACCCCCGCGCAGGCCCGCGCCCTCATTGACGCCACCGGCGCCCGCGGCCTGGCCGGCGATCTCTTCGTCGACGGGGCACTCGGTTCGCGCACCGCGTGGCTGTCGGAGCCCTACGCCGACGCCGCGGGCTGTACCGGCAATCGCTACCTCGCTCCGGAAACCATCGCCGAACATCTGGCCGCCTGTACCGAGGCCGGGGTGACGGCCGGCTTCCACGTGATTGGCGACGCCGCCCTGGGCGCGGTCGTTGACGCGATCGAGCGGACCGTCGAGCGATTCGGAGCCCCCGCGGTGGCCCGTTGCGGCCACCGCCTCGAACATGTGGAGATGGTGTCGGCCGAGCAGGCGGCGAAACTCGGCGGCTGGGGGATCATCGCCAGTGTCCAGCCGGGCTTCGACGCCCTCTGGGGAGGGCGGAACGGAATGTACGCGCGCCGGCTCGGTCCGGCCCGTGCCGCCGGGCTCAACCCGCTGGCGCTGTTAGCATCGGCAGGCGTGCCCTTGGCTATCGGCTCAGATTCCCCTGTGACCAGCATGGATCCATGGTCGTGGGTGCGGGCGGCAAGCCGGCACCGGACTCCTGGCAGTGCCATTTCGCCGCGGGCGGCCTTCGCGGCCGCGACCCGTGGGGCGTGGCGGGCCGGCGGGGTCCGCGACGGGGTGACCGGCACCCTTGTCCCCGGGGCGCCCGCCTCCTACGCGGTCTGGGAGACCGGCGCCCTCGATGTCACCGCTCCCGCTGACGCCGTCGCGCGGTGGTCGACCGATCCCCGCTCGCGGGTGCCCGCGCTGCCCGATCTGGATTCCCCCGACGAGCTGCCGCGCTGTCGGCAGACCGTGCACCGGGGTGTCGTGCTCCATGGCTGAGCGCGCCGGAGGTTCATCGGTGGGGACGCGGTTGGCCGCCGCGCTGTCGCAGTGGGCGATTCGGCTGGCGGTCAGCGTGCTGGCCGGACTGCTGATGTGCGTGAGTTTCCCGCCGACCGGATGGTGGTGGTCGGCGGTGCCGGCGCTGGCGCTGCTGACCTGGGTTCTGGTTCACCCGAAGACCACCCTCGCCGGCGGGCTGGGGTACGGATTCCTGTTCGGACTGGCGTTCTATCTGCCGCTGCTGCCGTGGATCAGCGGACTCGTCGGGGCGGTGCCCTGGATCCTGCTCGCGGCGCTGGAGGCGATGTTCCCCGCGCTGTTCGGCATGTTCGCTGTCCTGCTGGGCCGCTTGCCGGGCTGGCCGCTGTGGCTGGCGTTCCTGTGGTCGATGCAGGAGTGGCTGAAGTCCAGTGTTCCGTTCGGCGGCTTTCCCTGGGGTGCGGCGGCGTTCGGCCAGACCAACGGACCGCTGCTGGCCCTGGCTCAGCTGGGCGGCGCGCCGCTGGTGTCGTTCGCCGTGGCGCTGCTGGGCACCTCGCTGTGTGCCCTGGCCGCCGAGGTCGTCCGCGGCGTCCGGCGCGAACATCCGCATCCGGGTGTGGTGGTGCTCTCCGGCGCGTGTATCAGCGCGGTACTGATCGCGACCGCGGCGGCGGCCCCGGGGGTCCGCCGTGCGGCCACGGCGGTCGGAGACGAACCGCGAGTCACGATCGCCGCGGTTCAGGGCAATGTGCCCAGGCTGGGATTGGACTTCAACAGCCAGCGCCGGGCCGTCCTAGACAACCACGTCCGCCAGACGCTGAAACTGGCCGAGGACGTGCGGGCCGGCAAGGCCCCCCGGCCCCAGTTCGTGATCTGGCCGGAGAATTCGTCCGATATCGACCCGCTGGCCAATGCCGACGCCGCTGCGCAGATCGAGGTCGCCGCCCGTGCCGTCGGAGTGCCGATCATGGTCGGCGCCGTCGTCGTCCGCCCGGAGGCCACGGTGCAGAATCCGGCTTCCTCCAACACCGTCATCGTGTGGGATCCGGACCGTGGTCCCGGCGAACGCCACGACAAGCAGATCGTCCAGCCGTTCGGGGAGTACCTGCCCTGGCGGGCCTTTTTCACCAAGCTCTCGTCCTACGCCGAGCGGGCGGGTCACTTCGTCCCCGGGAACGGCACCGGGGTGGTGCACCCGGCCGGGATACCCGTGGGGGTGGCGACCTGCTGGGAGGTCATCTTCGACCGGGCGCTGCGCCAGTCGGTCCGCAACGGTGCCCAGGTGCTGGCCGTTCCAACCAACAACGCCACCTTCGACGAGGCCATGAGCGAGCAGCAACTGGCCTTCGCCCGGTTGCGGGCCGTGGAGCACGGCCGCTACCTGATCGTCGCCGGCACCACCGGTATCAGCGCGGCGATCGCTCCGGACGGTCGCGAGATGGCCCGCACCGCCTTCTTCACCCCGGCCTACCTCGACGTCGAGGTGTGGCTGCGGACAGCCGAGACACCGGCCACCCGGTGGGCCGCCACGCTGCAGTGGCTACTGGTCGTGGTCGCACTCGCCGCGATCGTCGCGGCGATACTGCAGAATGGTGGATTCGTGCGGCCGCCGAGCAGCCGGCGCAGCACCCAGGACGATCCCGGTGTCCGCCAGGACGCCGCCCATGAAGGAGGCGCATGAGCACCCCTGGAGGCAGGCCGGGAAAGGCCCCGCGCAAGAAGAGCCCCGCGAAGAAGGCTGCAGTGAAGAAGACTGCCGTGAAGAAGCCGCCGGCAAAAGCGGCATCCGCCGGGCAGCCTGAGACCGCGCCGGTCCCCAGTCGGCGCACCCTGGTGATCATCCCGACCTACAACGAGTTGGAGAACCTTCCGCTCATCCTCGGCCGGGTGCGCAAAGCCCGCCCCGACGTCCACATCCTCGTCGTCGACGACGGGAGCCCCGACGGCACCGGCCGTCTCGCCGACGAGGCGGCTGCGGCCAATCCCGACCGCGTCCACGTCATGCACCGCACTGCCAAGGACGGTCTCGGCGCGGCCTACCTGGCGGCGTTCTCCTGGGGTCTGGAGCGCGGCTACGCCGTGCTGGTTGAGATGGACGCCGACGGCAGCCACGCACCAGAACAGCTCTATCGCCTGCTCGACGCCATCGACAACGGCGCCGACCTGGCGATCGGCTCCCGCTACGTCGACGGCGGCACGGTGCGCAACTGGCCCTGGCGGCGCCTGGCGCTGTCCAAGACGGCCAACACCTATGCCCGGGTGCTCCTGGGGGTCGGGATCAACGACATCACCGCCGGCTACCGCGCCTACCGGCGCGAGGTGCTGGAGAAGTTCGACCTCTCAACGGTCGACTCCAAGGGCTACTGTTTCCAGATCGACCTGACCTGGCGGGCCATCAACGACGGCTTCAAGGTCGTCGAGGTGCCGATCACCTTCACCGAGCGTGAACTCGGCGTTTCGAAGATGAGCGGATCCAACATCCGCGAGGCGATGGCCAAAGTGGCCCGGTGGGGGATCGGCGGGCGGGTCAACCGCCGGCGTCGCGGCTAGCTGCCGCGGCGCTTGCTCTTGATCAGATCGAGGCGCTCCTTGAGCAGTTCGTCGAGCTCTTCGATCGAGCGACGCTCGAGCAGCATGTCCCAGTGCGTCCTGGGCGGCTTGACCTTCTTCGGCTCGGGAAGCTCACCCTCGAGGAGGGTTCCCTCCATCCCGTTGCGGCACAGCCAGGTGCCCGGAATCTCGGCGTCGTCGGCGAACGGAACCTCGAACTCCTCACCGTTCTCGGTGCGGTACCGCGCGACCTGCCGGGGTGCGAGGTCGTGGTTGCGGTCGGTCTCGTAGCTCACGGCGCCGAGTCGGCTGCCCCTCAACACACGATCTGCCATGGTGAAATCTCCTTGATGTCCAGTCAGGGAACGCGCAACCAGGGCGGCGCGGTTCCCGACCCGGTTTCCAATGATACCGGGAACGCCGGACCCGCCGGTCTACGCTCGAAGCCATGACCCGTCGCAGCCGACCCCAGCCGTGCCGGTGGTGCGGCCGCGAGGTCGCGGACGTGGGTATGGGCCGGCGTCGCCAATACTGCCGCCAGTCCTGTCGGCAGCGGGCCTACGAGCAGCGTGCGATGGTCAAGGGCACCGCACTGCCGGCCGACGCGGTGGTGTTGTCCGCGGAGGAGGCCGCCGACCTCTCCGACCGGCTGTATCAGGTGCGCTGCGCAGCCGAGGACGTGGCCACCGCGGTGCAGGAGGGCGCCGGTGCCGGGGAGCTCGGTCAGTTGTGCGACGAGCTGATGCGGACGGCCAAGGCCGCCGAAGGGTGGCGGTGAGCCGCCGCGACGATCTGGAGCGGGTCGCCCGGGACGTTTTCGGCTGGCAGCGGCTGCGACCAGCACAGCTGAAGGCCATGGAGGCCGTGCTTGCAGGACGCGACGTGCTGGCCGTCATGGCCACCGGATCCGGCAAATCGGCCATTTACCAGGTCCCCGGGGTGCTGCTCGACGGCGTCACACTGGTGGTCTCCCCGCTGATCGCCTTGCAGCGCGACCAGATCTCCGGGTTGGCCGCCACCAAGGCCCCGGACGCGGTGGCGATCAACTCGCTGCTGGCCTCCGATGAGAACGACCGGGTCCGCGAAGCGGTGCGCCGGCGCGCCGCCGAGTATGTGTTCCTGGCCCCCGAACAACTGGCCAACGATGACGTGGTCGCCGATCTGCTTCAGGGCGGGATCTCGCTCATCGTCATCGACGAGGCGCACTGTGTCTCGGCGTGGGGGCATGACTTCCGGCCCGACTATCTGCGCATCGCCGACACCATCGAGCGTCTCGGTCACCCCACTGTGGTCGCGCTGACAGCGACCGCCTCGCCGGTCGTGCGCCGGGAGATCGTCGAGCATCTGCGGCTGCGCGATCCGCTGGTGATCGCCAGTGGTTTCGACCGCCCCAATATCCGGCTGGAGGTGTTCCGCGACGTCGAGGACGACGAGAAACGGGACGCCGTGCTGGCCGCGGCTCTCACCGCGGCGCGGCCCACGCTGCTCTACGCCGCGACCCGTGCCGATGCCGAGACCTATGCCGCGGCCCTGATATCGCATGGCGTCCGGTCCGCGGCCTATCACGCCGGACTGTCCCGGCCGGAGCGCGACGAGGTGCATGCCCGGTTCCGTGCCGACGACCTCGACGTGGTCACCGCGACGTCGGCCTTCGGCATGGGGATCGACAAGGCCGACGTGCGGGCCGTCCTGCACGCCTCGGTGCCCGAATCGCTGGACAACTACTACCAGCAGATCGGCCGTGCTGGCCGGGACGGAAAGCCGGCGGTCGCGCAGCTGTTCTACCGATCCGAAGACCTTGGGCTGGCCCAGTTCTTCACCGGCCGCCGGGCCGACGCCACGCTGCCGGTCACGGTCTACCAGGCATTGCGATCGGCTGCCGGACCCTTGCCGATGAAGGATCTGCGGACCGCTCTGGGCGTCGGCGCCCGCAGCGTCACCGGGGCGCTGAACCTGCTCGAGGAGGCGGGCCTGATCCGCTCCGGAACGGTTGGCTTCGAGGTGTCCGAGTGGGTGGGGCCGAAGGATGCGGCCGAGCGCGTCGCGGCCGAGGTCGAACGCGGCGAGCGGATCGAACAGAGCCGGGTGCAGATGATGCGCGGCTATGCCGAGACCGTCGATTGCCGCAGGCTCTTCCTGCTGGGCTACTTCGGTGAGACGCTGGCCGCGCCGTGCGGTAACTGCGACCGCTGCACCGCCAACGCCGCAGCCGACGCCGACGGGGAAGACGGGGAAGAGGAGCCGACGGCGGGGGATTGGACCGCGCAGACCCCGGTCGTCCACCGGACCTTGGGTGCCGGCGTGGTGATGAGCGTCGAGGACGACCGCATCACCGTGCTCTTCGACGACTACGGGTATCGCACGCTCGCGCTGGATGCGATCGCCGGATCGGATCTGCTGCGCCGGCGGTGAAGGGGCCGACGGTGACTCAGCATGCGGTGACTCAGCAGAGGTATTTCACTCCGATTCCCGCGGGCGGCCTGGCCTCCAGCGTGCAACCGTAGGCGTCGATGCCGTCATCGCTGTAGCGCACACCGGTCTGGCGGGCGAAGTTCACACACACCAGCGCGGTGGCGTCGGTCCGGCAGCGGAAATCGCCGAACGACAGCGAACCGCCTTGCGGCAGTGGCGGCCCCTGTCCGAGGCCGAACCGGCCGGGATCGCCGTGCGAGGAGCCGATCTCGACGCTGGCGCCGTCGAAGTCCACCCAGCCGCCCTTCCAGACGCCGTAGACATCCGGTGGCTGCGGCGGCGGATTGGTGAGGTTCACCAGGCAGGCCAGGTCCGCCGAGCCGTGCCTGGTGTCGGTCATACAACTCGTTCCCGACGGTGTGGTGAACGCGATGTCTCCCCCGAGAGAGGTGGTGGTCGCGCCGCGCAGTGCGACGCCGTAGTCGGCGCCGTCGACCGGGGGTGCGGACTCGACCCAGGCGATCGCCTCGGCGACCGGCGCTGAACCCTCCGGGGCGGCGGTCGAGGTGACCGACGAACGGGTACTCGACGTTGTTCCGGTGGCCCCGCCCGGCGGCGCGGTCTCGGCGGTACGCGACGGAGTGATCGGTGTGAGCCGGGTCGGGCTGGACTGGTCGCCCTGCTGGTTGGCGCATCCCGCCAGCAGTGCCGACGCGGCGAGAACTACGGCAATCCGCATCCCGCAAGGCTAACCGTCCCGGGGGCCACTGCCCGCCAGGCGTGTCGGCACCGCGATCGTTCGCTAACGTCGGTGTGATGCACGAGCACACCGTCCGGGTCACCACCGACAGCGGGGTTGTGGAGGGCTTCACCCGCAACGGCGTGAACCGATGGCGTTCCATCCCTTACGCGGCCCCGCCGGTGGGCGCCCTACGGTTCCGCGCTCCACAGCCCCCGCGGTCATGGTCGGGGGTGCGCCCGGCGCACGGCTTCGGCAACTGCGCTCCCCAGCAGCGGCGCTACACCATGACCGGTCTGGGCAGGTATCAGTCGATGAGCGAGGACTGTCTGACCCTCAACGTCGTCACCCCCCGCTGGGCGGGTCCGGCACCGGAACACGACCCGCTTCCGGTGATGTTCTTCATCCATGGCGGCGGGTACATCCTCGGCAGTTCGGCGACACCGATCTACGACGGCGCGGCCCTGGCGCGGCGCGGCTGCGTGTACGTGTCGGTGAACTACCGGCTCGGCGCGCTGGGGTGCGTGGACTTCTCCTCGCTGTCGACCGCCGAGACCCCGATCGAGGGCAACCTGTTCCTGCGCGACATCGTCATGGCCCTGGGCTGGGTTCGGGACAACATCGCGGCGTTCGGCGGAGATCCG
>JAGQTO010000269.1:3563-8177 GCA_020439025.1 Mycobacterium sp. | reverse complement strand
CCCGGGCGCCACTGCGTTGACCCGAATGCCGCGCGGGCCGAGTTCGAGGGCGGCGACCTCGGTGAGCATGGACAGGCCCGCCTTCGCCGAGCAGTAGGCACTCATCCCGATGGCTGGCTGACGGGCGTTCAGCGATGTCAGCGAAACCAGGGTGCCCCCTGCCGAGAAGTGCCGGGCGGCGTGCTTGATGACCAGGAACGCGCCGGTGAGACAGACGTCGACCACCGCGCGGAACTGCTCGGCGTCCAGGTCGGTGATCATCCCGAAGCCGCTGAACCCGGCGCAGTTGACGACCGTGTCCAGCCCGCCCTCGCGGGTCGCCACCTCGTCGAACAGCCTGGCGACACTGTCCTCATCGGTGACCTCGACCTCGGCCCAGCCGTGCGGTTCGCCCAGTTGGGCAGCGCACCGGCGCGCACCGTCGGTGTTGCGGTCGGCGATGGTCACCCGACAGCCCTGGTCGGCCAACAGCCGTGCGGTGGCCCAGCCGATTCCGGACGCGCCACCGATGACGACGGCGATGCGAGTGGTGCTCATGCGATTCTCCGATCCGCTTCCGGCGCGCCCCATTTGCGGCGCACGGCCTCCCACGGGTTCGCGTAGCCGCCCGGCTCACGGTAGTAGGGCGACTGCCGTTCCAGGTACCGACGTGCCAGCGGCGCGACCAGTCGCAGTGGGTAGCGCTTCCAACCGACATTCTGCGCCGTCTCGGCGAGCATCTGCGGCCACGAGTGGTGCTGATGGCCCAGCGCCCGCTGAGCGGGGGCCGAGTCCATCCAGTCGGTGGCGAACCAGCCGTCGTCGTCATCCGGATCGCCCCTGCGACCCGGCGGGAGCGCCCCCACCAAGCCCATAGCCGCCGCCGTCGCCGCACCGATCTCGCCCTGCACCAGACGGTGGCTGTCGTCGCCGCCGATCAGCAGCGTCCGACCGACCACGTCGGCGGTGGCGGACGCGGCGAAGGCGTGTGCGACATCGCGGACGTCGACGGTCTGCAACCGGCCGTCGGACGGCAGCACGCCCTCGAAGTAGATCAGGTTCGGGTCGGTGTCCAGGCGGATGTCGACGCTGAGGACTCCGCCCAGTCGCAGGATCACCCAACCCAGCCCCGAGTCGCGCACCAGCTGTTCGCTCTCCACCTTGTGCTGGCCGTAGAGGTCGTAGGGCCGCACCGGGGTCCCGGCGGTGAGCAGCCCGGAGATCCGGTGCGGATTGCGCGGCCCGTAGACGGCGATGCTGGACGCCTGGATGAAGCGCGGTCGCTCAGCGAGGGTCGCGGCGGTCTCCAGCAGGCTCCGGGTGGCGTCGACATTGACCGCGCGGGCCAGCGCGGGCCGCGAGTAGCACATCGGCGGGATGATCGCCGCGAGATGGATGATGGTCGCCGGCCGCACCGTGGAGAGCAGTTCGGCGACCTGGACCGGGTCAGTCAGATCGGCCCACCGCACCCGGACACCCGGGGGTACGGCCCGGCGGTTGGCCGGTGTGTCGAGATCGGTCGCGACCACCGGAGCTCCCAGCCGGGCCAGATGTGCGACCGTAGCCCGGCCGACCAGTCCGAACGCCCCGGTCACCAGTATCGCGTCGGACATCCGGGCCCCCTTCCAGCCGCATCGCCGCAGTTCTCATCTTGCCCGACCCCGGGGCCGCCGGTCGTGGACTGCACCGCGGTTTCGGCCCGGCGCCCGGTTTACCATCGCTAGCTATGGATACCAACCCGCAATGGCAGCCCCCGGCCGGGGCGCCGTTGCCGCCGCCACCGTCCGGGCGAACCAGATCCCCCTGGCTGCCTGCCGCGATCATCGGTTCGGCGATCGTGGTCGCCGCGGGCCTGGTGGCGGGGGCCCTGATCCTGAAGGACAGCCGCGGCGACTCGGTTCCCGACGGGGGGATGACGACCTGTCAGGCATGGACGGAGACCCGGCTGACCCTGCGGGCCATTCCGGCCCTGCCGAATGGCTGGACCTGGGATACCCCGAACATCGACAACCTGATCAAGATCCAGAACGCGCCGGTGGCGATCGCGCTGGACCTGTTCGAGCTCAAGATCGCTCCGGAGCCGGCGGATGTGGCCCGGGCCGCCAATGCCTACGTCGCCGCGCGCCGCCAGCAGATGCAGGCACTGACCGACCGCACCTACACGCGGAAGGTCGGTGAGACGGTCGATGCGGCGCTGGAGAACCTGAACCAACTCTGCGACATCCCGGGCGAGCGCCGCAGAATCTGATCCGGTCAGTCGACGTACTTTTCCGAGTCGCTTTCCGAGTCGTTTTGCGAGGCCGCCAGTGCCGCCTCGATCCTGGCCTGCGCTCCGGCGAGGTGCTCCTCGCAGCGCCGTGCCAGGGCCTCGCCACGCTCCCAAAGCTTCAGTGAGGCGTCGAGGTCCAGGCCGCCCTGTTCGAGCAGGCGCACCACCTCGACGAGTTGGTCACGACTCTGCTCGTAACCCAATGCGTCGACCGGCGTGGTCGAGTCCTGGCTGTCGCTCACTGGGTGTCGTCCTCCCCTCCGGTGCTCACGGCGCCGATCGCGCCGTCGGCGAGTCTGATGCGCAAAGCGGTTCCGGCTGGTGCGCCGGACGTCGAGCGCAGCACCGTGGCCGGCCCGTCGAGAGTCTGCACCACGGCGTACCCGCGGGCCAGGGTGGCGGCCGGGCCCAGGGTCGACAGCCTGGCGCTGAGGTGGTCGACACGGTCGGACTCGGCGTTCACCAGCCGGTTGATGTCCCGGCGCGCCGCGGTGAGGCTGCGGTGCACCTCGGCCGCCCGCTCGGTGACCATCCGGATCGGGTCGGCTAGCGCAGGCCGGGTGCGTAACTGCCGCAGGGTGTGGTGCTCGCGGGCGACCCACTGGCGCAGCGCCCGGGCGCCCCGATATCTGAGCTCGGCGACCCTGGCCAGTTCGGCGGCGGTGTCGGGCACCACGCGCTTGGCGGCGTCGGTCGGGGTGGCGGCCCGGACGTCGGCCACCAGGTCGCACAGCGGATTGTCCGGTTCATGTCCGACCGCGCTGACCACCGGCGTGCGGCACGCGGCGATCGCCCGGCACAGCGTCTCGTCGGAGAACGGCAGCAGGTCCTCGGCGCTTCCGCCGCCACGGGCGATCACGATGACGTCAACGTCCGGATCGCCGTCGAGATCGCCCAGGGCATCGACGATCTGCGCCACCGCGGTCGGTCCCTGCACGGCGGTGTTGCGGATCGCGAACCGCACGGCCGGCCAGCGGGCGGCGGCCACCGTCGTCACGTCGTGTTCAGCCGCCCCGGCCCGGCCGGTGATCAGGCCGACCAGGTTGGGCAGGAAGGGCAGCGGTCGCTTGAGCCGCGGGTCGAAGAGCCCCTCGGCGTCGAGCAGCTTGCGCAGCCGTTCGATCCGCTCCAGCAGTTCGCCGAGTCCCACCGCGCGAATCTCGCTGAGCCGCAGCGAAAAAGACCCGCGGCCGGTGTAGAACTGCGGTTTCCCGCAGACCACGACCTGGGTGCCCTCGGTGATCTTCACCGGGGCGCTGCGTACCAATTCGGCCCGGCAGCTGACACTCAGCGACATATCGGCGGCCGGGTCCCGAAGCACCATGTAGGCCGTGGTGTTGCGGATCTTGATCTCGGTCAGTTGGCCCTCGACCCAGACGATGCCCAGCCTGTCGATCCACTTCGCCACCCGAACGGCAACCGCCCGCACCGGGAACGGGTGGCCCTCCGAACCGTCCGGGGTTGCGGCGGCCGGACCGCTCACTTGGCGGTCGCGCGGGTGATCCTGTTGGCCAGCAGGGTCTGGTACGGGGCGCGTCCCTTGGCGGCCTCCTCGTAGGCCAGTAGCGCCTTGAGGTCGTCCACCGACAGCGAGGTCATCCGGGCGCGGAGCTGGGCCAGCGTCAGCGATTCGTAGTCCAGCTCGGCGGCGATCGCCGGCGGCTGCACCGATGCGGCCTTGTTGCCGGCGCCGGCCCTGTCCTGTTTGGTCCTGTCCTGCTTGGTCGCCGACCCGGCACCCCGCAGCCCCGATCCCCGGACCCCCGCGCCCTCGGTCACCGAGTACAGGGCGAAGCGGCCCTCGGTCTGGCGCTCGCCGTTGGCCGGCGGCGGGTCCTGCTCGGGCAGGTCCTCGTCGAAGGTCGCCCAGTCGGGTTTCTCGTCCTTGGGCGGGAAGAAGGTCTCCAGGGCGGCGTCGCCCCGGATTGCCAGTCCTGCGAGGTCCTGCTGCATCTTCATGACGATCTGGGCGACGGTGCTGGCGACCGTCATCGGATACATGATGATGGTCTGCGGCAGCCTCCGGGTCTCCTCGAGGGCGGTCACCGCGACGCCGACCAGCAGACGAATCCCGTATGGAGCTGTTGACATGCGCACCACCCTACGGCGGGCCCGCCCGCGCCGGGGAGAACGTAGGCTGAATCCATGCCGCCAACCGTCAACATGGGGATTCCGGGTGTCACCGGCCCGGCAGCGCAGCGCGAGGGCAAAAGGGTGCTGCTGGCCGAGCCGCGAGGGTACTGCGCAGGTGTCGACCGGGCCGTCGAAACCGTCGAACGGGCCTTGGACAAACACGGCGCGCCGGTCTATGTGCGCCACGAGATCGTGCACAACCGCCACGTCGTTGAGACTCTGGCCGCCCGCGG
>JAGQTO010000269.1:0-3496 GCA_020439025.1 Mycobacterium sp. | reverse complement strand
TCGGCCCACGGCGTGGCGCCGACGGTGCGCGAGTCCGCGGCCGCGCGTGAACTCCAGGTCATCGACGCGACCTGCCCGCTGGTGACCAAGGTGCACAACGAGGCCAAACGGTTCGCCCGGGAGGACTACGACATCCTGCTCATCGGCCACGAGGGCCACGAGGAGGTGGTCGGCACTGCCGGTGAGGCTCCTGAGCACGTGCAGTTGGTGGACGGTCCCGAGGGCGTCGCCGCCGTCACCGTTCGCGACGAGGACAAGGTCGTCTGGTTGTCGCAGACCACGTTGAGCGTCGACGAGACGATGGACATCGTTCAGCGCTTGCGCGAGCGCTTCCCGAAGCTGCAGGACCCGCCCAGCGACGACATCTGCTACGCCACACAGAACCGGCAGGCCGCGGTCAAGGCGATGGCCCCGGAGTGCGACCTGGTGATCGTGGTGGGTTCCCGCAACTCGTCGAACTCAGTGCGCTTGGTCGAGGTGGCACTGGGCGCCGGCGCAGGTGCGGCGCACCTGGTGGACTATGCCGCGGACATCAATCCGGACTGGCTGGAGGGCGTGATGACCGTCGGGGTGACCTCGGGGGCCTCGGTGCCCGAGATCCTGGTCACCGGTGTGCTGGATCGGCTGGCCGAATCCGGTTTCGGGACAGTGCAGTCGGTGACGACAGCCAATGAGACGACGGTCTTCGCCCTACCGCGGGAGATCCGGCCGGCCCGGTCCTGACCGCTCAGCGAACCGGTGGCCCGTCCGACGGGTCCCGATCCGGGCCGGAGCGGCGGTAGCGCACCCGGGACACCGGATGATGGGTGGTGTCGGCTCCGCCGGTCGCCGAGCCGCGGCGCGGTCCCCCCGCGGGGTAGGGGTCGTAATCCTCCGCACGGGGCCGTTGGCTCCGGAGAGGGTAGTCCGGCTCGTAGGGGTCGAATCGGCTGGCGCGCGCGGTCCTGGGCGGGTACTCGTCCCGGTAGCCGCCATCCCGGTAGCGTGGGTCGCGGTATCCGCCATCCCGGTAGTCCTGGGCCTCCCTGCGTTGCCGGGTCTGCCGTTGCGCTGTCGGGGCAGCGCCCCGGGGTTCCCGGGTGCGGCGGCGGGGCGGATCCGTCGGACGATCGTCATCACGCCGCCGGCGGCGCGGGGAGTCCCGCTGCGATCGCGGCGGCGCATCGGTGTCAAGACGTGAACGTCGAGAACCGGTTGGGGTGCGCTCGCGAGTCGGCCGCGCCCCCCGTGAGCCCGCTGCCGTGCCGCGCCGGTCGATCCCGTGCCGGGGCCGGGCGGCGGGTTCGCCGGGCGCGCCGGGCCGCTCGGAGGCCTGGGCGCCGTTGCCGGAAAAGGCTGAGGACACTCGTGCAGCCAGGCCGGCGAAGAGGCTGGGTGTGGGCGGGGCCGGGGCGGCGGGCTGTCTGCCGGTTGGTGCCGATATCGCGCTGTACCAGCGGACCAAGCCGATCAGCAGCACCATCGCGCTGGTGATCAGCATAAGCGGAAAACGCTCGACCAACGGGTAGCCGCAGCTGATCGCGACGTCCTTGAGGCCGTTGAACGCTGACCCGTGCAGAAGGAAGTACGCCAGCGGCACGGTCACGAACAGCAGCAGCGGCGGCTGGATCACCGCGGTGAAGATGCCGGACTGGCGGACCAGTAGCACCGCGGCGATGCAGCCCAGGGCGTAGCAGCCAGCGAAGACGAATCCGAGTTCCTGATGCCCGAAGCCGGCCTCGATCGCGAAACCGGCCAGCGTGGCGACCACCGCGATGAGGACCGCAGCCCACCACGGAACACCCGCGCGGTGAGGGAACG
This sequence comes from Mycobacterium sp., assembly GCA_020439025.1. GTDB lineage: Bacteria > Actinomycetota > Actinomycetes > Mycobacteriales > Mycobacteriaceae > Mycobacterium. The sequence goes on along the minus strand of JAGQTO010000269.1, from coordinate 1,696 downwards.
CGGAGCGCTCATCGGCGCTCAACGTCGGCTGCTCCGGCATCCCTAGACCGTACCGGGTGAGCTCGCGTCGAGACTGCCACCACGGCACTGGCGTGGCTGAGTGGACGGACCGACCGGCGGGTTCTCCTAGACTTGTGACCCCGTGAGCCTGAGCCTGGGAATCGTGGGTCTGCCCAATGTCGGTAAGTCGACGTTGTTCAATGCGCTGACCCGCAACAACGTACTAGCGGCCAACTATCCGTTCGCCACCATCGAGCCCAACGAGGGCGTGGTACCGCTGCCCGACCCGCGGCTGGGGAATCTGGCGGAGATGTTCGGATCGGAGCGCATTCTTCCCGCCCCGGTCACCTTCGTCGATATCGCGGGCATCGTCAAAGGCGCTTCCGAGGGGGCCGGGCTGGGCAACAAGTTTCTGGCCAACATCCGGGAATGCGATGCGATCTGCCAGGTGGTCCGGGTCTTCGCCGACGACGACGTCGTCCACGTCGACGGCCAGGTGGACCCCCGTTCGGATATCGAGGTGATCGAGACCGAGCTGATTCTGGCCGATCTGCAGACCCTCGACAAGGCGCTGCCCCGACTCGAGAAAGAAGCCCGCAACAACAAGGACCGCAAGCCGGTCCATGATGCCGCGGTGGCCGCCCGGCAGGTTCTCGACGAGGGCACGACGCTGTTTGCCGCCGGGGCCAAGGTCGACACCGCACTGCTACGTGAGCTGAATCTGCTCACCACCAAGCCGTTTCTCTATGTGTTCAACGCCGACGAAACGGTTCTGGGTGACGAGTCGAGGGTCGCCGAGTTGCGGGCGCTGGTGGCACCCGCCGACGCGGTGTTCCTCGACGCCAAGATCGAAGCTGAGTTGCAGGAACTCGACGACGAGTCAGCCGCCGAGTTGCTGGAGTCGATCGGGCAGCACGAGCGTGGTCTGGACGCGCTCGCTCGGGCCGGATTCCATACCCTGAACCTGCAGACCTACCTGACCGCCGGCCCGAAGGAGGCCCGCGCCTGGGTGATCCGGAAGGGCGACACCGCGCCGAAGGCGGCCGGGGTGATCCACACCGATTTCGAGAAGGGTTTCATCAAGGCCGAGGTGGTGTCCTTCGACGACCTCGCCGCGGCCGGTTCGATGGCCGCCGCCAAGGCGGCCGGCAAGGTCCGGATCGAGGGTAAGGACTATGTGATGGCCGACGGCGATGTGGTGGAGTTCCGTTTTCAGGCGAAGTCTGGACATTAGGGGGTCGACCGGTCGTTGCCGATGCCGGCCCAGATTCGTCGCCTGGGCAATCAGGATCCGCACCTGGCTGGTTGGCGATTGTGGCCTTGCCGCTGGGACGCTAGTTGGATGGGTTCAAAGCCAGCTCACAGCAACTATTTTCAGATGGTGAGGGGCGGGGGTAGGTGAGGGGCGGGGGTAGACCCCATGGCTTTCCGGTGTCGCCGGAAAGCTTCAGTCGCGCGTGTCGCATCGGTAATGCTCAGAGCACTTGAACATCACCGTTGGAGTGCACCGTCAGCGAGGGAATGAGATCCCCATGGTCTACGCTTGCTGCGTGATTGAACTCGCGTCTCCCTCGGCCCACGTACGACCTGTGGCTCTTGTAGCAGCAATGATGGCGGCAGGTCTGATCGTCTCCGGCTGCGGTAAGTCCGCCAACGACGAATCTTCGTCATCGACTGCCGAAAGTGCGACAAGCGC
>JAGQTO010000268.1 GCA_020439025.1 Mycobacterium sp. | reverse complement strand
GCGCCGGCCAAGAAGGCGGCCGCGAAGAAAGCGCCGGCCAAGAAAGCGCCGGCCAAGAAGGCGGCCGCGAAGAAGGCAGCCGACACCACCACCCAGAAGAATCCGCAGACGAGAGTGAGGGGACGCCGGTGAGCGCCGCCGACTATCTCGCCGACTTCAGCACCACCGACGACGCCTTGGTGCTGGCCTCGGTCTCATCCAGAGCCGAGGCCGATTTGCTCAATGACTGGCTGCGGGCTCAGCGGCGCGCCCATCCCGACACCAGGGTCGAGGTGCTGCGGCTTCCGCACAGCGACGCGCCGCCGCAGATGGTCGACCAACTCGCCGAGACCCTCGAGGGTCCCGGTGATCCCACCGTCATCCCGGTACGGGTGTTCTGGGTACCGGGCGGGCTGCCCACCCGGGTCAAGCTGGCGGGCCTGTTGTCCGGCCGCGACACCTACCGTCCGCCGGAGATGCTGCAGCGCGCGATCCTGAAGAAGGACCGGTCCCGGGCCCGCATCGTCGCCGGCGAGCCGGCCAAGGTCTCCGAGCTGCGCCAGCTGTGGCAGGAGAACACCGTCGGGGACAGCCCGCGTGACTTCGCCCAATTCGTCCTGCGCCGGGCAAACCTGGCGGTCGAGCGGATCGAATTGCGTTTGCTCGGACCGGAATACAAATCGCCCCGGCTGATCACCGACGAGTTGATGGCGTCCTCGCGCTTCATGGAGGGAATGGCGGACATTCCCGGCGCCAGCCCGGAGAAGGCCGAGGCCATGCTCGACGAACTGGCCACTGGGTGGAGCAGGTTCTCCGTCGACCTGATCCCCAACCTCGGGCGGGCCATCTTCAGCAGGGGGTTCGATCCCCGGATCGACTACGACCAGGCGCAGATCGAGGCGATGCGCCGCGCCCTGGAAGACCACCCGGCGGTGTTTTTGTGGTCGCACCGTTCCTACCTCGACGGGGTGGTGGTTCCGGTCGCTCTGCAGGAGAACAAGCTCCCCCCGGCCTGCACCTTCGCCGGGATCAACCTGTCCTTCGGCTTCATGGGCCCGCTGATGCGGCGGTCCGGGGTGATCTTCCTGCGCCGCAGGCTCGATGACCCGCTCTACAAGTACGTGCTCCGGCAGTTCGTCGGCTACATCGTGCAGAAGCGTTTCAATCTCAGCTGGTCGATCGAGGGCACCCGGTCGCGAACCGGAAAGATGTTGCCGCCCAAGCTCGGTCTGCTGTCCTACGTCGCCGACGCCTACCTTGACGGCCGCAGTGAGGACATTCTGCTGCAGCCGACGTCGATCAGTTTCGACCAACTTCACGAGACGACTGAGTACGCGGCCTATGCGCGGGGAGGGGAGAAGATCCCCGAGGGAGCCGAGTGGCTCTACAAGTTCATCAAGGCTCAGGGCGAGCGCAACTACGGCAAGATCTACGTCCGCTTCCCGGAGGCGGTGTCGATGCGCCAGTACCTCGGTGAGCCGGGCGGCCCGATCGCGAACGACGAGGCCGCCAAACGGCTGGCGATGCAGAAGATGGCCATCGAGGTCTCCTGGCGAATTCTTCGTGCCACGCCGATCAACGCCAATAGCCTGGTCTCGGCGGTGCTGCTGGCCACCCGGGGCAGGGCGTTGACGCTGCGGCAGTTGCACCACACGCTGCAGGCCTCGCTGGACTATCTGCAGCGCAAGCAGACGCCGATGACCAACAGCGCCTTGCGGCTTCATTCCACCGAGGGGGTGCGCGCCGCTGTGGACGCACTGTCTAACGGCAATCCGGTGACCCGCATCGACGGCGGGCACGAGCCGGTGTGGAAGATCGAGCCTCAGCACGAGCACGAGGCGGCCTTCTACCGCAATTCGCTGATCCACGCCTTCCTGGAGACCTCCATAGTCGAGCTGGCGCTGGTTCACGCTGCCCGGGCGCCGGAGGGCGAACGGGTGGATGCGTTCTGGGCGCAGGCGATGCGTTTGCGTGCGCTGCTGAAGTTCGACTTCTATTTTGCCGATTCGGCCACCTTCCGCAAGAACCTCGCCGAGGAACTGAGCTGGAACCAGGATTGGCAGGCCCAACTCGACGCCGGGCCGGAGGCGGTTGACGCCTTGTTGCGGGCCAAGCGGCCGCTGATGGCCAACGCGATGCTCCGCCCGTTCTTCGAGGCGTACGAGATCGTGGCCGACGTGCTCTGTGACGCGCCGACCGACATCGGGGACAAGGAACTCAGCGAGCGGGCGCTGGGCGTCGGAAACCAATACGCGGCACAGGGGTTGGTGAGCAGCACCGAGTCGGTGTCGGCACTGTTGTTCCCGACCGCGCGCAAGGTCGCCGCGGACCAGAAGCTGATGGAACCGGCGCCCGATCTTCGCGAGCGACGGCGCGCCTTCCTCAACGAGTTGCGGGTCATCATCGCCGATATGGAACGTATTCACCTGCTGGCCCGTGAACAGTTCGCGGCTCGCGAGGCGATGGTCCGCTCGTCGAATTGAATGTCCGGGCATAGCTGCTGAGCTGCTGATAAGGTCCGAGCGGCCCGCGAGGCGGGGTGCCCGATGTGCGGAGGAGATTCTTGATGAGGACCAGTGTCGCGGCCTGTGGTGCCGTTGTCGTTGCGGCGGGGCTGATCGGTGCTGGGCTGGCCGGCTGCTCTGCGAAGGTGGAGACCAAGGTCGCCAAGTCGGTGAGCGCCGCCGACCTACAGACCAAGCTGACCGAGCAACTCACCGAGGCGGGAAATGCGCCGGAATCGGTGAACTGCAAGGACGAATTGGTCGGCGAGGTGGGCAAGTCCACCATGTGCGACGTGGTCTTCAGTGATACCAACAGCGTCGAGGCCACGGTTACCACTACAGGGGTCGACGAGTCCGGCATCTCCTTCGATCTGTCTCCCTCGCTGACGAAAGAGCAATTGGAGAAAGGCGTTTCGGGCCTGACCAACGCCACGGCCGTCAGCTGCGACTCCGGTCTTGAGGGCGCGATCGGTGAGACCACGACCTGCGAGGTGACCGTCGACGGCGTCGTCAGCAAGCGCGTCGCCGCCATCGACGGGGTCAACGGGCTGATGATGGACCTCTCGGTGGTCCCGGTGGTGCCCAAGGAGCAGTTGGGGGAGATCCTCATGCAGCGGCTCAACGCCGACGGCACACCGGCTGAGACCGTCGACTGCGAGTCCGATGCCATTGCCAAGCCCGGCACCTCGGTCGAATGCGTGGCCGTCACCGGTGACGAGAAGCGTGGTTACGACGTGTCGGTGACGACCGTCGAGGGTGACAACGTCGGTATCGACTACTCGGACTCGGCCACCCCGTAACAGGGCCTCGATGCGAGCCCGGTTAGGCGCCGGGTGGAACCCGCTCAGCCCGGCGGCTCTGCTGGTAGGCGAGGTCGCCGCTCCGACAGCGAACGCTCATCCCCAGTCGGCGCTCTTTCCACAGCTCGACGGATTTCCGGTACTCGACGTGTGCTGGCCGTCGGCGACGGGGTGCTCACTGTAGGTGCGACAACCGCACCGACTGAGAGGACCGCAGCCATGTTCGAGACACCGATCACCGTCGTCGGACGGATCGTCACCGATCCGCGCCGCCGCATCGTGGGCGACCAGGAGGTGATCAGCTTCCGGGTGGCCAGTAACTCCCGCCGCCGGACCCCGGAGGGCACCTGGGAGCCGGGTAACTCGCTGTTCGTCACGGTCAACTGCTGGGGAAGGCTGGTCACCGGGGTCGGTGCCGCCCTGTACAAGGGTGCCGCGGTTATCGCGGTGGGCACCGTGCACACCAGCGAGTACGAGGACCGAGAGGGGATCAAGCGATCCTCGCTGGACATGCGGGCGACCGCGGTGGGCCCAGACCTGGGTCGGGTGATCGCGCGCATCGAGCAGCCGCCGCAGTCCAGGACGTCCCCCGAGGCCGTCGCCGACGACGGGACGGGGGACGGGGTCGTTGACGGTGTCGCGGACGGGACCGTGGAGGGCAGCGAGTCCGAGAACCTGATGCTGTCCGCCTGAGACCGCCGGGCGGTCGCGCCGGTTCGGTTCCGGCGCGACTGTCAGGCGGCATCGGGTGCCCGGTGGCGCCGCACCTAGGATGGGCGCGTGGCGGAATTCATCTACACCATGCGTAAGGTCCGCAAGGCTCACGGCGACAAGGTCATCCTCGACGATGTCACGCTCAGCTTCCTGCCGGGCGCCAAGATCGGTGTCGTCGGGCCCAACGGTGCCGGCAAGTCCAGCGTGCTTCGGATCATGGCCGGCCTGGACCAACCAAACAACGGCGACGCCTTCCTCGCCCCCGGGGCGACGGTGGGGATCCTGCAACAGGAGCCCCCGCTCAACGAGGGGAAGACCGTCCGGGGCAACGTCGAGGAGGGGCTCGGCGAGATCAAGGTCAAGTTGGACCGCTTCAACGAGGTCGCCGAGCTGATGGCCACCGACTACTCCGACGAACTGATGGAGGAGATGGGCCGGCTGCAGGAGGAACTCGATCACGCCAACGCCTGGGATCTGGACTCCCAGCTGGAACAGGCGATGGACGCCCTGCGCTGCCCGCCGCCCGACGAGCCGGTCACCCACCTCTCCGGCGGCGAGCGGCGCCGGGTGGCGCTCTGCAAGCTGCTGCTGAGCAAGCCGGACCTGCTGCTGCTCGACGAGCCCACCAACCACCTCGACGCGGAGAGTGTGCAGTGGCTCGAGCAGCACCTCGCCGAATACCCGGGTGCGATTCTGGCCGTCACCCACGACCGGTACTTCCTGGACAACGTCGCCGAGTGGATCCTTGAACTCGACCGCGGCCGGGCCTACCCGTACGAGGGCAACTACTCGACCTACCTGGAGAAGAAGGCCGAGCGCCTCGAGGTGGCCGGCAAGAAGGACCAGAAGCTGCAGAAGCGGCTCAAGGAGGAACTGGCCTGGGTGCGTTCCGGGGCCAAGGCGCGCCAGGCCAAGAACAAGGCCCGACTACAGCGCTACGAGGAGATGGCGGCCGAGGCGGAGAAGACCCGCAAGCTCGACTTCGAGGAGATTCAGATCCCCGTCGGCCCGCGGCTGGGCAATGTGGTCGTCGAGGTCGAGCATCTGGACAAGGGCTTCGACGGGCGGGTTCTGATCAAGGACCTCTCGTTCACCCTCCCTCGCAACGGCATCGTCGGGGTGATCGGGCCCAACGGCGTGGGCAAGACCACGTTGTTCAAGACCATCGTCGGCCTGGAGAAACCCGACAGCGGAACGGTGCGCGTCGGCGAGACGGTCAAGCTCAGCTACGTCGACCAGACCAGGGCCGGGATCGACCCGAAGAAGACGGTCTGGGAGGTCGTCTCCGACAAGCTCGACTACATCGAGGTGGGTCAGACTGAGATCCCGTCCCGGGCGTATGTCTCGGCCTTCGGGTTCAAGGGCCCCGATCAGCAGAAGCCCGCGGGTGTGCTCTCCGGCGGCGAGCGCAACCGCCTGAACCTCGCCCTGACCCTCAAACAGGGGGGCAACCTGCTGCTACTCGACGAGCCCACCAACGACCTCGACGTCGAGACCCTCGGATCACTGGAGAACGCCCTGGAGAAGTTCCCCGGCTGCGCGGTGGTGATTTCTCACGACCGGTGGTTCCTCGACCGGACCTGCACCCACATCCTGGCCTGGGAGGGTGACGCGTCCAACGAGGCCAAATGGTTCTGGTTCGAGGGCAACTTCGGCGCTTATGAGGACAATAAGGTCGAAAGACTCGGCGCGGAAGCGGCCCGTCCGCACAGAGTGACCCACCGGCGGCTCACACGCGACTAATGTCTCGGCTGTGATGCCCGGCCAGAGCACTTCTGATCTCGAGCAGGCTTATGCCGCTACCTACCGAGGCCCCCATGGGGGGGCGCTGCTGGATAGCGCCGAGGCGCCCGAGGAGCAGACGGCGACGGTGCCCCCGGCGCTGATAGCCGCACAGGAACGCCTCGCCGAGCGACGGCGCATCGGAGAGACCCTGGTCGAGGTCTCCGGGGCGGATGACTCGGGCGGTTTCGGTCCCGCGCTGCAGATCGTCACCGATCAAGCCGACACGTTGCTGGACTCGGTCACCGTGCTGCTGCACCGGTTGGGGGTCGGCTACGTCGCGCTGATGCATCCGGCGGTGTTGGTTCGTCGCGACGCCGAGGGGACGCTCACCGAGGTCCGGCCCAGTGGTGGCCAGGGCACCCCCGAGATGATCGAGGAGTCCTGGATTCATATCCAGCTGTCCCCGACGGTCAATCAGCGAGCGCTGGCCGAAGCCGTCCGGTTGCTGCCGAAGGTGGTCGCCGACGCCCGCCAGGTCGCCCATGACTCCGCGGCGATGAACGCCACCCTGCTTTCGCTGGCCCACGAGATCGCCGCCGACGACGGCACCCGGTTCCCCGGATCCGATCGCATGGACGTCTCCTACTTGCTGCGCTGGCTAGGCGACGGGCACTTCGTGCTGCTTGGATCCCAGCGCTGCACCGTGCAGGAAGGGGTGGCCGCGGTCGACGAGTCAAGCCGGCTGGGTGTGGCGGTGTTGCGCACCGATGTGCTGCCCGAGCTGAGTCGGCCAGGCGAACTGGTGTCGCTGGCCTCGGCCACCCTGCCGAGCTTCCTGCGCTACGGCGCGTACCCCTACATCGTCGTGGTGCGCGAAGCGTCCGGCGAGCACGTCATCGAGCACCGCTTCGTCGGCTTGTTCACCGTCGCGGCGATGAACGCGAACGTTCTGGATATTCCCTTGATCTCCCGGCGGGTCCAGCAGGCGCTGGCAATGTCCCAGGACGACCCGAGCCACCCCGGCCAGTTGATGCTTGACATCATCCAGACCATCCCGCGCTCGGAGCTGTTCACCCTGTCGGCCGAACAACTGCTGGACACCTCCGATGCGGTGATCGACCTTGGTTCGCGCCGCCGTGCCCTGCTGTTCGTCCGGACCGACCGGCTTGGTCACTTCGTTTCCTGCCTGGTGTACCTGCCGCGGGATCGATACACCACCGCCGTTCGGCTGGCCATGCAAGACATCCTGATGCGCGAGTTCGGTGGTGTGAGCATCGACTACGCCGCGCGTGTCAGTGAATCTCCCTGGGCGGTAGTGCATTTCACTGTCCGGCTTCCCGACGGTCCGGAACGCCCCGCGGTGGACACCTCCGAGTCCAACCGCGCCCGCATCCAGGATCTGCTCACCGCCACCACCCGCACCTGGGCTGACCGGTTGCTGGCCTCGGCCCAGTCCGGTGCCATCGACGGCGCGATCGCCGAGTACTACGCCGCGGCGCTGCCGGAGGAGTTCAAACAGGCGGTCAAACCGGACGAGGCGATCACCGACATCGGCATCATCGAGTCGCTGGGGCCGGATTCGGTGCGGCTGCAGCTGGAGCCCGGCGAGGTGCACCGCGAGGCCTTCCTGACCTGGTATCTGGGCGGGGTCTCGGCGTCGCTGAGTCAATTGCTGCCGGTGCTGCAGTGTATGGGCGTCGAGGTGCTCGAGGAACGACCCTTCGCCGTGACCCGGCCAGAGGGCCTGACCGTCTGGATCTATCAGTTCAAGATCCGCCCGGAGGCCTCCGTTCCGGAACTGGCCGAGAACGACGACTGGGAATCGACCGCCGCCCGGTTCACCGACGCCGTCACCGCGATCTGGGAAGGACGCGTCGAGGTCGACCGTTTCAACGAACTGGTCCTGCGGGCCGGCCTGACCTGGCAGCAAGTCACGCTGCTGCGAACCTACGCCAAATACCTGCGCCAGGCCGGATTCCCCTACAGCCAGTACCACATCGAGTCGGTGCTGGCGGAGAACACCTCCACCGCGCGTTCGCTGGTCACGCTGTTTGAGGCGATGTTCGACCCGGAGTCCGCAGCCAGGGGCCTGGACGCCAAGGCGGCAGCTCTGGCCGTCGCCGCCGATATCGACGCATTGACCAGTCTGGACACCGACCGGGTGCTGCGGGCTTTCGCCTCCATGCTTGAGGCGACCCTGCGCACCAACTTCTACGTCAAGAGTCCCGACTCCGCGCGGGCCCGAAACGTGGTGTCGATCAAGCTGAACCCGGAACTCATCGACGAGCTCCCGCTGCCACGGCCAAAGTTCGAGATCTTCGTCTACTCGCCACGGGTCGAGGGGGTGCACCTGCGATTCGGTCCGGTCGCCCGCGGCGGCCTGCGCTGGTCGGACCGGCGGGAGGACTTCCGCACCGAGGTCCTCGGCCTGGTCAAGGCGCAGGCGGTCAAGAACGCCGTCATCGTGCCGGTCGGCGCCAAGGGCGGATTCGTCGTCAAGCAGCCCCCGGCGCCCACCGGCGACGCCACGACGGACCGGGAGAACTTCCGCGACGAGGGAGTGGCCTGCTACCGGCTGTTCGTCTCGGGCCTGCTGGACCTCACCGACAACGTCGAGGTCGGGAGCGGGCGGGTCGTCACCCCGCCCGGTGTGGTTCGCCGCGACGGTGACGACGCCTATCTGGTCGTCGCCGCCGACAAGGGCACCGCCACGTTCTCCGATATCGCCAACGACGTCGCGAAGTCCTACGGCTTCTGGCTCGGTGACGCGTTCGCCTCCGGGGGGTCGGTGGGCTATGACCACAAGGCGATGGGCATCACCGCCAAGGGCGCCTGGGAGTCGGTCAAACGGCACTTCCGGGAGATGGGCGTGGACACCCAGTCCGAGGACTTCACCGTCGTAGGTGTCGGCGATATGAGCGGCGAC
>JAGQTO010000002.1 GCA_020439025.1 Mycobacterium sp. | reverse complement strand
CTCTCCCGCGCGAAGAAACTTGTTGCCGCCTTGAGGATTTCGACGGTCTGCTCAAGCTCGCGGTTCTTCTTTCGAAGCTCCCGCAACTCCTTGCTCTCCGCGGTCGAGAGCCCAGGGGCCTGGCCGCTGTCGACCTCGTCCTGGCGCACCCACTTGCGCAGGGTCTCCACGTTCATCCCCAACCGGGCGGAGATGGCCTTCATCGCCGCCCACTCGGTGTCGTACTCATCGCGATGCTCCCGAACCAACCGGACCGCCTTGGCCCTGATCTCCGGGGTGTACTTGCTCGGCATCGTGCCATCCTTCCCACAAAAGAAGGTGTGCATGAAACCCGGGGTGGTTCACCCCTACTGATCATCCGGTCGGAGGTGTCCACTGGCCACCCGATCGGGGAAACTACTGCCGCGTTCGACCGTCGTTGCCCTGGTCGCGGTTGCGGGCCGCGATGTCGGCCAGTCGGCTGTCGATGGTGTGGGCGGTGCGCAGGGAGGTGCGCAGGGCGTCGCGCTGGGCGACGGCGGCGGCGAGGTCGGGGGTGTGCAGGTGGGGTGCGAGGGCGGCGGCCTGGACGAGGGCCGGGTCGAGGTCGGGGCCGCTGGGCAGCCACGTCAGGGGGCGGTGGTCTGTGGTGAGTGTGACCGCCCACGGGAGGTCGGCTTGCAGCAGCCGCAGCAGCGGCGCTGAGGGGGGTTGAGGCCAGCGTGTTCCCGGTTCGGTGTCGATGAGAATGACGCGGGTTTGGGCGGCGGCGGCGGCTTCTGCCAGGTCGGCGATCACCTCGGGTGGCGCGTCGGCGGCGTGGTCGACGACCAGCAGGGTGCCGGGTGCGGGGCGCCATCCGGCCTGTAGGTCGTGCTGGGTTTGAGCCAGGGCGGTCCAGTGGTCGGCGGCGCCGGCGGTGTCGTCGGTGGCGGTCTCGGCGGCGTCGCACCACAGGACGGGGCGGTTCTGGGCGGTGGCGGCCTCGTGCAGCACTGCCATGGCGTTGAGGAACGGGGCTCGCGCTGAGGCGTGCACGACGGTGAGCGCAAAGGGGGTGCTGGCGAGGCGCGCGAGGGCGTGGGCGGTCATGGGCGCCAATGCGGTGGCCCGCTCGGGCAGAGTCAGGCGGGGCTGGGTGATGAGGTCACCAGCGGCGGTCAGGACGCGCAGTTCGGTGCCGATGGCGTCCATCTGGTCCACGATGTGACCGGCGTCGGTGAGTTGGGCGGCGGCGAAGGATCGGGCGGCGATTTTTTCGGCGCGGGTGAGGTCGTGGCGCAGGCGGCGCAGCTCGCTGCGGGCTTCTTGGAGTTGGCGGCGGTCGGCGTTGTTGGCGGCGGCGAGGGCGGCGTCGGCGTCGGCGTGGGTGACGATGTTGCCCGCACCGCCGGCGGCGTGTTCGCGGGCGGTTTTCGCAGCGGTCAGCTCGTCCCAGAATTGGGTGGCGGGGGCGGTGTCGGGAACCTTGGTCTGGGTCCACTGGTAGTGCGCTCGGGCGGCGGCGAGGTCCTCGGGGGTGGTGTCGGGGGCGGCGGTGAGCGCCGCGAGGTAGTCCCGCGCCTGGGTGGTGGCGGTCATCGCCGCTTCGTAGGCGTCATCGGCGTCGGACCACTGAGCTAGCACTGCCTGCACCGCGGACAGGTAGGGCCGGTCGGCGTCGGCGCGGTCGCGCAGATCACGAATGGCGGGCATGGCGGCCTCGACGGCGGGCCCGTGGAAGCTCTCGACCTGTACGGCTAACGCCGCCACGGCGGCGGCCTGGGCGGTGCAGCGGTCGCGCAGCCCGTGGACATCGTCGAGTGCGCGGCGCAGCCCGACCTCGGGCAGCACCGCGCGGGGGTACTGGTCCTCGAAACCGGTGCCCGGCTCGAACGGCGCATACAGGGCGTCGAAGTCCAGGGGCAGCACCTCGTCGTCCTGCGGTGGTTCCTGGTCAAGGTCGACGCCGAGCGCGGCGAGCAGGGCGTCGTCGTCGCGATCGAAGTCGATCAGGGTGGCGGCCGGCGGGTAGTCGCCGGCGGTAGCACCGGGGTCGGGGTGCAGATGGTGAAGGGCTTCTTCCTCCTCGGGGGTCATCGGCGGCTCGGCGGCGACGGGTTCGGCGTTGAGGTCGCGCTCGTAGGGCGCGGCGGTGGTGAACAGGTCGATGGAGTAGGTCATCAGCCGCGCGTACTCGTCGTGGCGGATCGGGTGGGTCAGGCGGCGGTCGGCGTCGGCGAGGTGTTCGGCGGCGACGGTGAGCAGGTCCAGCGGCGTCCAGCGTTGCGGGTCGGCGGCGGCGACGGCGCTGACCAGGGCGGGGAACGCGGGATCGGCGGCGATGGTTTCAGCCAGCGCGGTGCCGAACACGGTGCTCAGCGCCGGCAGCCACACCGGTCGCAGACCGGGGGTGGCGGTGTCCAGGGCGGCGGGGGACAGGGTGCCGCTGATGCGCCACCACAGGGCGGCGGCAGGCAGCTCGTCGGGCAGCGGACCTTGTTCGGCGGCGCTGGTGACCAGCCGGTGAATGTTGACTCCGGTGCGGGCAGCCGAAGCCAGGTGGCTGGCCAGGTGCGGCCAGTACGGGTCGCGACGCAGGTGCGGGTTGAGGCTGTCGAGGAGGTCGTTGTAGCGGCCGGTCTCGGTCTCGGGGCGCCCGATGATCGCCGCGGCACGGCTTTCCAGGCGTGCCTGTTCGGCGCGGGTGCGGTCGGCGAACACCTCCGGGCCGGCGATTCGGGTGTCCTCGGCGGGCACGCCGGTAGCGGCCCGGAAGACCGCCAGATCGGCGAGCAGTCCCCGGTCGGTGTCCAACAGGGGCCGCGCCCAGCGCGGCGCGGTCGCGACGGTCCAGGTCGCGACGGCGGCGCGGATCGCGTCGACCTGATCGGTGACGCGGGTGTGGCGGGCGGCCAGGTAGTCGTGCCAGTCGGCGGTGCCGCGGGCACCTTCGGGCAGGCCCGGCAGCCACGGCAACGGGCCTGTGCCACCGGAGTGCGCGCCGCTGGGATCCAGGCGCCAATCGACCACGGCGGCCGCGTCGGCGGCGTGGTCCAGGCCGCCGCGTTCGACGACCGCTTTGAGCCATTGCAGCGGGTTACGCCCATTGGCGGCGATGAGCGCCAGGTGTTTGCGCAACACCGGCCACGCCTCGCAGCGGGTGATGCCGGCATGGATCAACTCCGCGTTGGTGTCCAGCTTGGCGCTCTGCGCGGGGGTGAGCAGCGCCTCGGCGGCACTGCCCACCGCATCGGTGTAGCGCGCGACATCGGCGGCCAACCCGAGGACGGGATCGGTGTCACGCCGGCGCAGCGTGGTGGCCGACACCTGGGCGCCGTCGCGGGCCAACGCGGCGGTGAGCACGTCGATCGCAGTGTCGGGGTGAGTGGCCTTGGGGCTGAGGATGCGGTGCGGGTCGACTTCGGCGGTGGACAGATAGACGTGGTTTTCGACAACGCCGCGCGACAGCGCGGTGTAGACCTGCTGGCGGTTGAGTCGGTCGTGGCCGACGGTGTGGCAGCGGTGGCGGGCGGTGGCGCCCTGCGCGGAGTCGATCGTGGCGGCGTATCCCAACCGGACACTGGCCCGCACATAGGCCGCCGGGAGCCGCAGGTGCTGGCCGGATTCGTTGTGGGTGACGGTCATCGACCCGTCGGCTGAGACCCCTGAAACCGTCCACCGATAGCCGTTGCGGACGAAGTCGGTGCGGCCCAGAGTCAGTGTGCGGTCGTTGGTTTTGGTGACCACGGTGTCGCCGACGGAGGCCGACAACCCGTCGGCCAGCCGGGCTTCGGTCAGCACCGCGCCCGGGTCGGTGGCGGTGGCCGACTCGGCCTCTCGGGTCAGCCGCCACAGCCGCGCCTGGGCGTTGAGGTCGCTGACGATGTCGTTGGTCGGGGCCAGCAGCAGCGAGTCCAGCCCGGCTTCGGCGTCGGCGCGCCACCCGGCGAAGGCCATCGCCGCGGCGGTGTCGGTGGCCCCGACGTGGATGCGTCCGTGGTCGGCGTAGAACGCCAGACCGGCGGGGTCACCGACCCGCAGTGCGGCCCCGGCCTGGGCTTCGGCGGCCGAGGCGAACCGCATGATCTGCGACAGTGTGGTCAGTTCGGTGGTCTCGGCCAGATCCCGCAACACCCCGCCTGCGGAGATCGACGCCAACTGCCGGTCGTCGCCGATCAGCCGCACACTGGCCCCGCGGACCAACGCCGTGGCGATCACGCTGTCGAGGGCCAGGGTGCCGGCTTTGCCGGCCTCATCCACGATGAGCAGGGTGTTGGCGTCGATGCCCTCGAACCACTCCCGCGCCGGATCGCCGTGCCCGCCGCCGTCGGGGTCGGCCGCCATGTGGTTGAACTTGTCGACGGTGTCGGCGACGTCGACGGCGATCTCCGCGCGCAGGATTTGGGCGGCGTTGGCGCTGGGGGACAGCCCGATGACGTGGCCGCCGGAATCTTCCCAGGCCCGCGCCAACGCGGCCATCGCGGTGGTTTTCCCAGCCCCGGCGGGGGCCAACGCGAGCGCCACCCGGTTGCCTGAGCAGGCCATCGCCCGCACCAGCGCGGCCTGGCCGTCGTTGAGTGCGCGGCCTTCGGCGGCTTGGCGCAGCAGCGCCATATCGACATCTTCGGGGCGGGCGGTGCGACCGTCGGTCAGTGTTGCGGCCCGCAGGATGCGTGTCTCGGCGGCCAGTATCTCCTCGCTGGTGTAGCTCGCGGTGTTGTGCACCCGGTAGACGCTGGTGCCGTCGCGGCGGCGCAGCCGGCGCGGTTCGCCCAGCTCTGCGGTGGCGTCGAGACCTAGTTCGACGCTGAACGGTTCGCACAGCGCAGCCTCGGTCAACTGCCCTGCGATTCCGTCGTCGCTGCCCAGTCCCGCCGCCCTCACGACGCGCTGCGCCTCGGCGAAGACATGGGTGCGTTGCCAGGTCGATCGGGTGGTCGACACTGTCGCGATGATCGCCGCCGCGGTCTGGGCGATCCAGGCGTCGGTGACCTCCGATGCGACGGTGGGCGGTCCGCTCAGTGCCGCGGAGATCACGTCGCCGACGGTGCGGGTGTCGCCGAGGATCACCGTGGCCTGGGTGCGCCACGCCTGGCGCTGCTCGGCCAGGGAGCGCGGTTCGTGTTTGGCTTGCCGGGTTTCCAGGGTGGCTTGCTGGCTCAGCGCCAACGCTTCAGGGGTGCTCGGTTCACGCCCGTGGTCGGCCTGGAACGCCTTGGACAACTCGGCCACCCGCGCAGTGATTGCGCTGCGCCGCGCGGAGAACCCCTCGTTGAGCGCGGCGGGGATGCCGACGATCTCGCGGACCGCCCGCAGGCCTTCGGCGGCGTCACCGCGGTCGGCGAAGCGCAGCGCCAACGCCGCCCCGAGGTAGCCCTCCAACCGGGTGTTGTACACCTCCGACGCGGCGACGGTAGACCGGAACAGCGGCCGCCCATCCAGCGCCAGCCATTGCCCTGTCAGGGCGCGGACCTTGTTGCTGACCGCGACATGGGTGTGCAGGTCGGGGTCACCGGCGCGGCTGTCGCGGTGGGTGAACCGCGCTGCGATGAACCCCTCGGTGTCGACCTGGGCGACGCCGTCGGTGCCGGTGCGGGTGAAGCAGGCCTCGTCCTGGAGAAAGTCCAGGGCGTCGTTGACCGCCCGGTCGTGGCATTCCTCGATGACGCGGGCCACCTCGATGGGGGCCAACGCCCACAGCGTCGACACGCTTTTGACCGGGCTGAAGGTGAAGTCGTACCCGGCGGTGGAGGTCGTCAGTTCGCGGGACTCGCGGGCGATGAAACCGCTCAGTTCGCGGTCGTCACTGGGCGCCCGCCCATACTGCTGCGCGAACAGTTCCCCGGCGATGCTGGTTTTCATCTGCGCCCGCAGCGCGCTGTCGATGGCGGTGTTCCAGGGCTTGCCCAGGCTGAGGTTGTGATCCCGGTAGGCCACCGCGAGTCGCCGGTTCAATTCGGTTTCGCCGGGGTTGATCCGGAAGGGCCGGCCCAGTTTCACCGCGGCCGCCGCCCCGGCCTTACCGGCCTTTCCCTTCACCAGAGCGTCGGTCAGTGCCACCGCGTTGGGGTGCAACCCCAGCCCGAACAGGCTGCGCATCTGATCCTCGGTGACCGCCGAGCCTTCCGGTACCGCCCACAGCGATTGAACCTGCGCCGCCGCCTCTTTGATCCTGCGTGGCAGCTTGGACAGGCGTTCCGGTGTCCTCGCAGGCAGCGGCTGGTCCGCTGTCTGCTCGTCGTGGAATCCCCGCGCGGGGGCACCCAGAGCGGCCAGGCCCCGGCCGGTCCACACCCCCGGGGACTCGCCCTTGGAGCTGTAGTAGTCGCTCAGCGTGGTGCGGCCCTTGGCGGTCGCGTCCGAGGCCGCCACCTGCCGCACCAGATACAGATATCCGTCCCCGGCGGTCAGTTTGTGGATGCCCATCATCGCCGCATCCACCTCATGAATCGGACCCTAAGACAGGTTGGCGACGGCCCCCCGTCGCTTCCAAGCCGCACCGTTCTGACCAGCAGTTACCCAACCGTGACCTAAATGCAAGAGGTGTGTGGGCTTCGTGGTGGTCTGAAAGTGGGCCTGTGAACGGGTCGGAACCAAAAGGGGGTGCGGAAGTGTGCATGGAGGGGGTGACTGGGGACGTGGCAAGGAGTACGGGGGGCGTCGGCAGGGTGTCTTAGCATCGGGGAATGGATGAGCAAGCAGCACAAAAAACGCCGCGGACGCCGGGCCGAAAAGCCGCGACGCGGGCGCGGTTGATGGAAGTGCGGGCCAAGCGGGCCGCTGAGCGCGAGGCCCGCGAGCGGGCCAACATCACCGATCTGACGGAGTTCTTCGTCCAATCGGAGTTGCACGACGATGTGGATGTGTGGTTGCGCGAGCAGATCGCCAAGGTCACCACCGAAGCCAAGACCCGGCGCCAACAGCACCGCGCCGCCGCGGGGACGGCGTTGAAGGCCATGCTGGATCGCGGTGAGACGTTGTCGGCGATCGCCGAGCAGGCCGAGATCACGGTGGCCAAGGTGCGCACATACCTGGGCCTGGCCGGCGGCGGTGCGGCCGACAGCCAACCGGCGACGCAGAACGGGGCATCGCGACCGGCGGCGCCACTATCGAGCGACCTGGATGCGCCACCGAACGACGCGGATATCGCCGGTGTGATCGACGCTGCCGACGCTGCCGCCGAAGCACGGCTCTAACGGGCCCTGTGGTGAGGTGTGACGGCCCCGGAAACCGGTCGGGCAGCAGGGGCGCCGCGGCCGCCTCTGCGGGCGTCTCAGGGGCTCGGGCGGCTGGGCGGCGGCGGGTTTCGCAACCGCTAGCGCTGCGGGTCGACCCTATTGCCGACGCTGCGGAGCGGGACCGGTTCTTCTCACGGGTGGTGTGCGGTCCCCGACCGGGGGATTGCCATCTGTGGGTGGGTGCTATCGGTTCCGACGGGTATGGGCGGTTCGCCATTCGGCGCGGCGCGTACCCGCATGTGGTGCGGACGTCGCGCTACGCGGCGGCGGTGGCGTTGCAGGGCCGGGTGCTGGCGTCCGATGACCTGGTGCTGCACCTGTGCGATTTGCCGTTGTGTGTGCGCAGCGTGACGGCCGCAGACGTTGAGGCGGGTGTTGGCGCGCATATCGTCCTGGGCTCGCAGAGCGAGAACATGCGGCGGATGGCGTTCATGGCGCGGGGAGGTGGGCGGCGCGCCATCGTCACGCACGGCGCAGGTCTGACGGCGCGGCTGGAGCGCTCGCGGGCGCTGCGGGAAGCGGTGCGCGAGGGCTGGGACGACGATGCAGTCCAGGCGGCCTTGCTCGGGCAGCCCGACCAGTACCGCTTGTGGTGAGCGATCAGCGCGGGCAGGTGGGCAGGATCGGCGCGCGACTGTAGCGGCTGGGTCCTCGGCGCAGCCAATGGTGGTGTGGATCGTTTCCGATAGAACACATCATTGGGAGGCGGGCTGTATCAGCGCTGGGGCAGTGGGTAGAGGAACGCGGTGATGGCGTCCGCTCTCAGGCGGGCAATCTGGGAGTATCCGGTCTGAGAGGCAGACCCGGCGTTCCCCTTCCACACCGTGTACCGGATCGTGACCCATCCTTCCTCGATCGCCATGATGTCGACATCGGGCCAGCTGGTCTCTCCGGTGATCAGCGTCAGCGGTATGTCTGAGGCTTGCGCCTCCTGTAGGTGAGCGACCAGGGCGGTCTGGGCAGCAGCGGTGCTGTCGGTCATCGTGTACTCCTTTGGTTGGTTCTTGCGGGGGTTGGTGCGTGCCAGTCGGGGGAGTCCTCAAGCCAGAGGAGAGGGAACCCGCGGCGGGGGTGTCGCGGCGGCGGGGGTCGCGGCTAGTCCTCTCTGCATACTCGGCGGTACACCGCGTCGGCATCGCGCATTCCGACGATCACCTGCTCGATGTCGCTCAGGGCATAGCCGTTGGCCTCCAAAAAGCGCAAGTAGGTTTTGGTGATGTCCTGGGGTCCGCGCCAGGCGTCCTTCGCGGTCCGGGCTTCGGTGGCAGCGAGCACCATTGCGAGCAGGATCACCTGAGCGCGGCCGTCGCCGGTGGCGGGGAGGAGCTTGGCGACGGCCATTTGCGTGGTCTCACTGTCGGCCAGGCCGAGCAGTTCCGGCGCGAGCTTCTGGCCGTGGTAGTCGCTGAACAGATCAGGCCGGTTGACAATCACATCAGCGAGGTACAGGCCTGCACCCTTGGGAGTGGTCTTGCGGGCAAGCAAGTTGTCGCGCAGCCACTCGCGGCGCACGACCGCCGCCGCGTCGCCCAGCTTGTTCAAAGCGATGAGCTTGCGGCGTTCAGCGCGCTCCTGTTCGGCCTCCTCCAAGCGAGCCCGCTCCCGGTCGGCAGCGCCATCGGGGTCGCTGGCGTCGGCGAGGCGGTCAGCGTCAAACCCGTACTGGCGTGCCGCCCAGTCCGGCATCACGACGCCGGCCCCACGGGGGTTGCGGCAGTAGTAATCAGGGCTCCACACTGTGGTCTCGGTGACGGTCCGGACGTGCCGGAGACCTTCGGCCGGCTCGGCGCTCGGATCATCGGCGGTGTCGAAGTCGATGTCGTTCTCATCTACGGGTTCGCCGGTTTCGGTATCAACGAACGCTTCCGCGCTTTCGAGCACGACGGCCCAATGCTGGGGATCCATCGCGGCGATTGCCTCATCGGTGAGGGTTTTGCCCTCAGTGTTCCGCAGGTAATTGGTCGGGATGTAGGTCTTGTCGGACCAGGCGGGGCGGCGGTCGAGCACCGCGTAGCCCTGTGCTGCGAACGCTGCCGCCGTCTGCTCGTATCGGCGCTGGTCTTCACGCTCGGACCGCAGTTGAGCGACGCGGTGGTCGAATTGGTCGGTCCCGGCCACCTTGATCAACTCGCTCTGGGCGGCATCGTCGCCATCGAATTCGACGAACCTGCTGGCCTCCACCAAGCTCAGTTGGCCGGAGCCCAACGCGGTCATCGCCTTCTCCGAGTCGATGGCGACCTTCGCTGCGGACACCGCGTCTTTGCTTGTGGAGAGCCCTCTGGCAACCTTGGTCGGTGAGACCCCTTCCAGCAGAAGCTGGTTAATCCCCCGTGCGCGTTCCGCCTCGGTCAGCGGAGCGCGGTGGTCGTTGGTCACCATCTGCTCGATGACGCGCTGGGCCCGTGCTGCGGTGGTGTCGGTTACATCGACAGTGCGCACATACACCGGTACTGCTGACAGACCGAC
This sequence comes from Mycobacterium sp., assembly GCA_020439025.1. GTDB lineage: Bacteria > Actinomycetota > Actinomycetes > Mycobacteriales > Mycobacteriaceae > Mycobacterium. The sequence continues at coordinate 43,817 of JAGQTO010000002.1, read as the reverse complement.
CTGCCGTGCCGCTTGGATACGTCGCTGTCCTTCGCGCACTAAGGGTTTGCCCCGCCCCTCCGTCCGCACGGCCAGTACGGGGACCAACACTCCGTGCTCCTCGATAGAAGCGAGGAAGTCCCGGTTCAGCCGCGGGTCCAGACGTACATTTTCTTCGATCTCAACGTCGGTGGGATGCAGTTGAAGCAGTTCAGCAGGAGTGGTGCTGGTCATTGAGGTTCCTTCCCCGGGTTTGCGGCCTGTTAACTATAGTTTACAGCAACTGTAATCTATAGGCAACACTTGTGGCTGATCGGAAAGGGTTCATTTCCGATGGCGCGCAACAACCCGGATCCTCTGGGGGAGTCGTAAAACCCAATTGCGGCCCTCAGCGGTGAATCGCGAGCCGCTGGCGCTTGCCGGGGATCGACTCGCGGCGATCCCGCTTCTGACGCTCCGACCTCGCCGGCCCGAACGTCAGCCCTCCGGCACTGGCGTCCTCATCACCGCACGTACCGGGCGATCGGCTCGGCCAGATGGCGCAACGTCGAAGCGTTCCATTCTGTGCCGCCGGCGGTGCTGCGCTGCTTCAAGCCGCGATGAGCAGGTGTAACCTATAGGTAACGCACATTACGGAGGCCCGGGAATGGAAACTGCGTCCACGGACGACGGTTCGGTGATCGTTGCCGCCCTCGGTGCGGCTATCCGTGAACACCGCACGGCCGCCGGGCTGTCCCAAACCAGGCTTGCTGAAATCGCGGGGATCAGCCGTCCATACCTCAACCTCGTCGAGGCTGGGCACAAGTGCCCGACTGTGGTGGTTCTGGTGCACCTGGCTCGCGGCCTCGGCGTGGAACCCGCACTGCTACTGGAAAACCAGTCGCTCACTGCGACGAACTGAGGTAGCGCTGCCACTCGATGCGCTGGATCAGCGCACGGGTCGAGGCATGGTCGGGCCTACCGTCTTCATCGGCGCCGGTCTGGATGACGGCGACCAGGTCGCCGCCGGCTCGCAGTTCATAGCGACAGTGCGGTGCGGCCGAGAACTCGGCAGCGGTGATGGCGTCGTGAGCGGCGACCAGCACGGCGGTCACTGCCGCATCATGGCTGTCGGCGGTGCCCATCGTGGTGTCGATGCGGATCGGTGCGGTGGTGGTCAACGACCAGGGAACGCTCACGGGGGCCTCCTCGGATGTTCGGACGGACTTATCTGCGATTGTCCGGCCTGAACACCAAGAAGCCGGGCCTGCGATCCGCGGTTGTGGATAACAGGCCCGGCGTTCGGTTGAGCTGTGGATGACCGCTAGGTGTTCGGCGGCGGCGTGTAGTCGTCTGCGGTGGGGTCCTGCGCGTGGTCGGGACCGTCGCGGAAGACCTGGACGGCGGCGCGGTGGGCGGTGTGAAGGAGTTCGACAGCACCCGCACACCCGGCCTGGTCGAGGATCTGGAACGTCACCGGCCCCATGTGCAGGTCAAGCCACTTCACCTGCCGAGAACGGTCGCGGGAAAGCTCCTGACGGGGAACCACCGCGTAGGCCGGACGACGGGTCCAGTCGATGGCCACGGTGGGCAGTGCGAAAGGGTCGGCTGCTGCTGGCGGCGGTGTCGGAATGAGGCGGGGGATGAGGGTCATCGCCGAGCGGGCAGCGCTGAAGCCTTCGAGCACGCCTTGGCAGGCCTGCGCCGACAGCATCGTCATCAGGATTCCGCCCCATTGCAGTCGCAGCCTGGCATTGGGGGAGCAGGCGTGAAAGACGGCGATATCGCCTTCCTGCTCGCCCTGGATGCGAATCATCGTGTGGCTGACCAGAGCTGCGGGGGTCAGGTGGGTCTCGGTGCGTCGAGTCTTCATGGGTCACCTTTCGATGGAAGTTATCTATAGGTAACAGTCTATCGGAATAGCCGCTGCTAAGCAACGTATTGAGGTGACTTCTTTTCCCGACTCTGAATCCGAAATACCCCTCGTATCAAGGCATTTCGTCTATTGAGTGCGACCGCGCCGAGATGGTCAGCAAAGCTACAAGCGGAGCGCGATCCCGTGCCGCGCCACCGCGCTGGTAACGGACCCGGCACACCAAGACCTACATGCAAGCGCACCAGCTGATTCTTGATTCCCCCGCCAAAACGGCCCCCCTACAACGTCCCGCAGCTGGCGTGGGACAAAGGGCGCTGTGCTCAAGGAGGTCGCACGTGGGCGCATTACCAATCGCCAAAGCGGATATCGGGCGTTCCCGCCACGGCTGGGGTTCGGCGAGATTGCCGCATCGGGGTTCCCGACGCTGGGCGCAGGGCGTAACGAGCGAGGTCAGGAAGGGCACAATGCTACGTTTCGAAAGGTGTCGCGGCTCCTCCTGCACAGCCTGCGCGGATTTCCGGTCACCGACCTGGCCGCTCATCTACCGATACGAGTGACGGTGATGGGCCGGCTGCGAGCCGAGGACGTTGCAGGCCGTTACTGGTATTGCCGGGTCGAGCCGCCAATGGAATGCCGGCTCGGCGAGGGCGTGCAACGAGACCACATTCATCCGGATCTGCTCTCTGAGGACCGCAGCACGCTGCGGCTACAGGCTGTCGTGCTGACACCCACCGCGAGCAATCGCGTCCTGCAACCGGGCGTCGCCGGTCTGACCGTTCATGTGGCGGCGGTCCTCGATCCGAGGATGGGCGAAACGGGCGTGCTCGACACTGCGAGAACGGGCTACCTGGGCTACGCGGTGGTCGATGATGACGAGGGGGCCGACACCGATCTCAGCGGGGATGTGGAACGGATCGAAACTGCTAGCGTCGTTACCAGCTCAGACTGACTTCGGTCGGTTTGCCGCCGGATCAAGGGGGAGAACCATGAAGATTGCACTGGCCGCACTCGCTGCCGTGGGCGCTTTAGCCTGTGCGCCGGTGGCGGCGGCCGACGATTCGGCGGCCGACTTGCGGATCGGCCAAGCGGGCACGCTGGTCAATGGCGATGTCGTGCAGACCTGGACGGTCAGCGGGTTGAGGACAAGCGCGGACGTCATCCCCGGCGACGTCATAGGGACCCTCTGGGAGGCGACCGCGACCAACGCCGCCGTTGAAGGCACGGTCATCCCTATCATCCCGAACTTCAACGCCCGCGCAGGCAGCGCCAACTACCGGGTGCTATTCGGGGTGGCCTCTCCCCAAGGCATCAACCCCTCCACCCTCTCGGCCGGCGAAAAGGCCAGCGGGAAAATCTATTTCGACATCCCCAGCAGCGTTTCCCCGGACCGAGTGGTGTTCAACGACGGCCAGGTCGACCAGCTGGTGTGGGTCAACGCGCCGGAACCGGTGGCCGACTCGCCGAGTGGCCGACCCGCGACTCCTGCGCAACCCGTCAGACCAGCCGTGCCCGCGACGCCAGCCCAGTCTCCTGCGGCGGCTTCACCGGCCGCACCGGCGGGGGCAGGAGCACCGGCGGCGACCAGTCAGGGCACGCCCGCCGCCACCAGCCAGGGCACGCCCGCAGGCACCCCGGCCGCGAGCGCAGGAACCCCGGCAGGACCGACGACAGCTGCACCGGCCGCACCGACGACAGCGGCACCGACGACAGCGGCGCCCACCGCCCCACCCGCCGCGACCAGCCAGGGCACCCCGGCGGCGAGCGAGGGGACCCCGGCAGCCCCGGCGGCAGCTTCACCGGCCGCACCGGCGGCGGCAGGAGCACCGGCGCCGACGAGCCCAAGCGCTCCAGCGACCCCGTCCACACCCCCCGTCCCGGCGACGATCATTCCGTCGGCGACACCAGGCGCGAGCAGCGCAGGTACCCCCGCCGGCTGATTCGAGGGCCCGTCGGTCTCAGCTGTGGGTGGACCACCAGGTGTACAGCTGGTCCAGGGCGGTCCGCCCAGGCTCTGCCTGGATCGTCGCGAGCAGCAACGCAGAATCCAGGGTCCACCCCACGGCGGGGTTATTCCGGCGTGTGCCACAGACCAAGGTTCCGGCGGCGACCTCGGGGGTCGCGGTCTTGCGCCACGGCCCGGGCGAGGCGTAGTTGCCGGGGCATATCTGCACGGCCATGCCCTGAATCAACTGGTCCATCGCCGCGGCGAGCGGTTGAGCGTCACCGAACAGGGTGTAGCGCGCGGTCGTTCCGGGAGCGTCCGCGTTGGCGCCGCATTCGAGCATGGACAGAGCCCCCGGTGGGGGCGGTGCAGGGCGACAGGTGCCTGGCGGGTAGCCCCGAGGCAGTAGGGCCATCAGACGGTTGTCGAACTCAGGTGACTGACTCTGCGCCGTGGAAACTGTGGTGGGGACGGCGGCTGACGAGGGAGTGGTGCTGGCCTGGACGGGATCGGTTGGCGACTCGCCGCCGAGGAAAGCCCACGCGACCAGGCTGATGACCGTCACGATGGCTGCGGCACCGGCGGCGAGGGCCATCTGACGCCACGGTAGGGGCCGGCTCGCTGGAGCGGGTCTTCGGACGACGTCGACAAGCTGCTGGGACACCGGTGAGGCCGGCTCGACCGGTCGAGGCAGGTACGGCGCGGGTTCCTCGTCGCCCCACGAAAAGAATCTGGTGAGTACCGGCCACGATTCAGTGGGAGTGTCGTCATCAGAGGGCATCGCGGTGTCCTCCTATGGTTCTACCTGCTCGGGCGGTACGGCCCGTTCAGAAATCATTGCTCATCGGTGTTGGTGGTGGGCAGAGCGAGTCGCGCCATCTCGCGTGCAGCGTGAAGCGCTTCGGTGAGCACCGACACGCGATCGTCAGCGTTTCGCTGGAGCTGCGCGAGTTGTTCAGCGTGGGCGGTGCGCAGCACTTCGCGCTCTGACTGGGCCTCGGCGCGTTGGCGCTCAAGATCGCCGCGCAGCGATTCCAGCGACTCGCGGGCGCTGTCGGACGCACGCTCGGCGGCAGCCGCCTGGGCTCTCGCCTCGGCGAGGGCGACGCGGATCGTGGCCGCCTCGGCGGCGGCCTCCTGAAGGTCGTGGCGTGCGGCGTCGATCTGCGCCTGGAACTCGCTGCGGGCAGACTGAAGATCGCGGCGGGTGTTGTCGAGCTCCTGCCGCAGCCCCGCTGCGGTGTCGCGCTCCCGCGCCGCCTCCGCGGTCGCCGCATTCTGGGCCGCAACCGCCGCCGCCGCCTCGACCCGGGCAGCGGCAACATCGCGGCGAGCCTGCTCCACCTCGGCGTCGCGCTCAGCCAGTTTTGCGGCGAAACCGGCCTCGGCGACGGCGAGTCGCTCGTGTGCGTGAGCGATCTCGGCCTGCGCATCGGCCTTGATCCGGGCAGCCTCGGCCGTGGCCTCCTCCGTGAGGGCATCGGCTTCCTCCCGTTCCTCCTGCGCAGCTTTGGCCGCCGCCTCGGCGCTACGGGCGGTGCGCTCGGCGGCCGCCGCCCGACGTTCGGCCTCGGTGACTTTCGTGAGCGCTTCACGATGGGCGTCCTCGACCTCCGACCCGGCAGCCTCGACATCCCCGGCGGCGCGCAGATCGAGCACCACACCATCGAGGTACTGGCGCAGATCCTCGAATCGTCCCGGCAACTCGGACAGACGCTGTTCCAGCGTGGCGCGGGCCATCGACACCGGCGCGGTGAGGCCATCTTCCCGAGGCGGCGCGTCGCCGGTGTGCGCCCTACGCGCTTTCCACGCCGTGCCGCGGTTGTGAATAGGGCCGCCGCCTTCGTCCGCGCGTTCGCAGTACCGGGAGGGCCGGCCGGTGGCCGGGTCCGGGCGCCGCGGGCGAGTGCATCCGGGGTAGGTGCACAGCTTGTCGATCTCACTCACTGCCAGGGCGGCTTCACTCATGGGTTCAAGGGTGGCACATTTCGTTGCCTGTCACAATGTAACAAAACAATACTTAACGAAACGTAACAACGAAACGTAACCCGCGGGTTTCTGGAATCCGCCCGGCCTCCTGCCGCCGGGGGAAGCTCGAAGGTTGCCGGGGCCCTCGTGACGGGCCGCCAGTCCGTTAGGAGGTAAGAGCTTGAACAGCAGGACAAGGACTCCAGCGGGGTGGCTCAGTGGTCGCAGCTCGGGGATCGCCGCCCGCCGCCGCCGTGCCGCCGACCCCCCGCAACTAGGACCAGGTGGTCACCATCTCGACCCCGGCGTGCCGAGACGCGCGTACACCACCCGCAGCGGACGGGGTGATCACCGCCGGGGCGGGAATGTTCTTGCGCTGCCGGAATGCTCATTCCGAGGGGTGGCGGGCGGGGGGCCAGCGGCCAACAGTCGAGAGAGGCGTGTCGCAGTTTCAGTTCTGGCGTTAAAGACTGACCGGCAACGATCCGGTTTTTCGGTTTCCCTTCTTCCCAGGTTCGAAATTGGAGGGTTCCCCGTCAGCCTCAGCAGATAATGTGCAAATCACGGGAATAAGGGGGCAGACTTTCGTGCGCACAGAAGACAGCGGTACACCTGAGCAGTTCAAACTCTCAACCCTTGAGATGTTCGCGCTTCACGCGCTACGTCGGCAGATGATGCGAACCGATCTGCGCAATGAGACGAACGCCAAAGCCCGGAAGCGCAAGCGCGACACGATTCGACGCCATCACTCTGAGTTCCTCGCCACGATCGGATCGGTAGACGACGAATCCTTGATTGCCCATGTGGACATCACCGACGCCGCTAAAAGGCTCGCAGGACGCATCGACAAACGTTCCCGCGCAATGATCCTGCTCGTCGACCTAATGACCTTCAACCCCTGGCACCCAGAGGACAAATGGGTACCTACCGCCAGAAAGGAAGCCCTGAAGGCCGCCGCCGACGAATTGGCCGGTGTCAGTACCGAGGATCTGGCGGCAGCTACCAAGGAGTTCGACGCACTGTTCAAGGAGTTGCGTCAAAAGTCGATCAAGTGGGGGCGAGTCGCGGCAATAGGCATCGTTGGGGCAGCGGTCGGAGTCGCCACGGGCGGTCTGGCTGCCCCCTACATCGGCGGGATGATCGGCGCCTCGATGGGACTATCGGGTGCGGCTGCCACGTCTGCAGGACTGGCGGCGCTCGGAGGCGGTGCTCTGGCTGCTGGCGGATTCGGTGTCTTCGGTGGGACGATCCTCGTCGGTGGGGTCGGCGGAGTAGTCGCCGGGGGTGCTGCAGGAGCCGCGACGCGCTACAGCCCCGCTGGCGCAGGTGAGGTCATTCTAGATGCGATCAAGCTGGAGCTATTGGCCAAACTAGTCCTCAATGACTCACCCGATCGTGACCAGAAGATCCGTCGAGTGGTCGAAGGCCTCAACTATCGACTCAACGAATTCTCCGAAAAGATCAATCTGCTCAGCGAGCAAATTGTGGAGAAGCGTTCCGAAATAAGGAAACTCCGAGATGAGAAGGCGCAAATCGCTGGCGATCATGACGCACTCTCCGATGAGCTCCGCGGGTTGAAGCAGGAGAACAACGCGCTTCGTGAGGAGCTGAACAAGCTGAAAGAAGCACGCACGGAAGCTAAGGAAGCGGTGGCCACCCTCGAGGTCATCCGTGACCGGATTGCGGAGCCTGTTTCATGAACGCCGACGAACTCGATCGAAACCTTGACACCATTCGTCGAAGACTTGAAGCGATGGATGCTGCGGTAGTCGATGCGCTTTCCGACGATCCGACACCGAGCGAACTGCCCATCGCTTCACCTACGCAGTCCTATGCGGAACTCACCGCGTTCAACGATCGCCTGCGCAACGAGAAATGCTGGACTGAAGTAGATCTCGACGCGGCGCTCACGCCCGAACTCGCGGCCAAGCTCGACCAATGGCGCAGCCTCCAGCGCATTCCGTGGTCAACTGCTGACATCGCGGCGGTAGGCCTTGCGGGCATGGTTGGCGGAACTTGCGTCTGGTTTGATGCGGCGATTGACCGGATGATCCGTCAATGGCTAAAACCGCTGAATCAGACGCGTCTCATTCAGGCGTTTGAGAAGTCTGGCAAGCAACTTCCAATCGACTACATGGGTCCTGGGTTCGGCGGGAGGGCCCATCGAGTCAAGTCAGCAGGCCACGACCTCGCACGGCCCTTTACCGCGTTGAGGCAGATCATGGATGGTCAATTTGACGGGATCCGTTGGTCATTTGGTGAGCGCGTAACAGCGACGAAGGCCTTCGAGCCAGTCCAATCCTTCGAAGAAGCTTTGCTGCGGTGGGTGATGCACCTGATCGCCGACGTTCTCACCCCGATGAGCCTGCCCATCCCCGGTTTTTCCTTGCTCTACGAAAGCAACAGCCAAACCATCAGCAAATTCGCCCACCATGCCTACGCCGGAATCCGTCCCGGAGAGGGGCTGAACCTACGATCCGCCCTCGTCGCCCCCGGGATGACGGCAATCGCCACAGAGACCGTAGTACGCACACACGTCCATCTCACCGCCCTGCGAGAGCGGGGCTCGGCTGAGCTCACAGGCCAAGAAGCCCGCAAACGCAATGAGCTATGCCTAGCGGCCCATTCACTAGTTGGCGCCGCGTCCATCGGGAAAGCCGTAGCTCAAGGGATCGTCTTCGAATACGGGGTACACCCCGCACAGATCCGCCACGTGAATTTCCCGACCTTAATCATGGCGGGTAAGGCGGCACTCCAAGTGGCGAGCGACTTCTCGGCCGAGCGCCGAGCCGCAGCGCCCAGCTGGGACGAACTTCTCCTCGACCTCGCGCAGCCGTGGCAGCTCGATCTGGCGTGCGCTGTGGAAGCGACTTGGGCGACCGAATGCTAAGCCTTAGATCGCGCCGGCGCGCCGGTGGTGGTGATTCGGGCTGTGGGTAGGGGTGATTCAGCGTCCTGGGGGCATTCAGCTCCAGCACATTCCGAGCGAAGTCAACACCGCAGAGTCCCCACTACACGAGCGCTAATGACTCGCGAGTTGGGTCTCAACCGAAAACTGAGCGCCCTCTCCGGAACGGAGAAAATGTCACAGTGGCGAAACGTTCCGCAAAGTCCGGAACCCAACGTCGACGAACTTTCGTGCTCAAGCCCTCGCCGGCCGGCCCGCCGCCTGCCTTGCGCAGTTCCCTGCGAACACGCGCGACACGAATAGCCGACGCAGACTCGAGCGCCGGGCAGGATGGGTCGGATCGGCGGCGCTCCTGCCGTGACCACTTCTGCACCCAAGGAACGATTCGCTGTGTCTGAATTTTCAGCTTCCCAGCCCCCCCGATGGCTTGATGTGGCCTCGATCGCGCTGGTCGACCGAGTGGCGCAGCGTGGAATGACGATTCCCGTGGGCGCCGTCGCGGTCTTCTTGGCCGAGCAGGGCAGTGCGGTCGCCGGACTCCTCGGTCTGACTTCAGGTCGCCATGCCATGCCCTATCTGGATGACGATGTTCTCGACGACCTCGCCGATCAGATTGTCTCCTCCTACGCCGCCGAAGAACCGGGCGCCAATCTCTTCGCGCTGCCGCGCACCGGCCATATCAGCGTGGCAAACTTCGGCCGGCTGATTTCCGGACTGGCCGAAACTCTCCTGTTCTTTGAAACCCATCCACCGATCACCGACGCCGATCGAAGCGCGCGTCGCCACGAAACCACCCAGCTTCTTTCACTGGCGGGGCTAACCCGGATTTTTCGTGCAATGTCGGTGTAACCGGGTGTTGATACGCGAAAGTGCCTGTCCTGCAACGGATAATCGGACTTATCTAGGGTTCGATCGTCCAGCGGGAAGGCACCTCGCAAGTGAAGAGTATCGCGATGACGCGGCGGGTGAAAGTATCGGCGGACGGCCGCGGGGTCGTGTCGCACGCCGGGATGGGCCTGGTGCGGGAACTGGCCGACCTGACCGGGTTATCGGCGCAGGTCACCGAGGTTTTGGCCGATACCTACAAGGGTCCGTGGACCTACGCTCCGGGGGCGGTGTTCGCCGATCTGGCCGCGGCGGTGGCCGATGGGGCAGACTGCATCGACGGGGTCGGCCAGCTGTGTGGGGACCGTGCGCACGTGTTCGGGGCGAAGGCCTCCACGACGACGATGTGGCGACTGGTGGACGAACGTATCGACGCCGCGCACCTACCCGGGGTTCGTGACGCCCGTGCGGCGGCGCGGGCCGCGGCCTGGGCTGCCGGGGCAGCCCCGCCAGCCGGGCAGCCGCTGCACATCGACATGGACGCCACGCTGGTGCTCGACCATTCCGACAACAAGCAGGATGCGGCGCCGACCTGGAAGAAGACCTTCGGCCATCACCCGCTGCTGGCGTTTTTGGACCGCCCCGAGATCGCCGGCGGTGAGGCGTTGGCCGGGCTGCTGCGCAAGGGCAACGCCGGGTCGAACACCGCCGCCGACCACATCACCGTCCTCGACCAGGCATTGGCCTCCCTACCCGCCCGGTGGCGCCCCGACCCCGACGCCGACGGGGCACCGGCGGTGGTGGTGCGCTGCGATTCCGCCGGGGCCACCCATAAGTTCGCCCAAGCCTGCCGCGACCGCGGGGTCGGGTTCTCCTTCGGCTTCCCCGTCGATGCCCGGGTCTGGGACGCGGTGGACACCCTCAACCTCGCCGGGGGCTGGTACCCGGCCATCGACTCCGGCGGCGACCTGCGTGACGGGGCGTGGGTGGCCGAAGCCACCACCCTGGTCACCCTGTCGACCTGGCCTGCCGGGACCCGGTTGATCCTGCGCAAGGAGAGGCCCCATCCCGGGGCGCAGCTGCGGTTCACCGACATCGACGGCATGCGGGTGACCGCGTTCATCACCGACACCACCCCGGGGGCGGTGCCCGGCCAGCTGGCCGGCCTGGAACTACGCCACCGCCAACATGCCCGCGTCGAGGACCGCATCCGGCACGCCAAAGCCGCCGGCCTGCGCAACCTGCCCTGCCACGATTTCCAGGCCAACGCCGCCTGGCTGGAAATCGTCCTGGCCGCCGCTGACCTGGTCGCTTGGGCCCAACTGATCGGATTCACCCACGCTCCCGAGCTAGCCCGCTGCGAGATCCACGCCTTCCGCTACCGGGTCCTGCACGTCGCAGCCCGCATCACCCGCGGCGCCCGCCAACTACGGCTGCGCATCGACACCACCTGGCGCTGGGCCGGCGCCATCGCCACCGCCTGGCAGCGCCTGCGAGCCGCCTTCCCCTGACCGCCAAACCAGCCCTGACCACGACCAACCCGAAAGACCCCGGCCCCCAGGAACGCCCGCCCACCCCGGCGACACGGGCAGGTCGAACACACCCCAAATCGAAAAAGACAGTTGCTCAACGACTTTCAGGGTATCGAGCCGCCAGACCCCACCGGCACGAAAAATCCGGGCTAATCCAGTCTGAACACAACGGCAACGGACCCATCGCCGTTCCGCCCGCCGTACTTGCCCGAATCGCCCGAACCCTGACGACCGCCGCCGGTCTCACCGATGACGTCGACCTAGCGGCCGCTCTTCGACGCGACAGCATGCGCGCGCACACGACAGCGACCTCGCCCCACGCCTAGAACTATGACTTGCTTTTGTTTGTGAACTCGTCGGGCGCAGTGCGCCGATCAACAACGGGAATAGCGTCGGGGCACTGTCATATGGTCGCGGCCCGGCACGCCGAAATCGGTCGTCGTCGTCGGACACGCCTTCAGCAAAGCAGCACTTTATGACCACCACGGGTTACCGTTTCACGCATAACAGGCAATATGTCAGATACGTTGATCCGGGGTGGCCGGTCTCCGCGAGCCCCCAATTATCCGTTTCGGCGTTCTCAGAAAGTTCCGGCTCGGGACATCGCGCAACCCCGGAGAGGATTTGGGAATCGGATGAGCACTGCTGACCTCGCTAGCGTGGCGCGCGTCGATGCACTGCTGGCCGAGTTTCGCAGGTATTACCCCGATGCGTTGGCGGTCAGTGGCGGCCTGGTGGAACGCCGCGGAGAGCCGGGCCTGGAATGGCCTGACTGGTGTTGGTTGCCGATGGCGGGAACGGTGGCCTACCTGACATCCCGCAGTGTTCAAGGCGATCGACTCGGCACGGACATCGGGCGTGTGGCGGCTCTGACCCAGTGGCGGTTGGGTCGCGGCGTGTACCAGATCGACCCGGAGGTCGCCGGGTACTCGACGGGTGCGTTGTGGCACTCCGCTGGCGGCGGTGCGGCACACTGGCAGCAGGCGGTGCTGCCGCCGGCGGAAACCTGGACTCGTCTGCCCGAATGGTGTTGCTACGTGGAGTTGCCGCCCCAGGTGTATGACCAGCTCAGTGGTGCCTTCCGGTTCCTGGGGAGCTTCGTGCATCTGGAGTTCGATACGCACAGGGGGCGTCCCGAACTGCGGTTGGTGGTGGACACCGACGGCACCTGGGAGGGGTTGTTGCCGATCCCGGTGTACCTGGATCGGCCCACGCTGGGAGCGGCCATCAACGACATGTCGGCCAATGCTGATGCCGCCGCCACCGGGGCGATCGGTGCCGACGTGCGGTCCTTACGGGGCGCCTCGGACGGGACGCAGTTGAAGGGGCTGGCCGCCTGGATGGTGTTGCCGCTGGCGTTGTCCCTTATTGACCCGGCAGTCCGGATAGTCGGCGACGTTAGGCCACCTGCCACCGCCCGCGGGGGTCGCTGGCTGCCCGCCCCATCGACCCGGCTATGCCAAGTGTCGTATCGCTCGCCCACCCTGAAATCGGTATGACCGCGACGCAGCGGGCTCGCCCGGAGTGGTTCGACAGTTTCCTCGCCGACCGCGGAACCCAGAAACGTTCAGCGCACACCCTGGCCGCGTATTGCCGCGACTTCGACGCGATCGCCGAGATCATCGTGGGGGGAACCGATCTAACGGCGCTGCGCCTGTCCGACATCAACCGCGACGCCCTGCGGACAGCGTTCGCGCTGTTCGCCCCCAGCCATGCGGCGGCCTCGGTTCGGCGGTGCTGGTCGACCTGGAACACCTTGTGCACTGATCTCTACGACGATGAGTTGATTCCCGCCAACCCGATGGGGTCGGTCGGCCGCCCCAGAAGCGACGAAACTCTCTCGAAAGCTCTGCCGCCCAACGTCATCGACGCGCTGCTCGACACTCTGGATGCCGATCAGGCAATGCCACGCCGCCGGCGGGACGATTGGGTTGAACGTGACCGGGCGATGCTGCTGACCGCGCTGCTGGCGGGGCTGCGTTTGGAGGAACTGGTCGGGATTAACTTCGGTGACATCCGTCTCGTCGGCGACGGCGCGGTGGTTCACGTACGCGGCAAAGGCCGGAAAGACCGGCGCGTGCCCATCGAAGCCCCACTCATCAGAGACCTTAAGGTCTACCTGGCCAGCCGGCGTACCCGGTTTCCGAGCGGACGGCGCGGGTCCTCCCCCGCCGGGGGACTGGGCAGTTGGCCAGCTGACGCTCCGCTATTCGTCAGCGCCAAGGACGGCGCCCGGATCACGCGCAGCACCGTGCAGTACCGGGTTTTGCGGCTGTTTCGCCGGGCGGGAGTGGACTCTGAACGCCAGCGCGGCGCCCTGGTCCACGGCCTGCGGCATACCTTCGCCACCGACCTCGCCAACGCGAAAGTCAGTGTCTACGAACTGAAAGCGCTCTTAGGGCACACATCCATCGCCACCTCGCAACGGTATGTCGAGGGGGCCGGGCAGGAAACCCGAGCCGCCGCGGCCCGCAACCCGCTCTACGAGCGGCTCCGCGGAGACTGACATCGCCAGTCAGTGGTGCTCCGTTTCATGATCGTTCGTCTGCACGTTTGGAGTCTCGCTCCGCTGTCAGGTGCTCGATCAGCCCGTCGCACACGGCGAGGCCAGCACCGGTGTTTGAGGCGAGGTCTGCCAGCAATTCGGCGACATGGGCGTCAACGTCGGGTTCCTTCGGGGGTTCCATTGTTTGCTGGTTAGTCACTTTCCGAGCCACCGGCGCAGTGTGTTGGCCCGGTCCACACCGATCCGTCGGGCCAGCTCCACCTCGGTCACGCCGTCCTCGGCGGCCAACCGGGCGACCTGGGTGGCGAACGCGACCGCGTCCTGGCGCTGCCGGGTGGCGGTGAGCAGCCGCTGGCCCGCCTCCTCGGGGCTGGTGTCACCGACCAGGTATTGCACCGTGGCCGAGAGGGTCTCGGTGCCGTCGTCCTCGGCGGCGTCCCACACCGGCAGCAGGCGGGCCAACTCGTCGGCGGTCAGCTCGACCGGTCCGAGCCACGCGCGGATGATGTCGGCGTCTTGGCGGCCATCAAGGGGGCTGTCGATCTGTCGGACGACCCAGCCGCCGTTGCCAAAACCGGGGTCGTCGCCGATGATCTCCCAGCCGGCGGCCAGGAGTGCGGCCTCGTAGGACTCTGGGCTTTCGGAAGATTCGACAGTGATCGCCTCGACCGGGCACACCGCCTCGGACAGTGGCTGGCCGTCGCGGAAAAACGCGATGGTGTCCATGGTGGTGGCGGGAGTGTTCGGGCCGGGCCGGTGGGCCGGGACGTTAATCGCGGTGAGGATAGCGGTGATGGTCATTAGGGCACCATGCTTTCTGTGGATTACCTGACGGGGTGGTCGATGAAGGGACTCGGCGGGGCCGAGGTGACGACCAGGTTCGGCCCGCTAATGTAGACAAATCTACAGTTCAGTGTAGAGATGTCAACAAAATGTCGGTTTTCCCTCTGGGCTCCTGGCCGAGACCCACGCTGGGACCGGATCATCCTGGCGCAGAATCAACGGCGACACCCGATGGGCAGAGTTGGGACATGGCAGCGAGCACAACTCACCAACGAAGGCGGCGGCGTTGGTGCAGACGCGGCTCGGGCTACTCCCCCGCCGGGGCATGGAAGTACTGCTGCCAGGCGTGCGGATCGGCGGTGAGGTCTCGCGCACGTTGGTCGTCTCGGGCGGCCCGACGCAGCCGGCGCTCGATCGTGCACCGGGCACGGCGGCCGATGCCCAGCACCGACTCGACCAGCACGCGGATCTGATCATCGGAGAGTTCGTCCGGGTCACCGGCGATCGTTCGCGAGGTGATGACCACGTCGCCGCGCAGAAGGGGGGTCTGCCGCGCCGGGAACTGGGTGAGCGCGAACAGCATCTTGGTGGCCGGTGCATTCAACCGCCGTCCACCCCGCAGCGACGGAGTGACCCAGAATTGGTAGGCACCGCTTGAGCTGCTCAGCGCCTCGACATGGCGTGAACCCAGCCTGTCGGCGATGTCGGCGACACCCCTGACGGCGATCGAATACAACTCCTGGTTACGGCTGGCGAGCACGCTGCGCATGTGCCCACCCTTGCACGCGGCGCGGACATTTCACCGGTGCGCGAGCCGACAGAATCACTGGAGGGGCGGGTGGCCGGGCCAGCTGTCCCATTGCCTCGAGCACGACCCCCGGCTAGCTCCGCTTGCCCTGCTCGCAGTTGGGAGTTGGGCACTTCGCTCCATTTGCCGGCGCGGGCGCATTGCAACGTGGTTCGGCTTTCAACGGGGTGAAAGTATTGGGGACTGCGTGTTTCAGCACGATTGGTATCCGGAGCGATCCCGAAGGCTCCACATAGGCTGAGCACCGTGCGGTTCCTTTGTCCGGGCAATTTTCCCCAGAACCGAAGGCAGTTCAGTTAGCCTCCGGAAATGCGAGGTGAACCGCCGGGGGGCTCGCCAAGCCCAGGGTGGCATTCAGATCCCACCGACGCGTCTGTTGAGCGTTACTGGGACGGCAGCCGTTGGACATCGAGCACACGCCCATTTGCGTCTTCACCGGAGTCCCCGGCCCCGGGCCGAATGTGGGCAGCTATCACGGCAGGCGTCATAGGCGCTGTAATTCTCGTCGCTGGTGTCCTTTGGTGGAACAATCAACGATCCGCGAGGCAACTCTGGTCACTGCTCCCAGCGGCTTTGGGTTGCTCACTTGACGAGCCGTACCAGACAGAGCTGGGGGCTCCGCCGCCCTCCGCCCAGGTTGGGAGGGTCGGTCTCAAGCATCTCGGCGATGATCGACTTATGTTGTCATTTACTTTCGCGGCACCGCCCCGAACTGACCCGCAGACAATTTCGCTACCACCCGCAGGGGACGTAGTCGTGAATGCGCCTGGAAGTTTTTTGTACGAGATAATCCTGACAACGCCTCGGCTGAAGGAAGTCCCAATCGCTGATCCGACGCCAGGGTGGTTTTCTTCGGAAACCAGGGGAATCTTGATCCACTCACCAGACGGAATGTATCCATGGACTGCTGTTCCGGAGAATTTGCCGCAAACCGGTCGCGATCCCCTTGTCAGCACATCAGTTGACGGGCGCAATATCGACATCGTGCTAGACCTTGCTGGGCAGGACGAACTTCTCAATGATTCGCCTTTCACGCCGGTGGTTTTAGTAAACGTCTATGCGCAGGGACCGGCTGTCGTGGACCCCATTCGGGCATTTACCGGGCAAACCTGCGATCCGGGGCTGGCTATATCTAGCCCGAACAAAGCCCCTGCTGCTCCAGCGTCTCCAACGCCGGCTCCGTCTGCCCAGGCAGACCCGCGACCGGCCGTAGTGTTTCCTCCGAGCGCCAAGCCTTGTCCGCCCAAATACGGCAGGACCGGCGCCTACACTCATTCTGCGGTCGGAAACGATCAAACATCGTGTCCGTTTGCCGAAGAAGTCCGCATTTCATACGCCGACATGGGCAATCCTGGATCGTTTCAAGAGATCAAAGTATTAAGCCCAGTAACGCAGCAAACCTACAACATCACGTGCCGACCCTCCGGACGCTTGGTCACGTGCACGGGCGGCGAAAGCGCTTTGGTATACGTCGGCTAGCGGGTGCCGGCGGCGGCTGGCGGTTCGGCCCGTCGGGGCCTTTAGCGCCGTTGGCGGCTGCGCGGAGACTGACATCTCCGTGCCTACTCCCCCCGCTGCCGGCGCATGGAACTTCACGTGGTGCTCGGCAGCGAGGTCTCGCGCACGCTTATCACCGCAGGAAGGCCGGCGAAG
This sequence comes from Mycobacterium sp., assembly GCA_020439025.1. Taxonomy (GTDB): domain Bacteria; phylum Actinomycetota; class Actinomycetes; order Mycobacteriales; family Mycobacteriaceae; genus Mycobacterium. The sequence goes on along the minus strand of JAGQTO010000002.1, from coordinate 27,058 downwards.
CCTGCGGGCGATCCTGCATCCCGCACGCCGCCCGATAGCCCGATCGCCCGCAACGACTCGATCAACAACACGGGCATCTGATCGTCCAGACATGATCGCCTTCGGCTGCCGTCGCCAGCGCGTCGCCGCCACCAGCCCTGCCGGTCGTCGTTCGCCATCGTGAGGCTGTCCTCACCCGGCCGCGGTCTTCGCCGCCACCACGCTCGCGCGGAACCACTTGGCGATGTCGGCGACGAGACTTGCTCGCCCCGGGGCGTTGGTGAAGAAGTATTCGCTCATTTTGTGATGCGCGTCTTGGTTGTCGGCGACGGCGCCGGTGACCGCGTGGTCGAAATCGGGAGACTCGATGAACTGGGTGGCGGTGTTGACCTTTGCCTGCTGCACGAGGTCGGGGTCGTCGAGCAGGGTGCGCAGCAGCGCCTGCAGGAACGACACCTTCTGTCCCTCGGTGAAGTCTTCGGAGCCGAACAGGTCGTTGAGCCGGTCCAGCACCTGCTGAAAGGCGACCATCGTCGGGTCGCGCTTCTCCCCGGAGCCGGCGGCGGTCACCCCGTGCAAACCGACGCGCACACCGAGGCCGATGTCGGTCTTGCCGCGGTCGATCTGTTTGACGTTGCGCAGCACCACCTCGGAGAGGTCGATGGGGGCGGTGTAGGTGTCGGGCTGGATGTATCGGTTGAGGTTGCGCAGGAAGATCTGCTTCTTCTCCAGCTCCGGGTCGCCGTAGTTGACGATCTGGGACATGAAGTCGTAGAGCCGCACGAAGGTGCCGACGTCCTTGCGAAACATGTCGAGCTCGGCGAGCGCGGCCTTGTCGCCTTTGCCGTCGTTGGCCAGCAGCGCCGCCTGGTAGCGACCGGCGAATATCTTCTTGGCGGGGTCGATGGCGGCGAACATTTTGTCGCGCAGGGCGCTGTCGCTGCCGGCCCGCACGAACGCTTCCGCGCACTGGTCGATCTCGGCCTGGGTGTAGATGCCGAAGGTGTCGAGCTTGACCGACAGGTCGTGCACCAGGTTGGGGTCGGTCTCGGTCTCCAGGAACGCATCGGTGTAATAGGGCTCGAACGCCTCGCGGATCGTTTCGGGGTCGTTGACGAAGTCCACGACTTGGGTCATCGCCGCGGTCTTCACCGTCCCGGCCGGAGTGCGGTAGGTGCGGTTGAGCCGCGACAGGGTCTGCACGGCGGTGACCCCGGTGAGCACCCGGTCGACGTACATCGCGCACAGCAGGGGCTGGTCGAACCCGGTCTGGAACTTGTTGGCGACGATCATGATCTTGTACTCATCACCGCGGAAGGCGGTGCGCAGATCGTGCACCCCGGGGTTCATGCTGGCCTCGGTGAAGTCCTCCGGGCCGGACTCGGGGTCGGTGACGGTGCCGGAGAACGCCACCAAAGTGCCGTATCCGTAGCCCTTCGTGGCGATGTACTTGTCGATGGCCAGTTTGTAGCGCACCGCCGACTTGCGGAGTTCGGTGACGACCATCGCCTTGGCGTGCCCGTCGAGCAGACCGGCGATGTTGTCGTGGAAGTGCTCGACGATGATCGCCGCCTTCTGGGCGATGGTTTGTGGGTTGAGCTTGACCCAGCGCATCACCTCCTTGGTGGCCTTAGCCTGATCCACCTCCTCGACCCCACCACCGCCACCGACGCCGGCTGCGTTCTTGCCGACTTGGAAGGCCAACTTGAACGAGTGGTAGCCGGTGAGCACGTCGAGGATGTATCCCTCCTCGATGGCCTGGCGCATCGAGTAGACGTGGAACGGCGCCGGCTTCTCCCCCGGCGCCGGGGGGCGGCCGAACAACTCCAGGGTCTTGGCTTTCGGGGTGGCGGTGAACGCGAAGTAGGAGATGGCGTCGGACTCGGCGCGTTCGGTGGCTTCGGCGGCGAGCAGGGCCTCGATGTTGATCTCGCCGCCCTCCTCCTCGATCTCCTTGACTTCTTCGGCGGTGAGGACCGCTTTGAGTTTGGCAGCGACCTCCCCGGACTGCGAGGAGTGCGCCTCGTCGGCGATGACCGCGAACCGTTTCCCTTTGAGCCCCTTGTTCTTCCGGATCTCGGCCATGGCAAAGGGGAAGGTCTGGATGGTGACGACGATGATCAGCTTGCCGTCGAGCAGCGCCTTGGCCAGCAGCCCCGACTTGGACTTGATGTCCCCGGACTTGGCCACCTCGGCCCGGTCGATGGCGACGACGATGCCGGCGTCGTTGTCGATCTGTTTGATGGCGTCGCGAAGCTGGGCGTCGAGGACGTTGCGGTCGGTGACCACGATCACCGAGTCGAACACCTTGGTGTTGTCGACCTGCAGCCGCGCCATCCGGTGCGCAGTCCAGGCGATGGAGTCGGTCTTGCCCGATCCCGCCGAGTGCTGGATCAGATAACGCTTGCCGACCCCCTCGGCGGTGACGGCGGCGGTGAGTTCGGTGACCGCCTCCCACTGATGGAACCGCGGGAACCGCAGGGTGGAGGACCGGGTGGTCTTGCCGCTGATCGGGTCGGTGCTGGTCTCGTGCTTGACGTACATCAGCCGGCCCAGAATGTTCAGCCAAGCGTCGCGCTGCAGCACCCGCTCCCATAGATAGGCGGTGCGCGGGCCGAGCGGGTTGAGCGGGTTTCCCGCGGCGCCGTCGTCGGCGCCGCGGTTGAACGGCAGGAAGTGGGTGGCGTCCCCGGCGAGCTTGGTGGTCATCCACACCTGCTCCTCGGAAACCGCGAAGTGCACCAAAGCCCGTGCACCGGAGACGAACAGCGGCTGGACCGCCCCGGTGGCGGGATTTTTGGGTAGCCGGGAGGTCTTGTACTGGGTGATCGCATCGGCGACGGTCTGGGTGAGCTCAGTCTTGAGCTCGATCGTGGCCACCGGTAGACCGTTGACGAACAGGACGAGATCGACCGACTGCTGGTGGGCGGTGGAGAAGTGCACCTGCCGCATCACCCGCACCCGCACTGCGGCGTAGTCGGCGGTGCGCTTCTCGTTGAGGGTTGATTCCGGTTTGAACACGCACATCTGGAACTTCCCCGATAGGTGCGAGAAGCCTTTGCGCAGTATCTGCAGGGTGCCGCCGCCGTTGTCCAGCGGGGTGTCGAGGACCTTCACTATCCGGTCCAGCAGCTGCGCCTGCTGCTTGGTGACGTCACCACCGGGCTTGACCACCTTGGCGAGCTGCTCGGGCTGCGTGTCGGCCAGCCAACCCAACACGTCCTCGGGGAACAGGGCGCGTTCGCGGTCGTAGCCGGCATCGTTCGGCGAGTACAGCCAACCGTGGGCGGCCAGGTACTCGGCGAGGTTCTTCTCGAACGAGATCTCCTTGTGCAGGTCCATGTTTCAGGCCGCCGCCCGCACGTCGATCTGCCCAGTGACCGCCGCGGTAATCAGCGCAGAACGGCGCTCCCGCGCCAACTCGATGAACCGCTCCGTTTCGGCGATAAGGCTGTCTATGTGCGCGATCTGTTTCTCAGCACGTTCCACGATGCTGTCTTGGTTCTCGGGCGAGGGCACAGGAATCTCAATGTTCCCCATCTCGTCCCAATACAGACGCCACTGCGATGGCCGAATACCTTTCGATCTCAGGGCATACTCAGCGATCAGTCTTGGGCTGCGGAGGTAAAGGTGTGCGAACTTCGGACGGAGGCGACTGTTAGTGGGCCTGATCACCTCATAGTCACCACTGACAATTCCTCGGTGATCGGAGACGCCCAAGGACCCCTGCCAAGCCTTCATGCGGTTAATCACCACGTCGCCAGGCTGAACCAGCAGATACCGCTCGACGTTCTCTGGTGTGCGATTGAAGTTGTCGCTACGAGACGACTTTTGGATGACACCGAAGTCTCGATAAACTGAAAGAACCTGTTCTTCCGGATGGTTCGAGTCAGACGAGGGTGCGAAAAGGTACTTGAGGCGGATCCGTTCACCTTCGGCAGCTGTTGTCACCTCATCGAGCACAGCGCGCTTTCGAAGCTCGAGCATTTTGATCAGCCGTTGCTGCTCTTCGATGAGCGCGTCGATCCGGGCCGTTTCACGGTCGAGGTAGTCGGCGATGGCGCGCTGCTCGGAGACATCCGGGGCGAGCATTTTGATACCACGCACTTGCCCCGAAGCAAGGTGTTTGACGGTCGTTGAGTAAGTGAGGTCGTTGATGACTTTCAGATGTGAGGGCAGTGCATAAGCCAGGAACCGGGTATCTGCCTGTCCGTTTGAACGGAGCAGGCACAAACGCTGGTTGAGGGCGGCCGGGCCGCGAGTCCAGTAGACGAGGTTGAAATCACCATCCATTCCGACCACCACATCGCCGTCGCGGACGACAGCTGCCTCGGGAACGACCTCCCTCGACACGAACGTCTGAAAAGGCTTGCTCAGGATGTCGCGAATGCGAACGAGCGGTACCGCACCTTCATCGGCGAAGTCGGCCGATTCGAAGGGATGGCCGTTCACCAGTTCCGCCAAATCCGCGACGCGGCGCTCGCGCCACGTCACTTCTCCACCTCCCGCAGCAGTTCCATGATCTTGGCGACCTGCTTCTCTAAGTCGGCGTCGATCTCGGCCAGCGGTCGGGGTGGGACATATTTGTAGAAGTGGCGGGTGAAGGGGATCTCGTAGCCAACTTTCGTTTTCTTCCCATCCACCCATGCGTCGGGGACGTGCGGCAGCACCTCGGCAGCGAGGTATGCCTTGATGGTCGCCTCGCGCCCGGCGTCGCCAGAGGTGTTGCCGTTGTAAGTGAAGGGTACGTTCTCTGTGTCGCGGCGCTTGGTGTCCGGCTTCGGCAACCCTTTGCGGTCGACCACTGGGTTGCCGGCGTCGTCAAGTAGCGGCCGCTCCACGGTGATGGTCCAGTAGCCGAAGTCGTTGGCGGTGAACACCTTCGAGAACTCAGGGTCGGCGTCCCCGAAGTCGTCGTAGATCGCCAAGATGCGGTCCCGGGAGGCAGCGTCGACCTCCCGCCCCTTCGCCCCAAGGTTCTTGCGAAGCTTCGTCCAGAACGAGGACGCGTCGATGAGTTGGATCTTTCCTCGCCGCTCCAGGCGCTTGGTGTTGTCGAGGATCCAGATGTACGTCGCGATACCGGTGTTGAAGAACATGTTGGTCGGAAGCGCGATGATCGCTTCCACCAGATCGGATTCCAGCAGCCACTGCCGGATTCGTGACGGCCCAGACTCCGCTGCGCCGGTGAACAGCGGTGAACCGTTGAGGACGATGCCGGCCCGTCCGCCGCCCTCGTGCGCGGGACGCATCTTGTGGACCAGGTGGCACAGGAACAACATGGCGCCGTCGCCGACTCCCGGAAGTCCATGGGAGAAACGGGATCCCGGGATCAATGCCTCCTTCTCAACCGCCTCCCGCGCGCCCAGCCACGAGTAGCCAAACGGCGGATTCGAGGTGCAGTAGTCGAAGGTCCGGTCCCAGAACTGGTCGTCGGTGAGGGTGTCGCCGACCCGGATGTTGCCGGGGTCCTGGCCCTTGACCAGCATGTCGGATTTGCAGATGGCGTAGGACTGGTCGTTGATTTCCTGGCCGTACAGCCGCAGCCGTGCTTGGGGGTTTCGTTCCAGGATGCGTTCCTCGGCCACCGACAGCAGCCCGCCGGTTCCGGCGGTGGGGTCGTAGGTGGAACGCACGGCACCGGGTTCGAGTAGGGCGGCGTTGTCCTCGGCGAAGAGCAGGTCGACCATCAGCCGGATCGCGTCGCGCGGGGTGTAGTGCTCGCCGGCGTCCTCGTTGGAGGCTTCGGCGAACTTGAAGATCAGGAACTCGAACAGGTCGCCCATTTCGGCGTTGGGCACGGTGTCGGGGTGTAGGTCGACCTCGGCGAAGCTCTGGGTGATCTGGTAGAGGCGGTTCTTCTCATCAAGAGTGGCCAGCTCGTTCTCGAACTTGAACCGTTCGAAGACGTCGATGTTGCCCGAAAACCCGTTGATGTAGTCCATGAGGTTGGCGCGCAGCCCCTCGGGGTCTTCGAGCAGTCGGGCGAAGTCGAAGGCGCTGGTGTTGTAGAAGCCCAGCCCGGTCTTGCGCTTCACCTGCACGTCCAGAGCGCCGTCGCTGTACTGGGCTGCAAGCGCCCGCACCTGCTCGCGCGTTGGGGCCAGCACGCAGTCCAGGCGGCGCAGGATGGTGAACGGCAGAATGACCCCGCCGTACTGGTGGGGCTTGTAGACCCCGCGCAGCTGGTCGGCGATGCCCCAGACGAACGTGCCCAGCTTGCTCAACCCAGATCCCCCTCAGATTGTGCTGCACAACGAGTTCTCTGCGGCGCTAGGACAGCATCACTCCAGCACCCCTGCGTCGTGGACAGCGACCGCGATCCGTTCGACGCGCGGTGGAACGCCATGACGGACCCTCCCCCACGGTCGCTCACCGATTGCCCCCTTCGCGCGCGAACTTTTCGCACCATAGTTGCTGTGTTCGGAGCGACGACGTTCAAGGGCCGCTCGTTGCTTGCCGGTTTGCGATCCTTTGCGCTGATGGCCTCCGCACGTCCCGCTCGGGGACTCAAGGGATGACTGTTCGCGGGTCGGGTCGGGGCTGCGGGCTGGTGCCCACGGCCCGTCTGTACGGTCGGCCGCGTCATCGCGTTCACGGTCAGAGTTCCCGGCCGCTGGTGGTCTGTGTGCGCTGTTGTTCGGTGCGGGCGCGGTGGGCGGCGGCGTTCCGTTGGGCCCATTGGTAGGCCTCAGGGCTGAGGCTGGCGCGACCAGCAGGTTCTTGTTGACGTTGTTGTTGGTTGGCGCGTGGTGTGAGGAGCGCGGTGAGTCGGGGGTCGGTTTTCCAGGCGTCGCCGTAGACCTGGACCGCCGACCAGAGGGCGATGGCGGGTGTGGCGGGGCCTTCGAGGCGCACGGGGGCGCACTGCTGGTGGTGGAAGGCCAGGACGAGGGTTCGCCGGGGCAGGTCGATGTGGTGTTCGGTGAGGTCTTGGTACCAGAACGACAGCCAGCCCCCGTCGGGGCGGTTGCACATGATGCGCTCGGTGGTGGTGATGACGGAGGCGGGGCGGGTCATCCGCCATTCTGGTTGCGCCTGTTGGGCGTCGTGGCGGTTGCGGCGCCGTTCGGCGAGGGCTTGGACGGCCATCGTTCCCAGCATCAGTGTGGGGTTGTAGGCCATGATGGGCGCCCGGGCGCCGCGGTCGGCTGCGGGTCCGCGTTGGAGGCGGCTGTACACGGCGGGCGCGTGGGCGCGGACCCGTTCGCCGGGCTCGAGGATCAGTCCGTGCACGGGATGGGCGGGCGGTTCGCGGCCCTGGGTAAGGGCTGTGGCGCAGCCGTGCGCGTAGTCCCACCACGGGTCGTGAGGGGCGGTGCGGGGGGCGGTCATGGTTTAGAGCGCGAGGCCGCCGCGCCCCTCACCGCGGTCGTGGTCGCGGTTTGCGTCGCGGTCGCGGCATTCGTCGCGGTAGGCCTTGGCGCGGTGGCGTGTTTTGAGGTTGTAGGCGTAGCGGTAGGCATCGGGTGAGTCGTAGCCGGCCTCCTCGCACAGCGCAGGGGTGGGGTTGAGGTCCAGGGACCAGCCGGGCTGTCGGCCGGCGACGCGCATCCGCTCGGCGACTTCGGCGGCGGCGGCTTTGGCGGCGGCGCTCTCTGATTCCAGACGCAGCACGGCGGTGAGTTCGTCGAGCAGGGCGCGTTTTTCGCTGAGTTCGTCGCGGTGTTCGAACCCTTCGGCAGCGCTGCTGGTGAGGTCGGCGAGTTCGTCGGTGATCACCGCCTGGTGGGCGGTCAGCCGATCGAGGTGCGCGGGGATATCTTTGTAGATGTTCTCGACGCGCTGCAGCAGCCCCCGGGCTTTGGCGTCGGCGCCGCCGAGGGTGGGCTGGCAGGCCGCGAGCAGATCGGCGGTGGAGACCGCGATCTCCGTCGAGGGGGTGTCGAACGACAGGTTCACGGTGCCGGCCACGTTTTCACGGCGGGCGAGCAGCTGCAGGCCGTGGATGGTGGCGACGGGGCGGGTTTCCCAGTGTGGGCGGTCGCGCAGCTGCTCCCAGGCTCGCCGGCAGGCGTTCGCGAACGGCAGGGCGGCGTCTTTGCGCTCGGTGAAGTGCTGGTCGCCGATTGTCACGGCCAGGGATCCGGTGGAGCGTGCGGCGATTTGTTCGACCATGGGTGCCAGCTGGTCGATATCGGCCTGCCCCCGGGCGATGTGGCGGGTGGTGTCCTTGATGAGGCGCTCGCGGCGGGCGATCGCGTCGAAGTGGGAGCGCTCCAGGGCGTCGAGGCGGGCGACTTCGTCGGTGAGTTTCACCTGCTGGATGTAGCGGGGGTCCCCGGTGGAGGCGGCTTTGGTTTCGGCGGCACTGGCAGTGAACTCCCCGCCGATGTCGTCGACCTCGGTGGCGTCGATCTCGTTGCGTTTGATCTGTTCGATGAACATGGCTTTGGCTTCGACCTTCTGCCACATGAACGTGTCGAAGCTCCCCTCGGTCACATAGTTGAGGATTTCCACGGCGGCGTTCTGGTTGCCCTGCCGGATCACCCGCCCCTCGCGTTGCTCGAGATCGGCGGGCCGCCATGGGACATCGACGTGGTGCAGCGCCACGGCGCGGGTTTGCACGTTGGTGCCGGTGCCCATTTTCTCTGTCGAGCCGATCAGTACCGACACCGCGCCGCGGTTGCATTCATCGAACAGCCGCAAGCGGTCCTCGGCGGTGCGGGCGTCGTGGATGAATCGGATCGCGGCGGGGTCCATGCCCTGCTCGACTAGCTCGTCGCGGATCGCGGAATACATCGAAAAGGATTGGCCCTGCTTGGGAGTTCCCCGGTCGCAGAACACGATTTGCAGCCCGCCGGTGCGTTCCATGGGGGCTTTGGTGTCCGGGGATAGGTAGACGTTGTCGGCGGTCTGGTGGTGTATCCGCATGATTTCGTCGGCCACCGTTTTCGCGCGGGAGGTTTCGGGTTTGGCCAGGTTCGCCAGCCGCGGGTCCAGCGACACGTTGCGGCCGTCGTTGCTGATTTTGAGGATGTTGTCGAGGTCCATGCGGCGGGGGTCGATGTTCTGGGCGCGGTGGGCCAGGTCGGTGATGAAGTCCTTGACCTCCTGGCTGGGGGTGATCGTGACGATCTTGCGGCGCCCGCCGACCAGTTCGGGCAGGGTGAGTCCTGTTCTGCCGCTGGCGACCTGGGTGCGGGTGACGACATCGGTGAACGCCGAGGACAGCGCGAGCAGTTCTTGCAGGTTGGTGAACTTGCCCACCCGGGTCACCGGGTGCAGTCCGGTCCCGGTGGCGTTGGCTTCCACGGTGTTGACCGTGGCGGTGAAGGTGTTGCCCCAGTCGTTGATGTCGGCGGTGCCGCTGTCGGCGAGCAGGTCCGGCCGCAGGTAGGACTGCATGACATACAACTCGCCGAGACTGTTGGCGACGGGGGTTCCGGTGGCGAACGTGGCCACCCGCTCGACCACCTCTGCCGGGGGTGTGCCGGCGGCGATGGCTTCATCGCGGCGGCGCCCGCGCAGCACCATCAGTTTGAGGTCGAGGTCGGTGGCCTTGGCCGACCCTGACGGGCAGGCGAGTTCGCGGATCTGGGAGAGCCGGGTCTTGTTCTTGTAGTGGTGGGCCTCATCGACGAACAGGTAGTCACACCCGGTCTGCTCGAAGGTCACCCCGGTGTCTTTCGCCGCGGCTTTCTGAAGTTTCTCCAGCTTGGTGCGCTGGCGTTTGAGCGCAGCCTCGATCATCTTTTTCGTGAGCGGATTCTGCGCGGTGCGCAGCTGTTCTTCCAGGGCGCTGAGTTCACGGTTCTCGTAGTCGGCCCGGATGTCGGGGTGGACGTTGATGCGCTCGAATACCGACTGCGGGATGATCACCATGTCCCAGTCGCTGGTGGCCGACTGGGCGGCCAGCCGGCGGCGGTCCTCGGCGTCGGCCCCGGTGGCGCCGATCAGGAGCCGCGACGCCGGATACCACCATTTCGCTTCCCGGGCGACCTGTTCGATGAGGTGGTTGGGAACCACGATCCAGGGCTGTTTGACCAGGCCGAGGCGTTTGAGCTCCATCGCTCCCATGAACATGGTGCCGGATTTCCCGGCGCCCACCACGTGGTCGAGCAGCACGGTCGGCTCGGCGATGATCCGGGCCACGGCGTTGCGCTGGTAGTAGTGCGGGGTGAACCGCGTCGACAGGCCCGGCAGTGACAGGTGCGACCCGTCGTGGATGGGGGCGCGGAGGCTGTTGAAGCGGGTGTTGAACTCGGTGACCAGTTCCTCGCTGCGGGACTCGTCCTCCCACACCCATGTGCTGAACCGGTCCATCAGCTTGCCGCACTTGGCTTGGGCGGCGACGGTGGCGGCGCGGTCGATGGTCGGTCCGCCGCGCAGTTCGACGTCGGCGGGCGGCCGGTTGACCACGATCGTCTGAGAGTTCAGGGCGCCCTCGAGCAGGTCGATCGCGTCGCGGTGCCCGGTCCCCCACGTCTCGGTCATCGCGACGGTGTTGCGCGTCCAGGCGGGGCAGTCCACCGCCCATTTGCCGTTGTGGTGGGCGATGGTGATCCGCCGCGCCTCCAGCACTTCGCGGGCGAACTGTTCAACGATGTCGGGTCTGATCCACGGCGCACCCAGGCGGGCGTTGATCTGGCTGGCCATTTTGTCGGCCGGCATGACCTGCCGCAACGCGTGGACGTAGTCGGCGTAGATCGGGTTGGTGTCGGCCGCGGCGCGGGCTTGGGCCAATTTGCGTCGGACGTTGCCCGACAGGGCGGTGACCGCCGGGATGAGTTGGTCGGGGTCGCTCAGCGACGGGTAGACCAGGCCGCGCAACTGTTCGCGCACGGAGTCCTCGGTGTCTGCGAGCAGGGCGGCGATGTGGGCGACATCGACACGCTGATGCTGGTCCAGGCACACCGCGAGCGCGTCGTGGATGTTCTCGGCCCAGGTGATGGTGACCGGATCGGCGAGCAGATCCACCGAGAAAATCGGCGCCTTGGTGGGCAGACCGGTCTCCTGATCGACCCCCTCCAGGGATTGCAGGGTGCCCCAGCCGGGATCTGCCCGCAAGGCCTTCACGATGTGCGGCTGGCGTTTTTGCGGGGCGGCGGGCTCCCACGCCGCGGCATCCCACTCGGCGGCCAGATCGGCCGGGATGTCGGAGTCGTCGGCGTTGTTCTTGGTGCGCCAGGCCAGTGTGGCGGCGGCGACCGCGGCGTCATGTTCGGCCTGGGTGCGCGGTTTGGGCTCGGTCATCTTGAACCGATTGATCGGGCCGTGCTTGGCGACGTAGGTGTCGTAGAGGCGGTTGAGGTGGGCGCGGAGCTGCTCGCGTTGCGGACCGGGAGTAGCGGTGCGCTGCGAGCGGGTGACCGCTTCGGCGGCATCACGCAGCGCGAGCAATTCCAGCGTCTCGGCCATCCGGGTCTTGAAAATGGTGACCGGTTCCCAGCCGTTGCCCTGCCACGCCTGCAACGACTGGCTGTCGGGATCGAAACGCAGTGAGTAGAGCGGGATTTCACCGTCGGTGGATCGGGTCAGCAGCCCGGCGTCGAAAGATATTTCGGTGACGTCGACCAGGGTTTCCGGGGTGGCGGTCAGCGCTTTGCCCCGCGCTCGGGCGTCGCTGATGATCGTCGAGAGTCGCTGCGAAAGTGCCGCGGCGACATCGGTGTTGTCGCTGGTGACGGTGAGGCTGTCGTTGCCGTAGGGGCCGTGGCCGGCGCGGACGACGCCGATGATGTGGTCGGGATTGCGGTGGTAGTAGCTGTTGATCGCGAGGTCGACCATGCCCTCAGCGGAGGGCACCGGCATCTCGGCGGTCTGGACCCATTCCAGGGTGGCGGGGTCGATCTCCTCGCCCGGTTCGCGGCGGCGCAGCACCAGCACGTCGGTGACGACGCTGGTCCCGGCGACACGTTGAAAGGCGTTGTTGGGCAGGCGGACCGCCCCGAGAAGCTCCGCGCGGGCGGCGATGGCCTGGCGTGCCCGCGGAGTGGTCCCGTCCATCGTGAAATGGCTGGTCAGTGCGACAACGTAGCCACCCGGAGCGGTCAAGTTCACCGACTTGAGCAGGAAAGCGTTGTGGATGGAAAACCCGCCCGGATTGTGTGCGGGGTCGGACACCGCGAACTTCCCGAAGGGCACGTTGCCGATGGTGGCGGCGAAGCTGTCGTTGGGCACGCGGGTGGATTCGAAACCCTCCAACCGCACCTGCGCGGAGGGATACAGGTGCGCGGCCACCGCGGCGGTGATCGGATCGTTCTCCACCCCGACCATCTGGGCGTTCGCGGGCGCCAAACCGATGAACGTGCCTGCCCCGCAGCCGGGCTCGAGTACCCGCCCACCGGTGAACCCGGCCTCCTGCACGGCCTTCCACATCGCCGCGGCGATGGCCGGGTCGGTGTAGTGGGCGTTGAGGATGCTCGCCTCGGCGGCCCGGTACTGGGTCGCGGTGAGCACGGTTTTGAGATACTCGCGCTGCGAGGAGAACGTGTCGCGGCGCACGTCGAACAGATCGGGCACCGCCCCCCACCCCGACCATCGCGCCAACACCTCCTGCTCGGCGAGAGTGGCGGGGCGGGCCTCGGTGTCCAGGCGGCGCAGCAGGTCAATCACCGCGATGTTGGCCTCGACACGGGCGGTGGCCCCCGAGGGAACACGCACCGTGGTGTCAAGAACGAAATCAGTGGCGGGCGGCGGCAGCTCGACCACCGCCGCGTCACCGTCGACCACCGTCAGTGCAGGCCGGGGTTCGGGGGTGCTCTGCGCTGCCGGTTGGGGCGTGGCCGGGTCGCTGATGTCGGGCGTGGTGACCACCGACAACGCTGGCGGCGCTGTGGGCGTGGCCTCCTCCCCCGCCGGCGCCTGCGCCGGGCCGGGGGCGGTGTGTCGGACCGGGGGCAGTGGGCGGCCGCCGGGATCGACGATCCGCGGGTCCATCGGCTGGTCGAAGGTGTCGTCGTCGGCGAACAACGACAGCTGATCCTCCGCGGGGAGCGCCGCTTTGGTGCGGCGGCGGGCTACTCGGGGGGGTAATTCATTCGGCATAGGAACTCGTTGATGTCGCGGACTAAGTCCTGGGCCAGTTGATCGCGGCGGGTCCTGGGCACCGGGCGGCCTTCCTCCAACCGCGCCGCGAGCAGCAGCCCGCCCATCACCTGGAACATCGTGCTGTTGTCGGGCCAGACCTGGCGGGCGTGTTCGTTGATGGCGTCGGTGACCTCCGCGACGCGGTAGCGGTAGTCCATCCAGCGTTTCTCCCACGGCACGCCGCTGACCGGCTCGGGCGGGATCGCGTCGCCGTCCTCGTCCAGCGGGATTCTGTCGTACAGGCGTTCGCGGACCACCGCCTCACGGGCGGTCTCCATCGCGGTCGCGCTAAGGCGCACGCTGGTCTCGAAGTCTGGCTGCCGGCCGTGTTCGGCCTGCCAGGCCCGGAGCGACTCCTCGCGGATGTCCATCGCCAGGTCGCCGGCCTCGTCCTCCAAACGGTCCGCCCACAACGCGATGAACGTCTCGCGCTGTTCGGGGGTCCACTCAGTCGGGAGCGCCAACCACGTGCGGTAGACCTCCGAGACCGGCGCGTGCATCCATCCCATCGCTTCCCGCCCCTTCCTGCTCCCGCTGCTGATCCTCGGCGTCGACTTCCCGTTCCAGAGCAGATGCTCAGAACCGACACCGACGCTCACGGGTGCTCCTCGGCAGACCGTGGCGGGTAGAGCCGCGGGTCTTCCAGATCGCTGATCACGACCGAGATCTGGCTCATCACCCGCTCCACATCGGAGAGCACTTGCTCGATCGCTTGATCCTGGCGCTGCAGGCGGGCCTTGGTCTGCATCAGCAGGTCGAACGCCGCGTTGAGCGGCACCACCGCCCGATGCGGCGACACCAGGTTGCCGCGCGGTGTCGGCTTGCCGCCGCGCAACACCTGCAATGACGAGCCAGGTTCCCAGTTGGCGAAAGTGTCGATGCGGTGCAGGGTTTCGGCGCTGGGCGCGTACCCGCGGCTGCCTAGAGTTGCCATGGTCGATCGGCCCGGGCCGCCGATCTGGGCGAACCGCTGCTTGCTGATCCCCAACTCGGCCAGCCGCTCCCCCACCAACCGTTTCAGCTCGTCGTAGTGGTAGGCCGACTGGTCGTCCTTGGCCATCTCGAAATAGATCGAGTCCAGGGCGCCCTCGTCCAACGCGGTCTCGGGATTGGCCGCCGCGTACTCCCGTGTCACCGGCTCTTTGCCGTAGAGGACCGCGTGCGCCGAGCCCGGCACCCAACTGAGCAGCTCGTCGAACTTCGCCAGCGTGACGAAGCTGGGCACCCGGCTGCCAGGCTTGTTGAGGCTGTGCAGCGTCGAGCGGCTCACGATGCCCAGCTTGGACGCGGCCAGGGTGCTCATCCGCAGATCAGCCAGCCTGGCCTGCACGTGTTTGGCTAGTAGAGCCACGTTCGGCTCGCCGTCGTGCTCTTCGTTGAGATAGGCGATGCTGGACACAGCACGCGGCGTCTCGGTGATGGTGTCGCCTCCCAACACTGGCAATCGAACAACGTCCCCGTCTGTGCCCAATCTTAGACCGGAATTGCACAACGATACACAGAAGCGCACACCCCGCGCGCCGCGCACCGCTGCGCATCCGCCTGCCAGGGCTATATTTACTTATGGCGCGTTAGTAGGCATAAGTGTGTATATACGCAGAGGGTTTAGGCCTCAAGGGCGTCAACGATCACCGGGAACGGCTGTCCCGAGTTGTGTTCCTTCTCCAAGCGCTCGCAGAGATCTGCGATCGCGCGGCGGATGAACACCTGTTGGTTGCGTATGCCCGTGCGTGGGCTGGTCCACTCCATGGTGTTGACCATCCGCTCCTTCAGGTTTTCGTCGAGTTTGAGCAGGATGGGCTTTTGTATCCGCGCCACCTTGGCCATCTCCGTTGCCGGCTGCTCGCGCTTGGTTCCGCTCCGGCCGCTCTTGGAGACAGCGGAGGAAGGGGCGGCGGCCGCCGGTTTGGTGATTGACTCCCGTTGCGCCGGTGCAGCACTCGGGGGTTCGGTGCTCTCGGTGGCTTTGCCGGCGCCCTGCTCGGCTGGAGCCGAGGCCGCACCAGCCTCAGCGTCATGGCGGGCTTCAGTGACGACCTGTTGAATCGAAGAGCTGGGTCGCTTTGGCGGCATCGCCGGTGCGGGTATTGCGCTCATGCGGCAGCCTCAATTCCTTTGACGATGTTGTGAAACACCTCGGCGATGTTGCGGCTGCGGGCGGTCTTCTTCGGATGCTCGTCAAGCCCCATTCCGACCGCGGACAGCCGCGACAGGTCCGCCATCAGCGGAATCGGTTCGCCCAGTATGGTGACCTCTTCCTCCTCGGTCATTCTCCTGATCTGGGCGAGCATCTCCAGGTGGTCGTTTCGGCGAATGTCCACGCGATTGATCACGACACCGGCCGTCACCAGACCCTTGTCCAGGTACTTCTCCAATTCGTCGATCGCCCGCTGGGTTTGGTGACCGCCTCGGACGGCGCCGATCTCCGGTTCGAGGATCATCACCATGTTGTCCGCCGCCATCAGGGCATTGATGGTGAGCAGGTCGGTGGCCGGCCGGGTGTCAATGAAGACGGCATCCCAACGATCGGCGATCGGGCGCAGAACCCGGCTCAACGAGTTCTCCGCGCCGGGCTTTCCGAACAGGGCGTTCTGGACGACTTGCAGCGCATCGAAGCCGCACGGGAGGAGGTCGATTCCGTCCCGGCGTGAGGGGGTGATCGCATCGTCGATGGCGACCCCGCTCTGGCGGTCGAGAACGTCGGCCAGCGACGCCCGCGCCGGGGTGTCCGGGGATATCTCGCCATTGGTCATTTGAATCGACGTGTTTCCCTGCGGGTCGGCGTCGATGAGCAGAACCCGTTTGCCGTCGGCCGCGGCGGCGTGCGCGCAGCCCATCGAAATCAATGACTTCCCGACACCACCCTTAAGGTTGGCGAACGCGGTAATGGCCATGCGTGCCCTTTCTTTGTCACCCTCTCCCCCCACCCCGGCCGAACGCGGGGGGCTGGCGAGGGGATGCAACAGCCGTTCATCGGAGCGTAGGACCCTTGCACCGATATCGGCACTAGCGTTCGCTAACGATCCTATAACTACCGTTGCATATCGTCATATTCCAGTAGTTAACGCTACATGCAGTACCGCTGCACTAGCTAGCATACCGCTGTATCAACTAACACAATGTAGAGAAACGTATGGGTACGTTACGTTAGCTAATGGAACATTACGGTGTATATACCGTATATACGACACTCCGGCTCGCGCCGTCAGATGGGGTCCAGGCCTCGGGCTTCGCGGACCGCGGCGTCGTGGGCCGCGGCGTCGTGGGCGGCGGCGTCGGTGCGGCGCGCGAGGCTGCGGGCGTGCGCCTCGGAGGCCGCCAGACGGGCGGCAGCTCTACCTGGGCCGGCCAGCGCGGCCCGGGCCGCAGCGCGGGCGGCGGCGCTCTGCTCGCGGGCGGCGAGTTGTTCACTGACCCGGGCTCGGGCGGCGGCGAGCTCGGCGGCCTCGCGTGCCATGTCGAGGGCTGCTGGGCGAACCTCGAGGTCGCCGTGCCATTTGAGCATCGCCCCGAGTAGTCCGATCGCGGTATGAGGGGTGTCGGGGATCCAGCCGTGGATGCCGGCCCAGTCGGTGATGAGTTGGTTGATGTCGCGGGCACACCATCGGTGGCGTGCTGGGCCGGCCAGCAGTGCGGCCCAGGCGTGTGGACTGTGTCGTCGGGCCCATGGTGGGGCGTGCGGGTCTGCCCGCCATGCCCTCGCCAGCGTCGCGCCCGCGTAGTCCGGGCTCCCGCGGCGCCCCGCGCCGCGTCCACCGACGCCCGTAGGGCGGCGGCTGCCTGTAGTGAGTACAGATGAACGAGAGTTAGGGGTCATAAAAAGAGACCCTTCGGGGTGGGGTGACAGGACCCTAACGGCGCTGGTCAGAGTGTGCCGGTCGTGCAGCGCCCACACTGATGCCCAGCCGCGGGCGCGGTCCCCGACCCGCCAGGACGCCAGCCGTTCTGCGCGGGTGCGTTGTCGGCCCCTCAGAACCTCGGTGGCCACGCCCAGCAGTCGCAGCGCCTTGTCGGCGCGTTGGACTGTGCGCTCCTTGCAGCCGGCCAGTGGCGCCAGGGTTTTATTGGTCGGCCGGGAATTGCGGCCGGTGTTGAAATCGGCGAACTGTGCCCGCGCGACCGCCACGGCGATCAGCGTCTTCCGGCCTATCTGGTTGCCGCCCATCAGCGGCCGCACTTCTGTGTCGTAGTACAGGTCGTAGGCGATCGGCACCACCCAGCGCGCCCACCGTTCAGCGCGGCCGGTCCAGCACGGCACACCGGCCCACACGCCGTCCTCGAGTTCGAGCACGATCGGCGGGGGGGCCTTCGCCGGCGGCTCATCGGTCGGCGCCGCCGCGGCAGCCGGCGCGATGCTGGGACGTTCGCAGCCCGCCCCAGCCACACGTAGCGCCCACGGCCGGGTACGAGCCACACCCCGCCGACGCAGCGTGGGGGAGCAGCCGCGATAGGCGTGCGGTGTGTCCGCACCGGCGTAGGGAAATTTGAGAAACACGGTGCCCACGTCTGGACCGGTGCCAACGCATGAGCTACCGTGAGAGCTGTCCACCAAGACAGATCCCTTCGGGAAGTGGCGCTTAGTCGCCCGACACGCCCTCCGGCGGCAACCGGGGGGCATAGTCGTTTTTGGTGACCTTTAGCGCCTTATGAAGATGTTGACGTTCTCGCACATGTCCGACGCGAGTCGGCCCCGGTGCGGAGTCGGTTACATCGCCAGGGGCAACCTCTCATCCTGCGTAGTCGTGCGGGTTCGGCGAACGCCGAGACTCTCCGCGATGGCCTCGGCGACAAAAACGCCGCGAGGCAGGCCCGACTTGCGGGCGCGACGGTCAAGTTCACGTGCCACATCGGGATGCACGCGAACCGTGACATGCCGGGTAGCCCGGGGTCCTGACGGCTTGGGCGCATCGACAACCGCGTCGTCGGTGCGGAACTTGATAGCGAGTTGGGTATGACGGATCACATCGGGCCGGCCGACGTGCCAGGCCAGGAGATCGGCCAAGAAGGGCGAGCGATCAATGCTCCCGCGCGCGTCGGTGATCAGCGCTTCCAGGCTGGGCCACAGTGCTGCGGTGACCTGCTCACGGTGTCCAAGGCTCGGACGCCCACGGACGGCGCCACGAACGGTGCGCTCAACCGGCTTGGAAACTACGTCAGCCATGGCGTCCTCCGCTTTTCTGATAAACCCCGTGGGCCGATCATGTCCGACGTATCCGGAGAAATGTCTCCGACACGCCCAAGGATGGAGACCGAATCGTGACCGCGAAGTGGTGGCGTCGAGATTGACGGCGAATGCCAGGTGGGGTGTTGCGATCCATCCGGCTGTTCGAGCACGTGCGCTTGAGGCGATTCGGGCCATGAGCAGCTCCTGTCGGGATTGATCCACCCCCCGTGACGGCTGTCGGAGCTTCCGGGGTGGCGGGCAGCACTTGCGCATCCGCCGCTGAGGATACACACTAATGCACATACGTGGACACCCATGAACACCATTTGTACACACCTGGAGAGGGCAATCCTGTGTCATCGACATCGTCTGTTCCCGCCATCGCGCTCGATTCCGAGGCTGCCGCGTTCGACGCCGAGGCGCTGCGCGCCTATGCCGATCAGATCGAGCAGTACGGCCGCCACGACCACGCCTCGTTGGAGGAACTGCGTCTGGCCGCGGGGCCGATCTATCACGCGTTCATCGACGCCAAGCAAGCCGAAGGCCAGGCGCGCACAGCCGCCTACGCGCGGGCGGCGGCCACGGCTCGGGCGATGGCCGACAAGCTCGACAACACCCGGAGCACCTTCGAGAGCGAAGATGCTCAGGCGGCCTCGGCGATCCAGTCGATCACCGGCAGCGCATAAAGCGAATCGGCACGGCCCATGCAGCACCTCGACGCTGACCCCCAAGCCCTCTCCGGTGACGGACAGGGCTTACAGCAATGCGCCGCCGAGGCCGGGGGAGGCGCCGGGTGCTCACCGGCGGGTACCGATCCGATTTCGACGGCGGTAGCGGCCTCGTTTGCGGCGTGGGAGAAGGGCCTGGAGGCGCTGCTGGCGCATTCGCAGGCGGTGCGGGTCGCCGGCGGGCTGGCGGTGGCCCACACCGGCAAGGTGCTCGATGGCACCGACCAGGCCGGCGGCGCCGCCATTTCCTCGCTGGCGAGCACCCCGGCATCATCCCCGGATGTCGCCCTTCCCGGCGGCGCAGTGCCCGCGCCGCCCGCCCTGCCGGTCGCTCCAGCGGTTCCGTCGGTGCCCGAACCTGTCAGCGCCCAGACGTGGTCGGCGCAGATCCACGCCGGGGCCGGCCCCGCTCCGTTGGCGGCGTACGCCGCCCGGATGCGGGAGACCAGCGCCAACCTCACCGCGGTGGCCGAGCAGCTCCGCAGCCAGGCTCGCGCCATTGACTCCCACTGGGATGACGGGATTCAGCGTGCCGGGGCCAACGTCACCCGCCTCGCGGACTGGTTCGACGACACCGCCGACTATGCCCGCGAGGTGGCGGCCGCAGCCGATCACTCTGCGGACCATGTCCGCGACGCGGTCTCGGGCACCCCGCGCCCGGAGACCTTCACGCATCTCCAAGCCCGCATCAACGAGGGGCTGCAACGCTTCGCCCGCAGCGGCGGGCTGGATGTAGTGCCGTTGCAGGTGGCGACCACCGATATGGCTGAGGCGCAACGCAATGCGCTCGACGCGCAGGTCGCCTACGCGGCCGCCGCGAACACCACGACCGTCGAGGTGCCCCGCCCGCCCAAACCCGCCCCGCCGATCGTGGGCGGCCCCTCCACCAAGGGTGGGAACACTCCCGAACCCAGTTCGGCGAGCGATGACAAGACCGCCACCGACGACACCGACCGGGCGAAAGGCAAGAGCGCCGACGACGAGGGCGGCGAGTCTGGCGCTGAGGCCGACACCACCGCCCCCGGCGCTGGTGACCCGGCATCGGACGCCACAGCCGATCCAAATGTCGGGTCCGCCTCCGCAGACCCGACATCGGTCGGCACCGAGGGCGCCGCGCGGCCCGCTGTGGACCCCGCAGCGTTGTCAGCGCCGGCGGCCACCACCGGCAACACCGCGGGCCAGCTTCTCGGCGGGCTGGCCCAGGCCGCCGGCGGCATGTCTCCCGGTCTCGGTGGCGGTGGGGGCTCGCCGATGTCGGCGCTCTCCTCGCTGGCAGGGCTGCCGGGCGGCTTCGGCGGCGGGGGAGTTCCGAGCCCCCCGGCGATGGCCTCCCCGGAGGATCTGGGCCTGGATAGCGGTGGGGCCAGTTCGCCGATGGACAGCGGCGGCGGCGCCGGGGACACCACGGCCAGCGGCGGCGGGGACATGGGTGCCTCGCTGCCGAGCGGGAGCCCTGCGGCGCTTCCCGCCGCGGCCCCGTCCGTCCCCACGATCAGCGCGCCCGCCCCGGCCGCGAGCGCCCCGACCCCCGGTGGGGCCATGATGGGTGGCGGGGGCATGTATCCGCCGATGATGCCCGGTGCAGGCCAGGGGACACAGAACGGGGAACGCGACAAGGCGCTGTACCCGGACAAGCGGGTAGTGCACCGCGAGGTCGCCAACACCGAACCAGTCTTTGGTGAACTGGAACGAGACCGACGACGTTCGCCGCGTCAGCGGGCGACGAAGGATGAGGAGGAACCACATGGCACCACCCGGTAACCCCGCAGCAGCACTCACTGCGGTGCGGGCCACCACCGATCCGGTGGCTCAGGTCGCGCAGGTCACCGACGATCTCGACGCGCTGATCGAGGTGGTTTCCGCCTGGCGGGACAAAGTGAACAGCTTCGTGGCCACCGGCAGCGACGACGACGACGTGATCGCCACCCACGACGCCCGGGGCCGGCTGATGGAGTTGTGGGTGCAGCCCGGCTTTCAGCAGGATATGACCGTCGAGGAGTTCGAGGACGCCATCAACGAGGCGATCGAAGGAAACACCGAACGGGCCAACGAGCAGTTCTCCAAGATGGCCGACGAGTTCCTGGCCCAGTTCGCCCAAGCCCCCTACACCGCGATGGCCCAGCATCCGGTCGCCGACCGGCTGTCCGACGCCTTGTCCAAACCCAGCGCAAAGAGACGATGACCCATGGATCGCGTTGAGATCGACCCGCTCGGACTGTCGTCCTCGGTGGCACAGACCACCGCCGCCGCAGCGGGAACGGCCCTGGAAACCGGCCGGGGCAGCCTCGCCGCCGGGACACATGCGGGCGGCAGTGGTGACGCGCTGAGTGCTGAAATTGCCGCCGCCGTCGCCGCCTGGACGCCGCAGACCGATGCGATCGCCGCCGATCTCGCCGCCGGCGGAATCCACCTCGGGCAGCGCACCGCCGAGACCACCGTCGGGCTCACCGACACCGACACCGACAGCGGATCGACGATCGACACCATCACCACCTAGAACCGGAAATGTCAGCGGCGACAACTAAACTCAGAGGCAACCGAAGGGGCGCGAGATGACCTATCCCATGACCGGTGGTCCCGGCCCCGGCGTCTACCCGCCGCAGCCGCCGTGGACCCCTCCGACGTCGCCGCCCCCACAACCGCCCCGCCGCACCGGCACACGACTCGCGCTGGCCGCAGCGATCCTCGCCGCCGCACTCGGCGGCGGGATCATCGGCTCCCTGCTCACCCGCGCCGACACACCCGCCGCCACATCGCCAACAACAGCACCACAGGACACCGCCACACCGGAATACGTTCGCGCACAAGACGTCAAACTGTGCACCGAATACGTCCTCATCAACGAGGCGATGGCGAAGCCCACGGTCCCAGGCGAACTGGGGCCTGCCGCGGCGGCGGTGCGAACGTCGCTGGCAGCCCACCCTGAGGCGAGTGCGGACGTCCGGTCAGCCCTCAGCGACGTTGTCGATGCCTACTTCACTGAGTTGTCCCACTTCGAAAGCAGGGGAGCCAAAGGTCTTGTAGACCCACCGAAATATGACCAGGCGGCGGCCAGGGCAATCTATGACCGGGCCTGGGCCATCTGCGGCCTCAAATAGGTGGCTGAGCCGTGGTTCTAGCGTCGGGCGATGTGCCGCGTCCCACCGGGCCGGCGGCCCAGATGCTGCTGGCGACAGCCTGGCCGGGGATGAGCGAAAGCAGCCTGGAGCACCTAGCCGGCGAGCAGGCCGCGATGGCGGCCGCGGCGAACGACTACGGCGATCAAGTGATGCGCGACATGGCCCATCAGCGTGAACTGTTAAAGGGCCACGCCGGGGACGCCCACCAGGCGTTGATGGGGAAGTTGCGCGATCACGCCTACGCCGCCGCCGATCACTTCGACACCAAAACCGCCGCCGCCAAAAGCTACAAAGCGTTGATCTACGGGCTGAAACTTCGCCTCAGCCAAATCGCCGATGCCGCCGAACACGACTGGAGCAACACACCACCGGCCGCCCGCGGACTGGTCATCACCGCCTATGCCCCCGAAGTCGAATCCGCCGTCGCCGACGCCTGGGCCGACTTCCACGCCACACCCACCCCCAGCACACCCCCGCCGTCCCCCGTCACCGGCGCACCCGCCAGCCACGGAAACGAAACGACGAAAAACGACCCCACCATCCACGCCGTCGACAACAAAACACAGAACCAAAGCAGGGACTACACCGCGAAACCCGATACGCCCGACACGACAGCGACCACGTCGAAGAACCAGAGCGGTAACTACACCGAGAAACCCGACACGACAACGACCGCAACGGAGAACCAGAGCGAGGACTACACCGAGAAACCCGATACGCCCGACACGACAGCGACCACGTCGGAGAACCAGAGCGGTGACTACACCGAGAAACCCGCTGCGCTTACACCTGCGGCGCCGGCGGGGGTGTCGCAGATGCCGATGATGCCGGGAAGTAGTTCGGCGGCGTCGATGCCGTCGTCGTCGGCTGCGTCGATGCCGTCGTCGTCGTCGTCGTTGTCGTCGTCGTTGGGTAGTGCGACCGGGCTGACGAAGGCGGGCAGCCCCTTGTCGAGTGGTGCGGTGTCGGGCAGTGCGGTGTCGGGTGGTCCGTCGGTCCCGTCGGCGCCGTCGGCGTCGACTTCTCCGCAGGGTCTGGGTGGTGGTGGGTCGCCGTTGGCGAATGCGACGCAGAGTTTCCAGTCGGGGTTGGTGAGCGGGCTGGGTGCCTCGTCGGGGGCGGTGCCGCCGCCGACGTTGGGCAGGGCGGGGGAGCCGGTGATGGGTCAGCCGGTCGCGGCGCAGCCCGGCGCGGGGCAGCCCGGCGTTGCCCAGCCGGCGAGTGCGCCGTCGATGGCTGGTGGTGGCCCGGCCGCCGCGGCGGTGCCCTCGGCAGGCGGTGGTGGAGCCGGCCCCGGTGCTGGCGGCGCGGGTATGGGCGGTGGGGGCGCGCTGGCGCCGTTCGTTCCTCCTGGCGGCGGCCAGCCCACGCCGCCGCCGGCGGCGACGGCAGCGGCTACGGCGGCACCGGCCAGCCCTGCTGGTCAACCGGGCGGGCAGCAACCGGCACCTGGCGCGGCGCCGATGGTGGCCGCGACGTCGGGAGGAACGACGGCGGGGATGCTGCCCGAGCGGGATTCGAATCCTGATCTGGCGGTGGCGAAGCGTGTGCTGACCGGTCTCATCGTTGGGACTGCTGCGGCCCCGGACCCGGTGGTGCTGGATTGGGCTGTCTCGGTGCTGAACACCTCGATGGGCAAGCAAGTGGTGATCGCCTCCAGCATGGGTGGCGGCGGGTATGTTCCGGCGACGGTGGCCCTTCCTGCCGATACCCGCCTGGCGGTGGCTGACCGTGCGTTGCCGATGGGGTGGGCGGCGCTGTTCACCGGCTGGCCGTCCCCGGTCGATATTGTGGTCGCCCACAGCGAGAAGGTGGCCGAACGGCTTGCGGGGGTGTCGATCTCGGCCATCGCAGCCACCAACTCGGGGCAGGCGGCGGCCTACCGTCCTGCCGGGGTGGCCGATTACCTGACGGTGTCGTTGGCGGATGTGTTGAGGTCCGGCGCGGCGGCCCCGGTGTTCGGTGGCGGCTATCAGCACCGCATGGTGAGCATCGACCCCGATCTGGCGCAACGGGTCACGATGGTCGACCGCGGCGGTGACGCCACGATTCAGTTGGCCTCGCAGCTGACCGCCGCGGTGGTTCGCGCCGCCCAGGAGGAGGCGCTGCACACCGGGTCGGCATTGGTTGCCGCCGCCGACATCGACCTGCTCTCGGCGCTGGGCAACGGTGTGGTGATCGACTGGGCCGAGCACTACCAGCAGGTGAGCCAACGGGAGAACAATGCGATGTTCTATCCGTCGATCAAGGCCGCTCCCCGGGATTTGGACGACTCGCAAACGTCGATCAATTCGCGGACGGTCTACCAGCACTACTACCGCATGGGCCGGCTGGTGGAGTTGGTCCGCTGCTGGCAGCACAGCCCGCCGAGCGTTCTTGATATCGCCTACTGCGCCGTCGCTGCGGGCTTCGGGGCGACGGTCGCCTCGGTCACCGCCGCCTGGGAACAGCACCTGAACCGCCCGCTGACCGTGCACTGAGGCCAGCGGTGTCGCCAGGTCGACGACAGCAACGGTTGGTGAGCGTCGGCGCAGCTACCGTGGATCGGGTGTGTGCGTGACCGCACCCATCGTTCGTTGTATGGGGGTCCTCATCACAGCAGACTGCTTACTGTTGTGAACAGTACAACGTGCATGGGTGTTTACTGGTGACTGATTATGTGTAAGGATGACGCTATGACGGTTGGGGTGGTCTGGACGGGGGCGGCAGTGTGACCGCGGTACACGGCGCTGAGGACGATCTTGATCCCGCGTTGCGGGAAGTGGTGGCCAGCGCGGTGTCCGCGCGGCGCACGCTGATGGTGCAGGTCAACGGTTTCGGGTTTGTCTGCGGGCTGCGGCTGTTGAGCCCTGTGGTTCGCACCTGGGACTCGGCGACGCTAAACGATCGCGTCAAGGCGGTCGCCGCGGTCGCTCACGACCGTTACTACGCCAACACCCGCCCCGATCCCGATGATGGCGAATTGGTGGCTATCGCCGCGCGTGAACGCGCACTGAATTTCTAGCGAGGGAGACCCGTGGGTACACATGACTGGGGGATCATCAGCACCACCATCGGCAACGTGCTGGCGCCACTGAAAGGTGGTGGGGGTGCGCCGTTCCCGCTGACCCCCCCGCAGCCGCCGATCCCTCCGGTCCCGCCGGGCACCGGCGAAGCGGATGGTGCCGCCTCCGAGGCCGCACGGGAAGCGACCGCGGCGCTGGGCAAGATCGTGACCGAACTGACCGACCTGGACGCGAACGCGAACGCGCGGCTGGAGGCGATCGTGGCGGCCGGTGAAGCCGGCAAGGCCGAACTCGAGCGGGTGGAAAAGGATGTCGAGGCCAAGTGTCTGGAACTCGGCCCACGTTTGGAGACGCCGCAAGGCCAGCGGGAGTTGCAGGATTACGTCGAGCAGCGTCTCGGGCAGGCCCGCACAGTGATCAACGAGGCGATGGCGACCGCTGATGACAATGCGCGCCAAACCCGCGAGCTGACCGACCGCTACGCCGGGGTCGGCCTGGAGCCGGGCAACAGCGGTGCCGGCACCAGCAGCGGCGGGGACACCAGCAGCGGGGCGGGTGGTGGTCCCGCCGGCACCACGACCAGTGGCACCGACACCGGCACTCGCGGCGCCGCCGACGAGCCTGCCGCCAGCGGGGGCGGCACCGCCGTGGACAAGCCCGAACCGGCCGTCCAACCCGCTGCCACGGCCAACCCGTTCGGCACGGGAATGCCGATGGGCGCGGGGATGCCGATCGGGGGCATGGGCGGCGGCTTCCCGATGGGGCTGCCCTCCCTTGGTGGTGGCGGGCTGGGCGGGCTGCCCAGTTTCGGCGGTGACCCGCTCAGTGCGCTCAGCGGCCTGGGGGGCGGCGGTGAGCCGCCGATGGGCTTCAAAGACGATGCGCTGGGCCTACCTGATCAGGAGGCAAGCAACGACGGTGGCGCTGCCCTGACCAGTGCACACGACGACGAAGCGGTCGGCGACAGCGGAGGTGACGGTGACAGCGGCGGCGGGGGCGATGATCTCGGCGGGGAGGGCACCGCCCCTGCCAGCGCCACCCCGATCGCGCAGCCCGCAGACAACGACGCCCCCGACACCGGTGTGAAGGCGGACGGTGCGGCTGACGACGCACCGGAGCCCGCGAAGACCACAGAGGTTGCGTTGCCCGACGGGTCGACCACCGAGGCCCGGTCACCGGTCGGCGCGGCCGCGGTGCGGGCGATCCTCAATGGGGCGTCGGTGAGTGAGGGCTACGCCCAGCAGGGGGTGAACCTGCCCCCGCCGGGCACCCCGGTGACCGATCCGGTGCCGCCGACACAACTGAAGGCCGGTGACGTGGGGGTGTGGAAAGACCACATGGTGATGGCCTTGGGCAATAAGCAGGTGCTGGTGAACGGGCAGGTGCAGCCGCAGGAGTCGGTGGGCTCGGGTCCGGACTTCTTGGGCTGGATCGACCCCACGAAACTGGCGAATCCATCGGCGCAGGTCTGACGCAGGCTAGCTGAGGTACGGCCATGGAAGGTGATCGCGGCGGGGCGGCGGGGCCATGAGTGTGGAGGCGTTTGTGCGGGCGGCGGGGGGTGTAATGGGTAGGGCGCGTGAGGGTTTCGGCGCCGGGTCCGGTGTGGCCTGTGACTGCCCGTTGGCGCCGGTCCCGCCGAGCCCGCCGGCGGCGGGGCAGGGCGCGGCGATCGACGCCCACCAGAGTGCGGCGGCGAGGTTGGCCACCGATTCCCAGCGCCTGGCCCAGCAGGATGCTGCCGGGGACACCCAACTGGCCGCGGCGGTGGCGCAGTCCCGCAGTGGCCGGCAACGCATGGACACCGTGATCGCCGCGGCGATCGCCGACGTCGAGGCGATGGGGTTCTCGACCGGCACACCGCAGGGCAAGCAGGCGCTGATCGAGGCCATCGAACGGCGCCTGCTCGACACCAAGGCCGCGGTCGGGGAGGGCACCGCCGACGCCGGTACCCACGCAGCGGCCTCCGAGGCGACCGCCGCGGGATACCGCGGGATCGGCACCGACCCCCGCGCGGGCCTGACACCGATG
>JAGQTO010000267.1:14051-19427 GCA_020439025.1 Mycobacterium sp. | reverse complement strand
CGGTTCGAGTCCGACTGGGGGCACTCTGTCGAAGCTGTTAGATGCGGTTCAGGACTCCGAAAAGCCGGCGGCGTCAGCCCGCCTGCCCCCCGAGAACTCGGCGCAGGCCGGCAGCAGCCCGGTCACCGATTCTGTCGAATACCAGCCGCAGCCCCAAGTCGCCGATGCGCAGTGGGCCGTTCAGGCGGAGGTCTGCGTCGTAGGTGACGATTGATCCGGTGCCATCGGGCTCGACGGTGATCCGGTCGATCGACGTGAAGATGAAGCTGCGGGCCACCACAAGGAGGTTTCGCGGGGTGTCGTGTTCCTCGGTCACGTACCGCAATGTCAGGTCGAGGACTGGACCGGCGACGGTGACGTCGAACACCGCGTCCAAGCCGCCGCCGGAGCCCTCCACCTGCTTGACAGCCTTCACGCCGGGATCCCATTCGGTGAAGTTCCGTAGATCGGCCATGTAGGCGAACGCCTTCTGCGGAGTCCGAGCGGTCCTTACCTTCGTCACATAACGTGCCATGTTCACTCCCTTTCGATGGCGTCCAGTGTGCGCCGGCTCCCGAGCGGCATCCGTGGGTTGGGCGACTGCCGTCAGCGGGCGGCGCGGTGTCGTTCGGGCAGGATTCGCAGGCGTCGTTTTGCGTCGCAGGTCACCACTCTGACGAGCTGCGGTGGGTCTGACGCCACTGTCAAAGGGAAAATCCGCCCAGGCCGGCTAGGCGTCATCATCCTGGTCGTCATCTTCGACTTCTTCGATCAACTCGGGCGGCTCGCCCCACTTGCCCCGTTCCCCGGTCAGGATGTCGTCATCTCGCATCAGTTCACCCTCCCTCTCACTCTGTGCGGTGGCTTCCGATTCATGTTCTACCCGTAGCGGCCGACATGTTTTGCCCCCGTGCCCGCCCGGGGTCTCCTCGGCGATGACATCCGCGCCCGCTGCCACCCGGAGTAGGGGGCGGGCGTTCCGAATCATAGGGGTGCGCAAGCGAAAAGAATTTCGAAAGCCTATTGCTATCAACCCTTTTGGATAACCACAGCCCTATGTCCGGCAGATATGGGGTCCGCTGATTCGCATCCTGATCTAGGGTGCGACGTATGGCAGGGCTATCACGGCGGACAATGCTTCGAACCAGTGCTTTTCTCGCGGCAGCGGCGGCGGTGCCCTCCGCCGCATGTGCGCGCAAGCCATCCGGTGCCGCCGCCGCCTGGCCGGCACCCGAGGCATGGCAGGCGCTTCAGGACCAGGTCGGCGATCGCTTGATCGGCACGTCGCTGCCGTGGCGGGATGCGAGGCCGGAGGTCTTCGAACTCCTGAAGAACCCGTTCTGGAACGAGGAGCAGCCCGGGGCCCTGCAGTCCACGGGTTGGTACGAGGCCTGGACGGCCGCCGCTTCCCCGAAAGCGGTCAGGGCCAAGCAGGTCGGCGACATCGTCGCCGCAGTGAATTTCGCCCGTGACAACGGTGTCAAGCTGGTCGTGAAGGGAACCGGCCACGACTACCTCGGACGAAGCAACGCAGCGGACTCGCTGCTGGTCTGGACCCATGACATGCGAGAGATCGCCATGCACGACGCCTTCGTGCCACAGGGCGCCCCGCCCGGAACCCCTTCCGTGCATGCCATGACGGTCGAAGCCGGAACCCGCTGGCTGGAGGCCTATCGGGCCGCCACCGCCGCCGGGCGATTCGTCGCCGGCGGTGGTTGTACCAGCGTGGGAGCCTGCGGAGGGTTCACTTTCGGCAGCGGCTTCGGCCCGTTCTCCAAGCGGTTCGGGACCGGTTCGGGTGGGATCGTGCAGGCTGAGATCGTCACGGCCGACGGCGAGGTTCGCACCGTCAACCAATTCACCGAACCGGACTTGTTCTTCGCGGTCCGCGGCGGCGGGGGTGGGACGTACGGAATCGTCAGCCGGGTGACTCTGTTGACTCACCCGATTCCGTCCACGGTGGGGATCGTCACGGGCTCGATCAAGGCCGCCAGCGATGCCGGGTATCGCGAGTTGATCGAAAGGTTCGTCGCGTTTTATCCGGCTGCTCTGGACAACTGGCACTGGGGAGAGTCGGTGGCGTTCGGGCCTGACAACGAGCTCGGCTTCCGGCTGACATTCCTGGATCTCCCGGAGTCGGAGGGCCGTGCTGTCCTCGAGCAGTTCACCGGCCAATTCCGCAGCCGCCCTGATGAATACACCGTCGATCCGAAGTTCCAATTCCTCGACTTCAAGGACCTGTGGAACCCCGACTACTGGGATCGAGTTGACCCCGACTTCATCACAAGAGATCCGCGGCCTGACGCTCCCGAGTACCAATTCTGGTGGACGGGCAACCAGGGTGAACTCGGCTCCTTCTGGGGCGGCTATCAATCCCGTTGGATCGCAACCGATCTGATGCGCGATAGTCCCGGCCGGATTGCCGGTGCATTCTTCGAGGCATCACGTCTGCGGCCATTCATATTCCAGGTCAACAAGGGCCTGAGCGGGGAGCATCCGGAGGCCAGGGCTCGGGACGAGGAAACGGCCCTGCATCCGGGCTGCTTCGAGGCGGCGGCGCTGGTGATCATGGCCGCGGCGCAGCAGAACGCGTACCCCGGCGTGCCGGGACACGAAGTGAACGAGCAGCGGGCCCGTGAACAGGCCGACGCGCTCACCCGCGCCATGGAATCGATCAAGGAGGTGACTCCGGGAGCGGGTAGCTACTCCACCGAAGCGGATTTCTTCCTGGAGGACTGGCAACAGAACCAGTGGGGATCCAACTACCCGCGACTTCTGGCCATCAAGAGCACCGTCGATCCCGGAAATGTATTCCGCGTGCATCACGGCGTCGGAAGCGAGCTCTGACCTCGGCCTGTCGAGGTGCCCGCGCCCTGTCAGCTCGGAGGGCGCGACACGCACTGGGCGCAGTACAGCTGCTCACCCAGCTTGTCCATCAGCTGTAGCTGCGTTTCCAGGTAGTCGATGTGCTGTTCCTCGTCGGCGAGGATCTCTTCGAACAGCGTCGCCGTCGTCGCGTCCTGCTTTTCCCGGCACATGACGATCCCCGGCTTGAGCCGGGCGACCACCTCGTATTCGATCGCCAGGTCACTTTCGAATTGCTCGCGGAGGGTTTGACCGATCCGCAACGACCCGATCCGCTGATAGTTCGGCAGTCCGTCGAGCAGCAGGATCCGGTCGGTGATCCGTTCCGCGTGGACCATTTCCTCCATGGACTCGGCCCGGGTGTGCTTGGCGATCTCGGTGAATCCCCAGCTGTCCTGCATCTTCGAGTGCAGGAAGTACTGGTTGATGGCGGTCAACTCGCTGGTCAGCTGCTCGTTCAGCAGCTTGAGAACCTCAGCGTCACCCTGCATTTCGTCTCCTCATGAATCGGCCCCCGCGGCGCTGGCTTCAGCGTACATGTAGGTTTGCCTAAGTTAGGCTAGCATCACCTAGCTGACGGATTCTTGCGGTCGGTAAGGGAGTCTTGATGTACGTGTGCCTGTGCGGCGGGGTCACCTGTGCGGCGGTCGCCGACGCGGTCGCTCGCGGCGCGGCCAACTGCAGACAGGTCGCCGTGGCCTGCGGCGCGGGACTTGACTGTGGGCGCTGCCTGCGCAACGTCAAGGCGATCATCGAGGCGGAATCGACCGAGGCCGTTCCGGCGGCGAGCTAGATACGGGGTCCGCGGCGACGTCGGCACGGGCCGCCCCATGGTCCGGACGAAGGCGCCGGAAAGCTCGCGACTACCTTGTCAGGTTGCGGGGTCAGATTGCAGCTTCCCCATCAGTGTCGCCGGAACAGGAGGAATTGCTGCCGTGGCGGAGTCTTTCGGGGATGCAACTGTCATCGACGAGGAACCCCGGGTGCGCCGCTGGGAGCGCCGCGTGGAGTGGCCACTTGCGGGCGTGGCCACCATCTTCCTGATCGTGTACTCGATCCAGGTTCTTGCCGACCCCCAGGGCCGCATCAACGACGGGCTGGAGGTCATCCTCGCGGTGACCTACGTGCTGTTCGTTATGGACTACCTCGTCCGTTTGGGGCTTGCCAACCATCGCTCGCGCTGGTTCTTCCAGCACCTGGTCGACCTGGCGATCGTGGCGCTGCCCTTCCTGAGGCCCTTGCGCCTCTTGCGGCTTGTGGTCCTGTTCAGCGCGTTGCAGAAGGCGGTCGGCGGTGCCATCCGCGGGCGCGTCATCACCTACACGGTGTTCAGCTCGATCCTGCTCATCTATGTCGCTTCGCTGGCGATTCTGGAAGAAGAGCGCGACGTCGAGGGCTCGGTGATCAAGAACTTCGGTGACGCCGTGTGGTGGTCGATCACCACGGTCACCACCGTCGGCTACGGCGATCTCTCGCCGGTCACCACGGCCGGCCGGGTGGTTGCGGTGTTCCTGATGATCGGTGGCATCAGCCTGGTGGGTCTGGTGACAGCGACGCTGGCGTCATGGGTGATCGAAAAGGTCTCTGACGGAGACGCCGCGAACACCGCCGTGACGGCAGCCCAGATTGATCAATTGCGGTCCGACATGCAGCAACGGATCGACGCGCTCACCGTGGAGCTGCAGAGGCTCAATGGCGCCGCCGGTTCACTGCCCACTCGGTCCGGGGACGCGACGCCGCCTGGCTGAGCTATGGCCGCGGACAGCCCGTCGGCGAATCGACCGAGTCGATCGGCCCGGTCGATGTTCGGCCGCCGTGGAGACGGTTTGTGGAGAACTGAATGTCGGTCAGGGTCGCTAATATCCGGACAACGCCGAGCAGGGGCGGGCCTGGGGGCAGCAGATCAGCGGAAGGGGGAACCGCCATGGCAAAGGGGAGCAAGGACTCCAACGGCGGATGCGCCCCCGTAGTGGTCGGTTTCTTTATTCTTTTCGCGCTTCTTTCGCAGATTCCCAAACCGGTCTGGATCGCGCTGGGTGTCGTCGCGGCGATTTCGGTGCTGACCTGGGTGTTCTACAAGTCCTGGATCGCCTGGGAGAAGAGTCGGGCGGAAGCGCAGGAACGGGAGAGGTCCCGGAAGGCAGCCCAGGAGGCCGCCGCCGCGGCGCGGCGGGCTGAACAGGCGCGCAGGGCGAAACAGGAACTGATCGACAATCTCGG
The DNA here is from genome assembly GCA_020439025.1 of Mycobacterium sp. Lineage (GTDB taxonomy): Bacteria > Actinomycetota > Actinomycetes > Mycobacteriales > Mycobacteriaceae > Mycobacterium. The sequence continues at coordinate 14,363 of JAGQTO010000267.1, read as the reverse complement.
CGCGAAGAACGCCGCCAGGGTGGAATCTGCACGGGCCGCGGTCAGCAGTGTCATCGGCTCCGAAGCCGCCCGCGCCGGATGGCTCGGCGACGTCGACTTCACCGCCGACATCCGCGGAATCGTCGACAGTTTTGGACAAGCACATGCCTTGCGCAGGGTGTCCGAGGAGTTGTCGGCGCTGGAGAAACCCAGCATCGACGATCGCAAAATCCTCGGGGAGGCCGAGAGCACGGCCGCTGATCTGGAACGCGCCGCAGCCGAACGCGTCGAGCTGATCGAAAGATGCGCGACTGAGGCCAGACTCATCGACGA
>JAGQTO010000267.1:10329-13980 GCA_020439025.1 Mycobacterium sp. | reverse complement strand
GCGAAGCTGAGTTCCATGCTCTACGGGATCGAAGCCGCGCCGCCCACGGCGCCCACCGACTCGGCGGCAGACGCGGTGATCGCACGGGTACAGGCCTACCGCGAGATCAAGAATCAGATTCACCGGACCCGCGACGGCGGATTGAGCTGACACACCCGGCGACGTGGCGGGGCCGTTCGCGGCGGGCACGGACATCGCCCAACGCCTCCCGGGCCGCCGCTGCGGCTACCGTCGGGGCAGGCGGCGTTACGGGAGGAGGGCACCCGGCAGTGGATGAATCGGTGCACGAAGTTCGGGTATGGACGCTGGCTGTCGGCGACGCCACCGTTCCGGCTGTTTTCGACGACCGGCCCATGACCCGGCAGCGGCTGACCGAGCTCCGGACCGCTCTGGCGACGCTCGCCGACACGCCGATCGCCACCCTGGAGGTTCATCCCGTGCCTGCGGGAGTTGTCCGGGCCGATGGAATGTCCCTGGGCGCGGACAGCCCCTTGGCCAGGTATCTGACCGAACTGATCGGGCAGGCCCTCACGTCCGCGGGAGCACCCCCGGCGGGCCAGGCCCTCTATCGGATGGTGGTGCCGTCGAAGGTGGCAGCGCAGTTCGGCAGCGGGCTCATCCATCCGATGCTGGCGAACTCGGTGCCGGGGGGAATCCGTAGCGCGCTGGTGGGCGCGTCGGGAGTAGCCGGGCAGGCGGCCTTCGTCCGCGTGGCCGGCACGGCCGCAGCGGGAGGGGGCACGCTGTCGGTGGCTCCGCCGCTGATCATGATGGCTATCGCCGCGGGTCTGAGCGCACGCTCGGAAATGGCGAGTCGGCGTGCGGCGGAGATGTTGGAGCAGATGCGCCAGGAGAAGCTCGACGACGATCGCAACCGGCTGGAGAGCTGTCGCTCCCCGATAGAGAAAGCGACCGCGATCCTCCTCGACCAGGGGAAGGTCGGTCATTCGCTGGGGCTCAGCGCAGCGGTGGACAAGATCGAGACGGCCATCACCGCCGCTCGCCGAAACCTCAAACGCTGGGAGTCCGCACTCGACGACTTTCCCGCGGGGCCGGTCGAGCTCGCCCGAATCAAGAAGCGCTTCCCCGGTCTGGCAGACCCGTCGGGGGAGTTCTGCGCTCAGCTGGACTTGGCCGAACTCGCGATCAGCCTCAAGCGGAGGGTGAACGTACTCCAGGCCGTCGAGCATGCGGAGATCAACCCGGACAACACGTTCGATCGATTCATGCGGCAGCTCAGCAACGATGAGCGGGCAGTCGACGAGCTCGAACGCGGGATCGCCGAAGTGGTGCGCCGACTCTCCGATCTCGAAGTCGACCGCTCGCACGGAATGCTCGACTTCGTCTTTACTCTGGGAGAGGTTGATGAGCTGCTGACGGCGTCGCGAAGTCTCCGAGAGCTGGGGCGAGGCGTGATGCCGTCACCGGCACCGACCGACGTCGCCATCGAGATGCTGCGTGACGAAGACGGATCCGTGCTCGTCTTCCCCGCGGTCGCCGACTCGTGATCCGGCGCCCGTGGTTTCACGTCATCGACATCGCGGACCGCTGAGAGGCGGCCCGCGGAGTCAGTTGACGGTGGCGTCGAAGGAGTTGACCGTCAGTCCGACCCCGCCGTTCCACGGCTCGAAGCCGGCCTGAACGCTGGTCAGATACCAGGCGTCGGTGACCGGTTCCTGAAAATCGGCGGTGCGAATCATGACGTCGTCGATGAAATCGAGCAGTTCGAAGTCGGTCAACGTGGCGATCGGGTCCACCGCCACGTAGGAGACGACGTTGTTGGCGCCGTTGTTGCCCCGGTAGACGTTCCAGCTCACCCCGTCGATGGTGACGGTGGCGATCGGAATGGCGTTCCCTTGGGGGTCATAGGAATACGAGATGGGTTGGACCCCGCCCTGCTCGGTGAACCAGATCATCAGTTCCTGTTGGTTGACGCCCGTCGTCTTCGGGTTCGGATCCATCCAGATGTCATAGGAGGCGTCGTAGACATCGCCGGCATCGGCGGGGTAGGTGTAGCTGATACTGCTTGTGGCACTGATGATCTCACCGATTTGCAGCGGCAGCGTGCTTGACGGGGAGCAATTGCCGTAGTGGCATCCCAGATAGACTGCGGGGTAGGCCAGCGGCGCGCCGTCGGTGGGGGCCGAACCGGTTCGTGCGGTGATGGCGAAGCCGGTCGGAGTCACTGTGATGGTCTGGCTGCCGCCGTTGTAATTGTTGTTCATCACGACGTACTTGTTCTGGATCGTGGTCGTGCCGAAGTTGTCGGAAATCACCACATTGGTGTCGCCGTCGGCGCCGTTGGCGCCTCGACGGTCCCAGAAGAACAGAATCCGGCCGGAACCTCCGGCGCCGCCCGTTCCGCCGGGGGCCTCCAGGCCGTTGCCGCCGGCGCCCCCGTTACCGCCGACACCCCACAGCGAAAGTATTCCCGCGTGCCCGCCGTCGCCGCCATCCCCTCCGCCCGCCGAGGCGCCGGAGATCACCGATCCGCCGGCGCCGCCGTCGCCGCCGTTCCCGAGGAACCATCCGCCGGCGCCGCCGTCGCCGCCGGCACCGCCGGGAAGACCCGCGCCGCCGTTGCCGCCGTTGCCGAACCACCCGGCTGCGCCGCCGTTGCCCCCGCCCCAGCCGTCGCCCCCGTCGCCGAGAAGGCCGGCCTTGCCGCCGTTGCAGGTGGTGGGACAGGTGCCGGCCGTCCAGCTGTAGCCGTTACCGATCAGGATTCCGGCGTCGGGGTTGTCGGCGGTGCCGTTGCCGATGAGAAACCGGATGGCGGATTCGATCGGTCCGCCGGCGGTCGCGCCGGCCCCGGCGAACGTCGGCAATGAGACCGCCTGTGCGGTGGTCGGGCCGGGGGAGGCTTCGCGCGGGCTCCGCCGGTTCGCGGAGGCGATGCCCACCGGGTTCGACGGGGCGGGCGTCGGCGCGTGGACGGTCGTCGGCAGGACCGCGGCCGGTGCTGCGACCTTGTCCGGCAATCGGGATGGGGTCTCCATGTGGACCGGCAAATGCGCCGGAATCTGCGGGACGACGGACTCGATGTCCAGAGCATCCGGGCTCGGGATGGGTCCGGCGGGGGTGATCCCTGGTTGGGAGCGGCGCTCAGAGGCCGGCGACGTCACCGAACGGCCGGGCTGGACGGCCGGTGCTCGGCTGCGCGCCCCCGCGGCGTTGCCGCGCGCAGATGGCGAGGAACTCGATGAGCCGGCCCTCGAACTCGCGGCGTCGTCAGCGGACGCCACCGCGGGCATCCAGGCGATGGTGGCTCCCACGCCCAACCCCGCCACCAACAGGCCCAGGCGCAGCGAGGTTGCGGTGCCGGGGATCGGGAACCGCGCGGTCCCCTCGCGGTCACATCGGCCTCGCCCGCCGGCAGGGGCGGAGATTGCGCATCTCATCGGGAATCCTCCTGGGGAACTGCGCGGCCCCGTCGGCACGTCATCACCGGCGCCTTCGGCCTCGACCCTTGGGAACCTACGGCACGGTTGTCGAGTTCACCCAAGTTCCGACCGAAGGAACGTTCGCGGAGGAAATCCGTTGGCAAGGAGGTCCACGGCGGGTAGGACTTCTGGCGTCACCGGGATCGATCGGTTTCGGCTTCCGCAGAGCAATCGAGCCTTTTCCGGGATACTCGTACCACTTGAGAAG
>JAGQTO010000267.1:0-10257 GCA_020439025.1 Mycobacterium sp. | reverse complement strand
TCTACCTTGTCATCACTTTCGGTCTCGGCGGGCTCGCCATGGCGCTGCGGCTCCCCCCACTGGTCGGGTTTCTGGCTGCGGGATTCGTCATCAACGCGCTCGACGTGGGGGAACTTCCTCAGCTGGAAGTGATGGCGGATCTCGGCGTCACGTTGTTGCTCTTCGCGATTGGTCTCAAGCTCGACATTCGGATACTGCTGCGTCGCGAAGTGTGGCTGACCACGTCCGCCCATATGGTCCTCAGCGTCATTCTCGGAAGTCTTCTCATGTGGCTGGCCTCCGTGGCCGGGGTCGTCATGCTGGCTGGGCAGAGCATGCAAACGATCGCTCTGCTTGCCTTCGCGCTGTCGTTCTCCAGCACCGTTTTCGTGGTCAAAGTCCTCGAGGAACGGGGCGAGTCACACGCGCTGTACGGTCGCGTAGCCATCGGCATCCTGGTGATGCAGGACATCATCGCGGTGATTTTCCTGACAGCCACCGGCGGTCACCTGCCCAGCCCGTGGGCGCTGGCACTGGTCGGGCTATGGCCACTGACACGGATCCTGCGCAAGATCTGGACCCGGCTGGGCCACGGGGAGATGCAGTCGCTGTTCGGCATTGTGATGGCCTTGGTGCCCGGGTACGCGTTGTTCTCCGCGCTCGGACTCAAGGGCGACCTCGGTGCCCTGATCGTCGGGGTACTCCTGGCGTCGCACCCGGCGTCCTCCGAGCTCGCGCGGTCGCTGTTTCACATCAAGGAGTTGCTGCTCGTCGGTTTCTTCGTGTCGATCGGGCTGACCGGTCTGCCGGACCTGCCCACCATCGGCGTCGCACTGCTGATGCTGCTGCTCCTGCCGTTCAAGGCAGCCTGGTACGTGGTGCTGCTGTCGCGCTTGCAGCTGCGTTATCGCACGGCGTTACTGGCCGGGCTGAGCCTGATGAATCACTCCGAATTCGGCTTGATCGTTGTGTCAGTAGGTGTCTCGGCCGGTCTGCTGGAAGGTGCCTGGCTGGTCGAGATGTCGATCGCCGTAGCACTGAGCTTCGCGGTGGCGGCATTGGTCAACGGACGCGGGCATCTGATGGTGGAGAAGATCGCCGCGCGGCTTCCCGCCCAGGACGAGAGCGCATTGAATCCCGAGGAACGCCACGGCGACGCCGGCGACGCCGAGGTCGTGGTGATCGGGATGGGCCGGGTGGGATTTGCCGCCTACCAACGACTGACTGATCACTACGGACTCCGGGTCGTCGGCGTTGACTATGACGGGCCCCGAATCGAACGACTCGCGGAGAAGGGCCTTCGAGTGATCGAAGGTGACGCCACCGATCTGTACTTCTGGAACCAACTGGAACGCTCGGACTCAGTGCGTATTGCCATCTTGGCGATGCCGCGTCATGGCGCTAACGTCACCGCGCTGGAATGTCTGCGCGAGTCGGGGTTCAGCGGCAAAGTCGCCGCCGTCGCCCGATACGACGATGAGGTGCAGTGGGCCAAGGACCACGGCGTGGGTATCGCCTTCAACGTCTACGCCGGCGCGGGCTTGGAGTTGGCCGACCAAGTGGCCGGCGGTGGGCAGCAGAAGGGCGGGCCGCCCGAGGAGGCAACCTCCTGATCGCGGCATCGACGCCGGCCTTGGGCTGATGCATCGTCAGTGCGCCGCCCACACATCCTCCAGGTAACGGTTGGCGGCGCGCTGTTCCTCGAGCCAGGCCGTGGCCTGCTCGGCGCTCACCCCGTGATGGCGCTGGTAGATATCGGCGAAGGCGTCCCTGAGTGCGGGCGCCACCGTGCCCGCCCCACCGCAGACGTAGGTGATCGCCCCGGCGTCGATCAGTTCCAGAATGCGCTCGGCGTTCACCCGAACGGCGTCCTGGACCCTCGCCCGTCCCGGACCCTCGATGCGGGAGTAGGCGGTGATGACGCTGACGACCCCGTCGGACTCGAACTGCCGGATCTCGTCTTCGTAGATGAAATCCGCATCGGGAAGGCGGCAGCCGTAGATCAGCAGGGCGGGACCTAGTTGTGTCGCGGTGCCCCGGGCGGCGCGCTCCTGGAGGAATCCCCGGAACGGGGACAGGCCGGTTCCGGTGGCGATCATGATCATCGGCGTGGCCGGATCCTCCGGCACGTCGAAAGGCAGTCCCGGCGGACGGATGAAACCGGGCACCATCGCGCCGGGATTCGTGCGGGCCAGGTAGTTCGACGCAGTGCCGTGGTAGACGCCGCTGCCGCTGCGGGCGGGGGCGCGCAGAACACCCACCGAGATGCTGCACCTGTTGGGATTCGCCGTCGGCGACGACGAAATCGAGTAGTAGCGGGGCGTCAGGCCGGGCAGGAGATCCAGGCAGGTGTTCAGCGGCACGTCGATAGAGCGGTAACGCTGCACCATGTCCAGCAGGCTGACCCTCTTGAACAGGATCTCGTCGCGGTAGCGCGTGATGTTCTCGGCGCCGTCGGCGGCAAATGCGCAAAGCTCTGCCTGCTCGTCGGGGTCGGTCGCGAACTCGGCCAGGGTCTTGATCTGGGCCCGGGTGAGCGGCGCCTGCAGTTCGACCCTTGCGGAGAGCAATTCGGAGACAACGAACGGTGTGTCCAGCGGAAGATGGCTCGGCGCAGCGGTATTCGGGCGGATCACCACGAGCTCGTCAAGATCCAGTTCCGCCAGGGCGGCTGCCCGTCCCACGAGTTCGGCGGCATTGCGGGGGAGAAGCGCAATGTGGTCACCGGTGCGATAGGTGACACCGTCAGGCAGCTCGAACTCGATGTGGCGGGTGGATGCGGCGATGGGCCCGGTCGTGGCGACCCGGGTGAGCAGTTCCCGGTTTTCGGCCACGCGGTAGGCCGTGGCATCCAGCGCGGAGAAGAATGCGCCGTGTAGGCGTTGCCCGGTCGTCGCGATCTCGTACCGGTTGGTGTCGGCGACGACTTCGGGTTGCGCGGCCAACCCGAGGGCCTCGCCGGCCAGCGTCCACAACGAGGCGTACCAGTCGCGGAACTGACCGTCGAAATCGTCGGAGGCGTCTGCGGCCCCGCGCGGCGCGAACCGGGTCGCACCGGCGGCCTGCAGTCGTTCGTCGATCTCGGTCGGGACTTTCTGGAAGGTCGAGGCCCACACCCGATCACCGGCGCCGAAAACCGTGTACGTCACTCCGCTCAGGGCGTCCGGAGCAAGTCCCGTGCCAAGCCAGCGGTGGAACCCGACCGCGTTGTCGGGTGGATTGCCGTTGTAGGACGACGTGCAGATGACCACCAGGCCGTCGGAGGGCAGCGCGGCGGCGTAGTCGTCCAGCGCCCCCAGAGTCACCGAGAAGCCTCTGGCCCGCCCGTCCTCGGCGATTTCATTGGCGATTCGCTCGGAAGTGCCGAGGTTGGAGCCGTAGAGCACCAGTAGCCGGTTACCGCCGCCGTAGTCGGAGACAACGCGGGGAAGGGAGGTGCTTGCGGCCGAGGGTGTTTCCTCGGCCGGTTTCGCCGCGACGCGCGGACCGGCGATCACCGCAGCCTCGCGGCCTTCGCGGGGCGCGACGGTGATCGAGAGGTTCTTCGGCTTGATCGAGAAGAAATCGGTGATGTCGAGGCGATAGTCAAAGGAGTCCAGCAGCCTGAATCGTTGCAGGATCAGGCCGAGGAGCAGTTGCGATTCGAAAAAGGAGAAGTGCCGGCCGATGCAGGCACGCTGTCCGTTGCCGAACGGTATCCATGCCCACCCCGGCCGTGTGGCTTCCAATTCCGGAGCGAAACGATCCGGGTCGTAGCACTCCGGGTCGGGAAAGTGGTTCGGGTCGCGGTGAATCTGCGGGGTCAGGATCAGGATCGGCTGGCCCTTCTTGATCCGGTAGCGGCCACCGAGAACCTCGTCCGCTAGTGGACGGACCTGGAACCCCGGACCGACCGGCCACAGCCTGAGCGCTTCTTTCATGCACTGAAGCAGGTACTGAAGCTTGGGGATCTGCGCCGCGTCCGGCAGCACGGACAGGTCCTCCCCGAAGACCTCATCGACCTCGGCGTAGCATTTCGCTAGGGCTGCAGGGTTTTTCAGCAGGTAATAGATCGTCCACATCAGCATTCCGCTGGTGGTGTCGTAGCCGGCGGCCAGGAAGGTCAGCATCTGCTGGCGGATGCTCAGCCGGCTGAGCTTCTGTCCGGTGTCCTTGTCGGCCTGCGTCAGCATCAGGTCCAGGACGTCGCCGTTCCTGCCGACGTCGGCGCTGCGGATCCGGTCGTCGATGAGCTTGTCGCAGAGGTTGTTCAGGAAGCTGAGGTGCTCCTTGAACCTGCTGCGTCCCTTGATCGCCTCGTAGACGTCCTGGCCGGGCAGCCGGCTGGGCCGGTTCACGCACTCGGTGATCGCGTCCTCCAGCGCTGTCACGATGGGCGGCATGTCCTGCCGGTAAAACGAACCCGGCCGGTAGCTGAAGCAGACCAGGCAGATGGTGTCGAAGGTCAGCTTGGTCATGTCGGCGCAGATGTCCACCGGGTCGCCGGGGTTGAGGCGGGCCCACTTCATCACCAGCTGGTCGGCGATATCGGCCATCTTCTCGGTGTAGCCCCTGATCGCCTGCGGGGCGAAAGCCGGCAACAAGATGTTGTGTGCCTTCTTCCAGGCCGGCTCCTCGGTCCAGGCGGTGAAGACGGCGTCGCCGACGATCTCCCGCATCACGATCAGTTCGGTCGGGACGTTCTTCTCGAATCGTGTCTCGTCGAGGCATTCCGCCACCAGCTCGCCGCCGGAGACCACGACGACGTCCTGGCCGGGTGCCACCAGCGAGTAGATCGGCCCGAGCTCCCCGGCCAGGTCCATCAGGCTGCGCGTGGGATGGGCGGCGTCGATGTGCAGGGCGTCGCCCAGCAGCGGAACTCGGTTGGCCGGTCGGGGAATGTCCTGGTAGGGCTGTGCGGCTGGCATCGCGACGTGGCCACCTTCCTGTTTCGCTTGCGCTGAATCGTCAGAGGCGGCGCGATCGCGGCCGCCAACGCCATCGGGCTTTTGCCCGGTCTGCTTGACGTGCCGTCGATCAGTGTCGCAGTTCGGAAGGGGGCCGCGGCATCTAACGGCCAAGGGCACAGCTTTGTATCGGTTTGATATGAAGATGGCTTCGTGATTCGACTTTCTGTATGGCGGGCGTACCGTCGAAATTGACCGTTAAGTCATCTAACTTTCGGAGATCCGCATGGTCTGGATTGCTCTCTACGGAATCACGGCGATCGCCGTCGCCGTCGCAGCGTTCCTGTTCGCGGAATGGGTGCGCGAACCGACCTCGAGCGACCTCAACCGGCCCGGGACCCTGGCGGCCCTCACCGGACTCCTCTGGCCCGTGGTCGCCGCGGGAGTGGTGGAACTGGGCCTGCTCGCGGTGGTGCGTTCCCGGCTGCGGAGCCATAGCCCGGGCCTTGTGCCGCAGCCGGTTCGGGCGCCCGGGAGGCAGCCGGTCGCTCTCTGAGGCCGGGGGGCTTACCCTTTTCGGATGTACGCCCCCACCTGGGGATCCGTTTCGACGCATCCCCTTCCGGACTGGTACGACGACGCCAAACTCGGGATTTTCATTCACTGGGGTCTGTATTCGGTGCCCGGCTGGGCTCCGCAGGTTCCCGACATTCAGCAGCTGCTCAAAGAGGAGGGGCCCACCGGGGTGTTACGGGACAACCCGTACGCCGAGTGGTACCTCAACAGCAGCCGGCTAGAGGGCAGTCCGACCTGGCTGCACCAACGGCAGACCTACGGCCCGGACGCCACCTACGACGACTTCGTCGGCCCGTTCGACGACGGCACCGCCGGGGCCGACATGGGTGCCATCGCGGGGGTGTGCCGCGATGCCGGTGCAGGCTACGTCGTCCTGACCACCAAACACCATGACGGCTTCTGTCTGTGGCCCACCGCGCTGGAGCATCCGCGCAAGGGGCGCTACCACTCCCGTCGCGACATCGTCGGCGACCTGAGGCAGGCGGTCCTCGATGCCGGGCTCCGGATGGGCCTGTACTACTCGGGCGGCTATGACTGGCCTTATAACGACGCGCTGCTGCAGAACCCCGCGGACAGTTTTCTGGCCGTCCCGCACACCGGTGACTACGTCGAATACGCCGCGCGCCATGTCGGTGAGTTGATCGACCGCTACCGGCCGTCGGTGTTGTGGAACGACATCTGCTGGCCCTCTGGCGGCGATCTGCCGGCGCTGTTCGCCGACTACTACAACGAGGTGCCCGACGGGGTGATCAACGATCGCTGGATCGAGGCGCCGGCGCACCGCAGTGCCGTCACCGACGCGCTGGCACGGGTCGGCGGGTCCCTGCTGCAGCGGTTCTGGGCCTACCTGCCGGAGCGGCACAAGTCCCTGACCTTCCCCACCGAGCATCACTACGACATCCGCACGCCCGAGTACGCCACGTTCGACGAGATCCAGGACAAGAAATGGGAGTCGACCCGCGGGGTGGGCCATTCCTTCGGCGCCAACCGCAATGAGCGCCCGGAGGACTACGTGACCGCAACCGAACTCGTCCGGTCCCTGGTCGACATCGTCTCCAAGAACGGCAACCTGCTCATCGGTATCGGGCCCGACCAGAACGGCCGATTTCCCGAACGGCAATTGGCACCCCTGCGTGGGCTGGGTGCCTGGCTACGCACCAACGGAGTCGCGTTGTACCGCACCCGGCCGTGGGCGATCGCGCAGGCGACCACCACCGAGGGCACTGCGGTGCGCTTCACCCAGCGCGAGGGTTGGGTGAACGCGATCCTGCTCGACCTGCCCCTGCGTGAGTTCGGGATTCGCGGGGTTGACGCCACCGCGGTGACGGAGGTCCGGATGCCGGGCCTCGGCGAGCCGGTGGACTGGTGGGTGGAGCAGGGCATGCTGAGATTGCAGCTTCCGGAACGGATTCCGCCTTCGCCGGCGCACGTCGTGACACTCGGTCCCGGCGCACGGCCAGCCGATTGAGGGCTCAGCGGCGCTCAAGGGTGTTGCCCACCCCTGATTTGGTGAGTTCCGGTGTTCCGGAAAGAAATCTGACCTCGTTGTTGAGGCCCGAGACGACGATCGCCGTCGCCTCCTCGATGTTCACCCGGTTCTCGATTCCGGAGACCTCCACTCGCGCGCAGAGCCCCGTCAGCATCACGGTGTTGTCCACCCCGCTGATCATGACGTCGTTGCCGGTGCATGCAACGGTCCTGTTGGCTCCCACGCCGGAGACGGTGATCTGCTGACCGGCGGAAGGCGCTCGTCCTGACGGCGCCGGCGCGGTGGGGATTGTGGGCGCCGGTGCGACCGTATCGGGGAGGTCCTCGCCGGTAGGCCAACCGGCCACCGTCCGGGTGCGGTGATCGGCGAGCATCACCCCGCCACTGATCACCAATCCGGTGACCAGGAGGGCCAGCACGACCCACCCCAGCCGCAGAACCGGGGCGTTCGAGGCCGTCGGGGTCTCACCCTCGGCGGCCGCCGTGGACAACGAGCGTTCCAGGCCGGCGATTCGGGTCTCGGGGTCGTCATCCTCTGGCGTCATGAACGGAGGCCTCCTCCAACGTCCGCGTGCCTGCCGGCCAGTGGCGTATCAGCAGACTACGGCGGATTCGTGCGGCGGCGGCCACGTGGCGATGATTACGGGCCGCCGTCTGGGCGGGTGGAATTCGGGCGCTCGCGCGCCGCTGTGATGTCTACCGCATTTCGCTCTGACGCATGAGAAATTCTTAGCGCCATAAATTTGCCGACGCGCCGGTCAAATGCGGTGTTGAGGGCGTAAAAATTCGGTCTGCCATCAGCTATGTTACTGCTCTCTGGACGATTGCCGGGATTGTGCAATAGGAATGCCGTTGCTGAGCGAAGGCTGAGCTTGCGGACCCAGGGGTGCGTTCACCGGGAATTTTTTTGTCGGTACCGGGGCTAAAATCAAACGCGAGCTTACGTTTCGGAAAACGTTCGCACGGTGTAGGGGTCGGCACTGCCCGGCCCAGATGGAGGTGTGATCAAGATGGCGAACACGACAGGTGGCGCCGCGGTGGCTGAACGGCCCGCTGACTCGGTGTGGCTGTCGACGTTGCCCACCCCGCGGATCGCCGCTCTGAGCGGCTTGATCCCCTCGGTGCGCCCGTCCGCCGAACTGCTTCGGGTGGTCCACCCGGCTGCCGGTCTGCTGTCCGATCTCCCCGGCCCGGTCACCGACCTGGCCGTCAGTGAGGATGGACGCTTCGTCGTCGCCGCCCACTACGGGCAGGGTGCGGTCTCCATCATCGACGTCGCGACGCTGACCGTCGCCTCGGAGGTGGACGGCATCGCTGAGCCGTACGCGGTCGCCGCCGCCGGCCGCGCCTATGTGCGTTCGGCGTCGATCTCCGAGGACACCGTCGTCGCGGTCGATCTCGAGACCGGTTCGGTACTGGCCGACCGGGAGATCGGCACCGGCGCGGGTGGCCTGGCCGTCAGCAGGTCCGGCGAGTTGCTTTACGTGGCGCGTTCGGCCGGTGCCGGTGCCGACATCGCCGTCATCGACATCGAGAGCGGACACGTCAGCAGCATCGCGGTCAGCAACGCCTCCGAGGCCACGGTGGACGCCGTCCGGGTCGGCCCGGCGGGGAACCGGCTCTACGTGGCGCTGAACACCGATGCCGGGGGCTCCCTGGTGGTAGTCGACACCCGCAAGGGTCGGGTGCTCGACACCATTTTCGTCGGTGCCTCGATCGGTGATGTCGCCGTTCACCCGGACGGTCGGCGGATCTTCGTCACCGGCTGGGATGCCGAGCTCGGCGGGGTGATGAGGGTCGTCGATACCGGTGCATCGCGGGTCGTGAAGACCATTCCGACCGGCGGGCTGCCGGCCCAGCTGGTGGTCACCGCCGGCGCGGTCTATGTGGCCGAGGGCGAGCAGGTGGTAGTCGTGGACGCCTCGACCGCTCGCATGGTGGATCACATCGAACTTGGCCGTCCGGTGTCGTGCCTGGCGATCAGCGGTGACGGAACGCATCTCTACGTCGGTGACTACGACGGTTCGGTCGCCTCGCTGGCGGTGCAGTCGGCCGGTCTGGGTCTGCGTCCGGCTTCCTGATCGGCCCCAGCGCTGGTTGACGTCAGCGCTGGTTGCAGTCCAGCGACACCGAGATGGTCTGGCTGGTCACCACCGGCACCAGAAACGTCGCGTCCCGGCTGCCCAGGCTGGGACCGACGTAGGGCACCAACTGTGTGACGGTTTGGGGATTGCGCACGCTCATTACCACGCACTTCGATATCGGACCCGTGCCGATTTTGTCGATCTGCACCGTGTAGCCCTGGCGCTGCAGGTCGTTGATGGTGTCCTGCGCGGAACCGTCGGCGTGGGCCGCGCCGGCCGGTCCAGCAAGCACCGCTAGGGTCGCGGCCGCACCGGCCAGCGTCGCGATCCGCCGCATCTGTCTCTCCTCGCTCGGGAATGACCGTATACCCACCGGGTACATCGCCCGAGCCTCGGCTTTCGTTGCGGGCTTTCGTTGCGCGACCGCCGGGGGAGCGCGGCGCCGTGGCGATACGATCGGGCCACCCGAGCGAACTAAGGTGGCCCCGATGCTGAGTACCATGCAGAACTCCCCGCTGACGGTATCGGCGATTCTGCGGTACGCGGTCAATGTGCACGGGGACCGGACCGTCACCACCGCCACTGGCAACGGCTTCCGCCAGGCCACCTACCGCGAGGTCGGCCGGCAGGCCGCGCGACTGGCCAACGCCCTGCGTCGGCTCGGCATCGATGCCGACCAGCGGGTCGCCACCTTCATGTGGAACAACCAGGAACATCTGGAGGCCTATGTGGCCATTCCGTCGATGGGCGCGGTTCTGCACACCCTCAACATCCGACTGTTCCCCGAGCAGATCGAGTTCATCGCCTACGAGGCCCAGGACCGTGTCGTCATCGTCGACATGTCATTGGTGCCCATTCTGGCTTCGGTGCTGCCCGGCATGGAGACCGTTCACACGGTCATCGCGGTCGGCGACGGCGATATCGGCCCCTTGCAGGCTTCGGGTAAGCGGGTGCTGCGGTACCACGACATCACCTCCGCCGAATCCGATGAGTTCGACTGGCCGGTGCTCGACGAGAACTCCGCCGCGGCAATGTGTTACACCAGCGGGACCACCGGCAACCCCAAAGGCGTGGTTTACGGGCACCGGTCCAGCTACCTGCACTCGATGGCGGTGTGCAGTGGCAACGGAATGGGTTTGAGCTTCGCCGACAAGGCCCTGCCGATCGTGCCGATGTTCCACGCCAACGCCTGGGGGATTCCCTACGCCGCGCTGATGGCGGGGGCGGACCTGGTGCTGCCCGAC
>JAGQTO010000266.1:4982-9525 GCA_020439025.1 Mycobacterium sp. | reverse complement strand
GGGTAGCGGGGGCTGATGTCGAGCACCGGATTGGGCTGGAACAGCTGGTGCGAGGAGATGATGTCGACCAGCGTGCGCAGGTGCAGCTGTTCGTCAAAGCCGGTGAGGAGCAGCGGGTCGGTGGCCCGCGACATGAGCGTCGGGGTGAGGGCCAGGCAGGCGATCGCCATGTTCCGCGAGGTCCGGGTCAACTTAGGCCGGGTCAGCACCCAGACCGCACTGCCGTACATGACCCCCATGCTGAGGGTGGACAGGATGTCGGCCGTCCCCTCGCCGCCGGTGCGGGCCAGGTGAACGGCCCACACCTGCCCCGCTAGGGCGACCAACTGCCAGCCGATCAGGATTATCCGCCCGCGGTGGTGAGGATGGTCCGGGACAACGCCGGTCGCCGCGCCGCCGATCTGTTCAGCGGTGCGGGAGCCGTGTGTGGTGTTGTCAGTCAGGGGGGCCGGGTTCCTTCCGGTCTCGATCCGATTCCGGTCCTATCATCGGGTATTCGGTCCGACAAAGGCTAGAAGTACTGACGGCTAGAAGTAGGGAAGCACTCGCCACGTGCGCCGGTCGTGCGCTTTAGGATCGGAGGGCGAAACCCCCCTGCAATGCCGATACCCACCGCACCACCGCATGGGTGGGTATCGGACACTACCGCTGCCCGAAGGTACCCATGCGCGTCTTGATGCTCATCGATTCCTATCCGCCGATGATCGGCGGTGCCCAGCAGTACGTGCGGAATCTGAGCATTGAACTGGTCGCGCGGGGGCATGACGTAGCGGTCGCCACGCTGGCCGGCCAGGGACTGGAGCCGTACGAGGAGGACGCCGGGGTGCGGGTGTACCGCCTGCGGGGGACTCTTCAACGGTCCGAGCGGATCTTCCGGGACCGCACTTACGCGCCGCCGGTTCCCGACCCGGAGCTTCTCGGCGCACTCGCCGACGTGGTCCGCCGGGAACGTCCGCAAGTGGTTCATTCGCACAATTGGATGGGCCGCTCCTTTCTGCCGATCAAACGCCGCAGCAAGGCCAAGCTCGTCGCCACCGTGCACGACTACAACATGCGCTGCGCAAACTGGATCCTGATGCGCGACGGGGAACCGTGCAGCGGGCCGGGTGTCGCCAAGTGCCTCTCGTGCGCTGCGGTCAGCTACAACGGGCGGATCAAGGGCGCCGCGGTCGCCGCGGGCAACTGGGCGATGGCCGCACCCGAGCGACGCATGGTCGACATGTTCATCCCGGTGAGCCACGCGGTCGCGGCCGGCAACCGGCTGACGGACGGATCGAGTCATTGCCGGGTCATTCCCAACTTCATTCCCGACACCGTCGGGGACCTCGGCGACGACTCCTATCGCGATCAACTCCCCGGTGAGGGATATCTGCTCTTCGTCGGCTCGCTGACGCGTCAGAAGGGTATTCACACCCTGTTGTCGGCCTATGACGGCCTCACCGCGGCGCCGCCCCTGGTGCTCGTCGGCTACACCCTGCCGGAAACCCCGAAATCGTTCCCTGAGAACGTTGTCGTGCTCAAGAACTGGCCGCACGCCGCCGTGATGACTGCCTGGCGGCACAGCCTGGCCGGCATCGTGCCCTCCATCTGGCCGGATCCATGCCCTACCGTCGCGATGGAAGCCATGGCCCTAGGAAAACCGGTGATCGCCTCGCGTATCGGCGGGCTGCCCGAGATCGTCGCCGACGGCGAGACCGGAATTGTCGTGACCCCCGAGGATTCCGAAGAATTGCGCACTGCCATCGCCACGCTGGTGGCAGACCCGGCACTCGCGGCGAGAATGGGAGCCGCCGGGCAGGACCGGGTGACCTCCTTCTACGCGAGCACGGTCGTCCGGGAGATCGAGTCGGCGTACGAGGAGGTGCTCGCGTGAGCGAAGAGTTGCCCGGCTTCACCCCGATCCGAATGGTGCAGATCGAGATCGGCGAGCCCATAGCGGCAATCGCCGCCGCCCACGACAGGCGAGGCAGGGTGTACACCCGGGCCTGGGCGCTGGTGCGATTGCACGACGAACCACTGGGCATGATCGAGCTGGCACTGCCCGATGGGGCACTGCCCGCCGACGCACTCGCCGACGAGATCTGGAAGCGCCTGGGGCCACAGATCGACGCACATCTGCGGGCGGACGGCATGGCGGGGCTGACCTCGCTCCGGGCCACCGGCGTTACCGGCGAAGGCCGGCCGCGGTGCCTGGTCGACCGCGACCGCGCCGTCGCTGAGTCGCCCCCGATCAGCGTCATCATCGCCACCCGTGACCGTAGCGACAGCCTGGCGCTGTGCCTCGGCGCGTTCGATGAGGTCGACTATCCGAACTACCAGATCGTCGTGGTCGACAACGCACCGTCCTCCGAGGCCACCGCCGAACTCATCGCCGGACGCTACGCGGGCGACCCGCGGATTCACTATGTTCGCGAACCTCATCCAGGCCTGGGATGGGCGCACAATTGTGGCCTACAGCACGCAACGGGCGAGTACATCGCCTTCACCGACGACGACGTCATCGTCGATCGGCACTGGCTCAGCGAGTTGCTACGCGGCTTCGCGATGGGCGACAACGTCGGCTGCGTCACCGGACTGGTCGTTCCTCAGGAGATCGAGACGTCGTCGCAGTATTGGTTCGATACCCACAGCGGATTCAACAAGGGGTTCCGCCGCAGGGTGTTCGACATGGGCCCGAACCGGCCCCAGGATCGGCTGTTCCCTTGGCGCTCAAGCATGTTCGGCACCGGCGCGAACATGGCCTTCCGGGCGAGCGCGCTGCGTTCCGTCGGCGGCCTGGACCCGGTCCTGGGGCCTGGCACCCTCGCCAAAAACGGTGAGGACCTGGACATCTATTTCCGGATCATCGAGGCGGGCTATCAACTGGTGTACCAACCGGCCGCGGTGGTCAACCATCTGCATCGTGCCGACTACCCGGCGCTGCGGGACCAGTTCTACACCTATGGCGTCGGATTCACGGCCTACCTCACGAAAGTCGTTCTGGCCCATCCGCTGGACGTCCTGCGGCTGATCGCCCGGATTCCGGCGATCATCGCCTTCGCCCGGCGTGGACGGGAGGCCGAGGCGCCCGCGGTCGAATACCCCGCGGAATTGACCAGGGTGGAACTCAAGGGCCGACTGTACGGACCGCTGGCATATCTGCGGAGCTGGCGGAACCATCGCCGCGCACTCCGGCGCGATCGGTCCTATCCGAGTTAGCCGTAGCCGTTGGGATTCCGCTGCTGAAAATTCCATGCGTCACGGCACATCTCAGCGAGCTCCCGCGTTGTGCGCCAACCCCATTCGCGCTCCACGAGTGAGGGATCGGCGACCAGACTCGGTACATCACCGGCACGCCGACCGACGATCCGGTAAGGGATCTCCTCGCCGCAGGCCGCCGAGAACGCGGCAACGAGTTGCAGCACCGAAACACCCGATCCGGTGCCGAGGTTGAAGACCCGGAAGCCGGTGCGATCATCGAGATGCTGCAACGCCACCCGGTGCGCGTCGGCGACGTCGACGACGTGGATGTAGTCGCGGATCGCCGTGCCGTCCGGAGTGTCGTAGTCGTCGCCGAACACATTCAGCTCCGGCAGCCGGCCCACGGCGATTTGCGCCAGATAAGGCATGACGTTGTAGGGCACGCCGAGCGGGTCTTCCCCCAGAAGACCGCTGGGGTGCGCACCGATGGGGTTGAAGTACCGGAGCGCGATCACCGACAGTTCCGGAAGATGCCGGCAGGCCTCGGCAAGCAATTGTTCGCATATCCACTTCGAGAGCGCGTAGGGATTGGTGGGGGCGGCCGGGGCCGACTCCGCCAGGGGTTCGGCCGGAGCGTCACCGTAGATCGAACAGGACGAGGAGAACACCAGACGGGAAACCTTGTGGTCGTTCATCGTGCGCAGCAGATTCGTCGTGCCACCGATGTTGATGTCGAAATACTCCAGCGGAATCTGGGTCGACTCGCCAACTGCCTTTTTGGCGGCGAAGTGAATCACCGCGCCGATCGGGTGCTCATCGAAAACCCTCGACAGCGCCGAACGGTCGCGCAAATCGGCTTGGTGAACAGTGACGGACTTTCCGGTGATCCCGCTGACCCGTTCCAGGGCGGCCGGACGACTGTTGGAGTAGTCGTCGATCACCACCACCTCGTCGCCGGCATCGAGCAACTCCACGCAGGTGTGGCTGCCGATGAAGCCGGCGCCACCGGTCACCAGAATCGCTCCGGCCGCCTTCTCGATCGCCATAGCGCACAGAGCTCCCTCACCTCATCGGCACCGTCGTCGCCGGTGAGACGTCCGGCGGACTGATTGTAGCGATCCGGAAATGACCGGGTTGGTACCTTAATGGCCGGCGAAACGAAGGAGAGGTCCATGCGGCCACATGCTGTATTGACCGGCGGGGCGGGTTTCCTGGGCTCGCACCTGGCGGACCGCTTGCTGGCCGAGGGCCTGGACGTGACCGTTCTGGACAATTTCTCCACCGGCTCCCCGGAGAATGTCGCCCACCTGCAGGGCCACAATGGCTTCCGACTGATCAAACTCGACGTTTCGAACTACATCTC
>JAGQTO010000266.1:0-4919 GCA_020439025.1 Mycobacterium sp. | reverse complement strand
CCGATCCAGACCATGAAGGTCGGCTCGCTGGGCACGCTGAACACACTCGGTCTGGCGATGGAGAAGGGTGCCCGCTACCTGCTGGCCTCGACGTCGGAGGCCTACGGCGATCCGCTGGTCCACCCGCAGCCCGAGAGCTACTGGGGAAATGTCAACCCGGTCGGACCTCGCGGTTGCTACGACGAAGCCAAACGGTTCGCCGAGGCGCTCACGACCGCCTACCGGACCAAGCACGGCGTCAACACTGCGATCCTTCGGATCTTCAACACCTACGGACCTCGGATGCGGCCGAACGACGGGCGCGCGATCCCGACGTTCATCACCCAGGCACTCGCCGGCACCGCCCTCACGGTTCAGGGCGACGGCAGCCAGACCCGCTCGGTCTGCTACGTCGACGATCTGATCGACGGTGCGCTGAAGCTTCTGTTCTCCGATCTTCCGGGCCCGGTGAACGTCGGCAACCCGAACGAGATGACCGTTCTCGAACTGGCCGAACTCATCCGGGAACTCACCGGATCGGATTCGCGACTGAATTTCGTCGAGCGGGCACAGGACGATCCGTCCCAGCGGCAGCCCGACATCACCCTGGCCCGGACCGCGCTGCACTGGGAACCGCAGGTCGATGTGCGCGACGGCCTGGCCACGACCATTGCCTGGTTCCGCGACCGCGCAGCCGGCGCGCCACCGGTTCCCTCCCCGACCGCTGCAGACCGGCCGCGCGAGCGGACGCTGCCACGCCACAACGTTGCCGTCGTCGGCACCGGCTACGTCGGCGCCGTCACCGCGACCGGGATGGCGTTCCTCGGCCACACCGTATGCGGACTGGACACCAACTCGGCGCGGGCGAACCAGCTGAACGCCGGCGAGGTGCCATTCGTCGAACCCGGCCTTCCCGAGCTGCTGACATCTGCGATGGCCTCAGGACGGCTCCGATTCACCGATGATCCGTCGGCCGCTCTCGCCGACGCTGACTTCGTCTTCCTCTGCGTGGGAACCCCACCCGGTCCGGACGGGGCACCCAACCTCGAGCAGTTGGAAAGTGCCATCGCGTCGCTTGCCCCGCACCTGCGCCCCGGAGCGGTCATCGTCAACAAGTCGACCGTGCCGGTCGGTTCCGGCAACTGGACCAGGACCATCCTCGAGGACGCGCTGCTGGGAAACCGCCAGCTGTCGTTCTCGGTGGTGTCCAACCCGGAGTTCCTGCGCGAGGGTTCGGCCATCGATGACTTCCTCTATCCGGACCGGATCGTCCTCGGCGGGCCCGCCGCCGATGTCGGCCGGGTAGCTGAGTTGTACGAGTCGGTCCTGCACCAGTCATTCGACGGCGGGCGGCCCGGCGTTCGGCCGCTGCTGATCACGACCGAACTCCCATCGGCGGAGATGATCAAGTATGCGGCGAACGCCTTCCTGGCCACCAAGATCAGCTTCGCCAACGAGATCGCCCGGATGTGCGAGTTGTTCGGTGCCGACGTCCGAGAGGTGCTGCCGGCCATCGGTGCCGACCATCGGATCGGCAGCCCCTTCCTCAATCCCGGAGTCGGTTGGGGCGGTTCGTGTTTCGGCAAGGACGTCTCTGCTCTGATTTCCGCCGCGCAGGAATATGGTTACACCCCCTCGATGCTGGGGGCCACCGTCGAGATCAACCAGGCTCAGCGCTCCGCTGCGATCCGCAAACTCCAGCGCGAGTTGCACTCGCTGAAGGGCCGTCGGATCGCACTGCTGGGTCTCTCATTCAAACCGGGAACCGATGACCTTCGGGATGCGCCGGCCCTCGACATCGCCCGGCGGCTGCTGACTGCCGGAGCCATGGTTTCGGCGTTCGATCCGGTCGTGAAGACGCTGCCCGGCGAGTTCGAGGCGGTCCGGGTGGCCGACGACGTCTACTCCGCCGCAGCACGGGCCGACGCCGTCGTCCTGGCGACGGAGTGGCCGGAGTTCCGCCTCATCGACCCCGAGGGACTGCGCCGGGTCATGCGCGGCGATCTGATCATCGATGGCCGTAACTGTCTCCCGGAGGCGAACTTCCACGGATCGGGACTGAAGCTGGTCGGATTCGGCTGGTGAAGTCGGTCCTCCTCACCATTCGGCGCCCGGCTTAGGGTGGTCGGAATTGGCTCGGACGGCCCGTGATCTGCTGGCCTGGTTCGCTTTTCTGATCGCCGCCATCGGGCTGGGAGTCCGCTTCGTGCCGGTCGTCAACCACGGCATTCTCTTCGTGGCGGCGGTTTCGCCGTATCTGACGGTGATCGCCGGGATGGCTGCCACTCTGGTGCTGGTCGCCGACCGCCGGTGGTGGGCAGCGAGTGTGACTGTGGCCGTGGTGGTCGCGGGGGTGGCGGTACAGGTACCACGGCTTCTGCCTGCCGACCGCACATCCGGTGTCGCGGTCAGGGTGGTCACGATCAACCTCCGGGAGAGCCAGGCTGAGCTGCAATCCGTTGTCGACGTCGCCCGCTCACGCGCGGACGTGCTAATCGTTCAGGAACTGAAGCCCGAATTCGCCCGTGGCCTCTCCGAGCTGTCCTCGGATTTTCCGCACCGGGTGCTCGACACGAACGAGTCCCCCGGCGGGGTCGGCATCTGGAGCCGGTACCGGATGGCGAACTCGGTCCGGATCGGTGGATATCAACTCGGCATGCTCGGCGTGAGCGTCACGGTCCCCGGAGCCGCCGCGGACATGGTCGTGGTGGGCGCCCACGTGGTCGGCCCTTGGCCGTGGCCGATCGAAGGCTGGCGCGGCGAATTAGCCTCCTTGCCGGGAACCCTCGCGGATGCGGCGCAGTGGGCGGGCAACGGCGCGGTGATTCTCGCCGGGGATCTCAATTCCACCGCCGACATGCTGGCGTTCCGCCGGTTGCTGACGAACGGTTACCGCGACGCCGCCGAGCAGTCCGGGGCCGGGCTGAACCCGACGTTTCCCGCCGATTCGGTGATGCCGCCACTGGTCGGCATCGACCACATCCTGGTCCGCAACGCGTCGGCGAGCGACGTGCGAACCCTCCGGATTCCCGGGTCGGACCACCTGGGCCTGGCCGCGACGGTCCGCATTCCGGCCTGACCACACCACCGTCGTCAACACGTGACTACGTAAGGACTGCCGGCTGTGCCATGATCGGCGCCGAGGTTCGCCACTCTCCAGCGGGCCCGATCGTGTACTTCGAGCGATGGAGAGTTTCCGTGTCTTCCCCTTGTCAATCCACCCCCACCTCCCCGGCAGCCGCGGTCATTCCGCTGCCGGACTACGAGCCCACGGCATTCGGCGGGCCGCCGGTACCGCCGCCGGCCACCGGGCCGCGGCCGCGCCGCCGCGCGGCAACCGAGGGGTCCCTTCCGGATAGGGTCCCGGAGGCCGGCGCGACCCGGGCCGCGGCCCTCTTCGCCGACGCGGCATTGCGGCGGGTACTCGAGGTGCTCGATCGGCGCCGGCCGCTGGCTCAGCTGCGGCCGTTGATGGCGGTCGGTCTGGTCGATTCGCTGCCCGCGGTGGCCGGCGCGCACCGGGGCGTGGGCCCGGCGCGGCTGCGCCGGGTGGTGGCTCAACTCGCCCGCCCCGACGGGACGGCCGCCGAAGTGGCCGCCAACTACTCCAGGGCCGACCGGCTGTACGCCATCGCCTGCCGCGTCGAGCAGTTCAGCGAAGCGACCGGACCGCGCTGGCGGGTGGTCGCCCTGCATATGAGCTGACGAATCAGCCCCGGCGGGCGAACTTGCGTTCGCGGCGCTTGGCGTCCCGACGCTCCCGGCGGGTCCCGGCCCCGGCCTTCGCGGCTTCCGGGGCATCATGGCGCTGCACCTCGGCGTCGCCGTCCTCGGACGGGCCGACGTAGGTCAGCGGCCGGGATTTCTCCTCGCCGATCCCCCTGGCGCGCAGGCCTTCCGGCATGGGCTGGGCCCCGACCGTCGGAGCCTGCGGGGCCGCCTCGACCTGGACATTGAACAGGAAGCCGACCGACTCCTCCTTGAGCGCCTCAAGCATGCCGATGAACATGTCGTAGCCCTCGCGCTGGTACTCCACCAGCGGGTCGCGCTGCGCCATGGCCCGCAGGCCGATGCCCTCCTTGAGGTAGTCCATCTCGTAGAGGTGCTCGCGCCACTTGCGGTCGAGCACGTTGAGCAGCACGTTGCGCTCCAACTGCCGCATCGCGTCCGGCCCGGCGAGGGCCTCGATATCGGCCTCCCGCTGGGAATACGCCTTCTCCGCATCGGTGACGAGGATGTCGAGCAGTTCCTCGCGGGTCAGGTCGCCGGCCTCGCCGACCGCCTCGGAGTCGACGAGGTCATGGTGGTCCACACCCACCGGGTAGAGCGTGCGCAGCGCCGTCCACAGCTGCTCGAGGTCCCAGTCCTCGGAGTAGCCCTCGGCGGTCGCGCCGTCGACGTAGGCGGTGACCACGTCGCGCAGCATGTCGCGGGCCTGCTGCTGCAGGTCCTCACCCTCGAGGATCCGGCGGCGCTCTTCGTAGATGACCTTGCGCTGCTGGTTCATCACCTCGTCGTACTTGAGCACGTTCTTGCGGATCTCGAAGTTCTGCTGCTCGACCTGTGTCTGCGCACTCTTGATGGCGCGGGTGACCATCTTCGCCTCGATCGGAACGTCGTCGGGCAGGTTGAGCCTGGTCAGCAGCGCCTCCAGGGTTGCGCCGTTGAACCGCCGCATCAACTCGTCGCCCAGCGACAGGTAGAAGCGGGACTCACCCGGGTCACCCTGGCGTCCGGACCGGCCGCGCAGCTGATTGTCGATACGCCGGGACTCGTGGCGCTCGGTGCCCAGCACGTAGAGGCCGCCCACCTCGCGGACGTTCTCGGCTTCCTCGGCGACCAGGTCCTTGACCGTCGGCAGTTCGGCGTGCCAGGCGGTCTCGTACTCCTCCGGGGTCTCCACCGGATCCAGGCCGCGGTCGCGCAACCGCTTGTCCAGG
>JAGQTO010000036.1:5802-8844 GCA_020439025.1 Mycobacterium sp. | reverse complement strand
CTCGGCCAGCGGCGGGATGTTGCGCACCACCAAACCGCCGAACAGGAACGCCGCTCCGAGCAGCAGACCCACCGCCGAACCGGTCAGCACGGGCCGCTGGTTGCGGCCCCGCCAACTGATGCTGCCCAGATGCAACGGACCGGACAACACCGCACCCAGCGCCCACACCGCCGCCAGCGACAGCGTCAGCCAGTAAAAGGCCGCGTCACCGGGACGGCGGTTGAGGGAGTAGGCCAGCAGGGTCGCGCCGGCCACCAGGACCACGCACACGATCACCCGACGGCGGCGCACCACTGACGGCCATTCCTGATGAGGCAGCGCCACGTTGGTGGCGACCGCGCGGATCTGGTCGATGCGCATCCCTCTCACCGTAGGAAAAAACCCTGGCCGAAACGGTGACGCAACGCTGACATCTGTCGGGCTGACATCTACCGGATGGAGCTACCCGTCGCCGGGTGTGGCACCGCGGTGCAGGTCGGCCAGATGCTCGTAGACGGCGGCATTGTGGCGATTGCCCGCCGCCTCGGCGTCGGTGAGTTCGCGGCGGACCCGGCCGGGGACCCCGGCGACCAGGGATCCGGGGGGAATCACCACTCCCTGCGGGACCAGTGCGCCGGCGGCCACCAGCGAGCCCGCTCCCACCACCGCGCCGTTGAGGACGATCGCGCCCATCCCGATGAGCGCTCCGTCCTCGATCGTGCAGCCGTGCAGAACCGCGTTGTGCCCGACGCTCACCCCGCTGCCGACCCGGACCGGAAACCCGGGGTCGACGTGCACGGTGACCCCGTCCTGGATGTTGGTACCCGCACCGATCTCGATCGGCTCAGCTTCGGCCCGCAGGGTCGCCGAGTACCACACGCTGGCCCGCGCGGCCAGCCGCACCCGGCCGATGAGGCTGGCGTTGGGGGCCACCCAGGCCCGCGGGTCCAGCTGTGGACGATGCCCGGCGATGGTGACGATCAACGCCCCGGAAACAGGTTCGGCCATGGCCAGCATCGTAGGGCCGATATCGGTCCGGAAACTGTACCGCGCCAGCGACCTGCAGTTTTGCCCTCACCTCGTGGTTTTGGACTTCGTTTTGGGTAACGAAACCGCCTCGGCTTACGATGCCAAGGGCGTCACGGCCGACTGCCGCGACGACGATGAACCAGGAGAGATACCGGTGAGCACTCGTACGAAGACCCTCGGCGTCGCCGCAGCGATCGCCGCGATCGCCGTCGCCATCCCGACGTCCGTCCAGGCCTACGCCGAACCCACTCCCGAACCGGTTGAGCCGGCCCCGTCTGCGACCTCGCCGGTCCCGGTTCCCACCTCGACCGTTCCCACCTCGACCAAGGTCCCCGACCCGCAGGGCCCCGGTTGCGACGAGTACCGCAAGCAGAATCCGACCGGCCCGGGCTCGATCGACTCGATGGCCCTGCAGACCGGGTCCGAGGCGATCGCCAGCAATCCCGACCTGAGCACCTTCAGCGGGTTCATCTCGGGCAAGCTCAACCCAGACATCAACATCGTCAGCGTGCTCGACGGCGGCCCCTACGTGGTGTTCGCTCCGACGAACAAGGCGTTCGAGAACCTCGATCCGACCACCCTGGAGGTCCTCAAGGCCGACCCGGTGGTGCTGCTGCCCGTGCTCTTTTACCACATGGTGCTCGGTTACCTCGGCCCCAACGATGTGCAGGGCAAGATGCCCACGCAGGACGGCCGTCCGGTGGTCGTCGAGGGCAAGGGCGGCGAGATCACGGTCAACGACAACCGTGTCGTCTGCGCCTACAGCGCGCGCGGCGCCTACATCTACATGATCGACGAGGTCCTGACCCCGCCGACGCCGGCCGCCGAGGCGGGCGCCTCGACCACCCCGACCTCCGGGACCGAGACGTCGACGACCTCGACCACCGAGACCTCTGAGACCAACGGAACCTCGACCACGGAGGCCACCGCGACCACCTCGGCCACCGCGACCAGCGCCGCGCCGTCGGCCGCGGAGGCCTCGGAGTCCGCGGCGCCGACGACCACGGCCAGCGCCGCCCCGACGACGACGGCCACCCCGGCCGCCTAGAGCGGAGGGCTCAGGCTCAGCGGGCCTTCCAGACCGGCGTGCGCTTCTGGGCGAAGGCCAACGGGCCCTCCATGGCGTCGGCGGAGGTGAAGACGGCCCTCATCTCCCGGTTGGATCGTTTCCACGCGTCCTTCTCGGCGGTGATCGCCCCGTCGTCGGCACCGGCGGCGACGCGCTTGCTGGCCTGCACCGCTAGCGGTGCGTTGACGGTGATCCGCTCGGCCAGCGCCATCGCGGCGTCGAGCACCGACTCGCCGTCCGGCACGACCTGGTTGATCAGGCCCCACCGCAACGCCTCCTCAGCGCTGATCGGCTCGCCGGTAAGCAGCAGTTGCATCGCGATCTTGCGGGGCAGCTGGTCGACGATGCGGAACATCCCGCCCGCCGCTGCGATCAGGCCGCGCTTGACCTCCGGCAGTCCGAACCGGGCACTGTGCTGCGCGACGACCAGATCACTGGCCAGTGCCATCTCACTGCCGCCACCCAGGGCGGTGCCGTTGACGGCGGCGATGACCGGCTTGTCGATGAAGTGCTGGACATAGCCGGCGAACCCCCATTCCGGGTGGTCCGGATGGAAGATGTTCTCCCCGCGGGAGATCGCCTTGAGGTCGGCGCCGGCGCAGAACGACACCTCCCCCGCCCCGGTGAGGACGACGGCCCAGATTTGCGGATCTTCCTGGGCCTGCGCCAGCGCGTCGCCGACGCCGATGGAGACCGCGGCATTGACGGCGTTGCGGGCCTCAGGCCGGTTGATGGTGATGACCAGGGTGTTGCCCCGGCGCTCGGTAAGCGCGCCGGGTGCCGCGTCGCCGACCATCAGAGGAGTTCCAGGATCGTGGCGTTGGCCTGACCGCCGCCCTCGCACATCGTCTGCAGTCCGTAGCGAATCCCGTTGTCCCGCATGTGATAGAGCATGGTCGTCATGATCCGCGCGCCGGAACCGCCCAGCGGGTGACCCAGGGCGATGGCACCGCCGTTGGGGTTCA
>JAGQTO010000036.1:5038-5728 GCA_020439025.1 Mycobacterium sp. | reverse complement strand
ATGTCCGCCACGCTGAGCCCCGAACGTTTCAGGGCCTTCTGGGTGGCGGGTATCGGCGCCGACAACATCATCACCGGGTCGGCGCCGGCCAGGACCGCGGTGTGAACCCGGGCAAGCGGCTTGAGCCCCAAGGATTTCGCCTTCTCCGCCGACATGAACAGCAGCGCCCCGGACCCGTCGGAGATCTGCGAGGAGTTTCCGGCATGGATCACGCCGTCCTCTTTGAACGCCGGCTTGAGTTGGCCCATCTTCTCCAGGGTGGTGCCGCGGCGGATTCCCTCGTCCTTGAGCACGACGGTGTTTTCCTCGCCGTCGGCGCTCACGCTGATACCGACGATCTGGTCGTCGAAGGCGCCGGAATCCTGCGCCGTGCCGGCCTTCTCGTGGGAGTCCAGCGAGAACTGGTCGAGCATGGTTCGGGTCAGGCCCCACTTCTCGGCCATCATCTCCGCCCCGATGCCCTGGTTGGGCGTGCGCTCGTAGCGGGCCTTGAAAGCGGCCGGGTAGGGCTTTCCCCCGTTGGCCAGCGACGATCCCATCGGGGTGCGCGACATGGATTCGACACCGCCGGCGATCACCGCGTCGTAGTGACCGGCCACCACGCCGGCGGCGGCGAAGTGCACCGACTGCTGGCTGGACCCGCACTGCCGGTCGACGGTGACCCCCGGGATGGTCTCCGGCCAGCCTGCT
>JAGQTO010000036.1:0-4956 GCA_020439025.1 Mycobacterium sp. | reverse complement strand
AGGCCGTTGAGCACCTGTGCGGACAACTCCGCCGGGTGCACACCGGACAGGCCGCCGTTGCGCTTGCCGACCGGCGATCGCACAGCCTCGACAATTACCGCTTCCGCCATCGGGTTCTCCTCACTGGGTATGGGCTTCTCACGATTCTGACAGACCAACCAACCGTTTGGTCAAGACGGGCCCCCTTCCCCCCGCGCTTCCCCCCGCGAGCAGACACAAAGTCCCCCGACACGCCGCGAGAAAGGGGTCCTTTACGTCTGCTCGCGGGGGGAACGGGGGGAACGCGCTGCACCAAGGGCATGGCGGAGACGGTCAAGGTAGTCCTCGACATCGACGACCGCAGGATCGGCGTGAACGCTGACGGCGACGGTGCCGCCGATGCCGTGGACGCCGTGGGTCAGTCCCATCATCGGCGAGAGCGCGGGAAGACCCGCGGTGAGCACCACCGGTCGATCGCCGAAGATCAGATCGGCCGGACCGCGGTCAACACTGGAAACAACGGTGTGCCCGGAGACGGTCGGCCAGCGCTCACCCGGATCGAATCGACCCACGCCCCAGCGCAACACGGCCGCGGGCACCGCTTCAAGGGCCGCGACGGAAGCCCTCGCCGCCGGATGCTCCCCCCTGCGGCGGTGCGCGGCGAGTTGCCCCGCGATCCGTTCGGCACGATCCCATGGGGCCAGTTCGGGGTGCAGGTCGACAGCGAAATTGCGAAAGTTGTTGTGCGCCCTACGGCTTCCACCAATCGCCATCGGCACCTCTGCCCCCAGCCTGCTGATGTCCTCGCCGCGGCCGGCGAGCAGGCCCCCCAGAGCGCCGGCGACGGCCGAGAGCACGCCCACGGTGACGGTGCGGCCGGACAACCGGGCACGGTCGAGCACCAGGATGCGCGCGGCCGCAGACCGGCGCGGACCGGCGTTGACGCTGAGCTCCGGCCGAGGCGCTGGCGGCGGGTCGATCAGACCCGCGCCGATAGCGCGCTGCAGCCGGCGATGCTCGCGACCGGCGATCACCGCCCGCCACGGTAGAAACCCGCGCTCGGGCGCACCGACCGGTACCGGCGTGCGAGGACGCCCCAGCAGCGCCGCGGCAAGTTCGGCCGAGCGGTGGCCGTCGCCCAGTGCGTGCGAGATCTGCACCACCACGACCGAGCCCACCCCCACCGCGGCCGGAACGCCGAACACCTCCGGGAAGACATGGACACACCAGGCCATCCGGGTGGCGTCGAGCCGGGTCAACCCGATGACCGTGTCCAGACAGCCCTGCCAGTCCACCGCCCGGCCGGCGTGTACCACCAGCTGGTCATCGGAGATCCCCCCGGATTCCCACCCGGGGTATCGCAGCCGGCTGTCGTCGACGGCACGCAGCCGCAGCTCCGGACAATCCTCCGCGCGACGGCGCACCTCGGCGACCGCCGCCTCGATGCTCCCTGGGGCCCCGTCGAAGCCGTAGAGCAGGAACTGGTCATTGGGCACGATCGCCGACATCCACAGCAGCTGCGCGTCGACGGCGGCCATCGCTCGCATGCCCACATTGTCCCCGCGAACGCCCGTGCTCGGAGGCGGTCAGGTCCCGAGGAATTCCACGATCCGGCGGCCGACCTCTTCGGGTTGTTCGAGCTGAAGGAAGTGACCGGCGCGGTCTATGGCGGCCACGGAGCTGCCGTCGGGCAGGACCGCGCGGACCAAGGTGGTGAACTCGGCACCCATACATCCGTCCTCGGCGCCATGCAGATACAGCGTCGGACGCCGCGGCGGCTCGGTCCACCACCGGTGCAACTCCGCGTAGCGGGCCGGCGGCCGGGAGTTGCGCAGGTTCGCGCGGTAGGGACCGAGGGCCGCTCGCCAGCGGTCCGGTGCGCCGATGGCGGCATCGACATGCCGAAGGTCCTCGCCGGCGCTGTAGCCGGGTGACCAACGACGCCACAGCAGCGGCACGATCCACGACTGCGATCGCTCCGGCAGGAAGGGCAGCTGGAAATAGCCCATGTACCAGCTGCGCAACAACTGCCGCGGAACCTTTCGCAACAGTTCCGGGCAGCGGGTCCGCAGGATCGCCGCCGGCGGCACCGACATCACCACCGCACGCCGGAACGGGCTGTCCGGCATGGCCGCCAGACCGGCCGCCACGGCAGCACCCCAGTCATGGCCGATGACGACGTCGGCATCGCCCGGACCGCTCGCCGCGCGGACCCGCAGGGCGTCATCCATCAATGCACCCAGGTGGTAAGCACGATCCGAGGGCAGCGAGGACGGCACGTAGCCACGCATGAACGGCGCGACCACCCGGTATCCGGCGGCCACCAGATGCGGCGCGAGTTTCCGGAAACCGTAGGCGGAATCCGGAAAGCCGTGCAGGCACAACGCCATCGGCGCGTCCTGCGGCCCCCAGGTCAGCGCGCGCAGCTGCACCTCGGGTGCGCTGACGTCGATCCAACGCGGTTCGCCCATCTCCTGTCCCCCTTACACCGGATCGAAACCGGACACCAGCCAGCGTCCGTCGACCCGTTCCATAGTGACCCGCACGCTGGAGTCGGTGCGGGTGGGGTCTGCTGTGCCCACCGTCATGGTCTGGTCGACGTAGGCCAGCACGACGACACGGTCGGCGTCGGCCGAGATCACCGCGGCCGCGGGCACCCGGGCCGCCGCGGATACACCCTGGTGCCTGGCGTTGGGAGCTACGACGGTCTTGATCAGCTGCGAATAGTCCTGCAGAAACTGTCCGGTCAAACGATCCTCGGCGGCGGTCTCAAGCTCCCTCTCGGCGGACTCGGGCCGGTAGCTGAGGATCGCCACGATCGAGTCCCGGGCGGCCTGCACCGCCTCGGTCCCGGACCGTTGCGCAGCCCGCCGCTGCGAGACGTCCCAGTACAGCCACCCCGCGCCGAGCAGAAGAAGCAACGCCACGGCCACGACGAGGACGCGGCGCATCCGGTCCGGGAGGGCAATCACGGGACGAACTCCACCGCGGCGACCTTGTAGGAGCCGCCGTCCTTGACAACACTCACCCTGGTGCGCCAGGCCTTGGGCCGCTGTTCGGGAACACCCCGGTTGGAGGTCATGACGGCCAACGTCACCAGCACCCGTCCGTTCTCGCCGTCAACCGACTCCACGGCCGACGCGGTCACCGTTGCGGCCGACTTCGACCGCGCCTCGCGGGCCGCCTCCTTGAACGACTCCGCGCGCTTGAGGAAGTCCTCGCGCAGCTCCCCGGTTGAGGTGTCCAGGATGCGTCGGACGTCGTCGTCCACCTGCTCGTGGTCGATGGTGGTCAACGCCAGCAGACCTTCCCGGGCGGCCTGCAGCATCGCCGCGCGCGAGTGTTCGGCGCGGCGCAGCTCGACATCGCGCCAACCGAGCCACCCGACGAGCGCCAGCAAAAGGGCCAAAGCCGCGATCACCGCGCGGCGCACCGGCGGCCGACCAACGGCGCCACCCTCCGCAGCGGGGCCGCCCGCGGGTTCGTCGGGCCCGTCGGCCTCATCGGCCATCACGGCTCCTCTGCGGACGGTGCGGATCGCTATCCCGCGCTGGCCCGCAACGCTACCGTCCGAGGCCGGCGGTAACGTGCAGCGCGTACCCGCCGGAGAGGAAGCGCCCGTGACTGCGGAGACCGTGACCTTTCGCGGCGACGAGGGACTCGCCCTGGTGGCCGACGAGTGGAACCGCGATCTCGGCGACCATCACCCGGTCATCCTGCTGCTGCACGGTGGCGGACAGAACCGGTTCTCCTGGAAGAACACCGGCCGGATCCTGGCCGACCGGGGATTTCGTGTGGTGGCGCTCGACATGCGGGGACACGGCGACAGCGACCGTGCACCCGACGGCGACTACGGCCTCGATGCCCTGGTTCGCGACACGGCCGAGGTGCTCAGCCAGATCGGCAGGCCGGTGGTTCTGATCGGGGCCAGCATGGGCGGGATGACCGGGATCGCGACCGCCCGGGAGCTGGGCCCCTCAGCGGTGACCAAACTGGTTCTGGTCGATGTCGTTCCGCGTTTCGAGCATTCGGGCACCTCCCGGATCCGTGACTTCATGTCCCGCCACATCCACGGATTCGACACCCTCGATCAGGCCGCCGACGCGATCGCCGACTACCTGCCCCACCGGCAGCACCGGCGCAATCCGGAAGGCCTGAAAAAGAACCTGCGCCGACGCGACGGCCGCTGGCACTGGCACTGGGATCCCGCCTTCGTCACCTCCGCCCGCGATGACCCGCTGCTGGCCGATGAACTCGAGCAGGCCGCCGCGGACCTTCAGATTCCGGTGCTGCTGATCAGGGGCCGGATGTCGGACGTGGTGAGCCACGCCGGGGTCGAGGCGTTCCTGGCCACCGTCCCGCACGCGGAATTCGTCGAACTGTCCGATGCCGGACACACCGCAGCCGGCGACGACAATGACGCCTTCACCGACGCCGTCGTCGCCTTCGTGACACGCTGAACACATATCCCGGCGTAATCGACTGCGCAAGTGAACGTTTCGCCATCACCGCCGGGGACCTCCGAGACGGCCGGTACGCTACCGCCAAAACGGCCGCAGCGCCGACAGTCCGCCAAGGAGGCACTCCCCGATGGGCCAGCCCAGCGTCGCCGAATACACCCTGAGCCGCATCGCCGCCCTGGGTATCGATCGGGTGTTCGGAGTTCCCGGGGACTACGCGTTCCCGATCGACAATGCGGTCGAAGTGGTGCCGGGACTGGAATGGGTCGGCTGTGCCAACGAACTCAACGCCGCCTATGCCGCCGACGGTTACGCCCGGATCCGCGGAGCCGCACTGCTGTCGACCACCTACGGGGTAGGCGAGCTGTCCGCCCTCAACGGGGTGATGGGCAGCAAGGCGCATCGACTGCCGGTGTTCCACCTGGTCGGGATGCCCAGCGAACGGATCCAGCGGCTACGACTGATCACCCACCACAATCTGGGCGATACCCGATACGACCGCTTCCACCCGATCTCG
>JAGQTO010000265.1:4012-4194 GCA_020439025.1 Mycobacterium sp. | reverse complement strand
CCCACCCGGGAACGCATCCAGAGCCCGCACGACCGGGCCCGCTACGACGACACCACCAAGTGCATCCTGTGCGCCTGCTGCACCACCAGTTGCCCGGTGTTCTGGAACGAGGGCAGCTACTTCGGCCCGGCGGCGATCGTCAACGCCCACCGCTTCATCTTCGACAGCCGCGACGAGGGAGC
>JAGQTO010000265.1:0-3800 GCA_020439025.1 Mycobacterium sp. | reverse complement strand
TTGGCTGCGCAAGGGGTTCCGCCCGACGCCCGGGTGATGGAATTCGTCGAGCAGATGGGCGGATATTTCGAGCTCAACGGGCTGACCCGGCTAGCCGGCCGACTGCTCGGCTGGCTGCTGGTCTGCCAGCCCGAGCGACAGTCCTCGGAGGATCTCGCCGCCGCACTGGACGCCAGCAGTGGCGGCATCAGCACCAACGCCCGCACCCTGATCCAGTTCGGCTACATCGAACGTCTCGCGCTGGCCGGGGACCGACGCACCTACTACCGGTTGCGCCCCAACGCCTTCGCCGCCGGAGAGCGCCAACGCATCCGCACCATGTCCGACCTGGCCGTGATGGCCGAGGCCGGGATGCGGGCACTGGAGGGATCGCCGCCGGAGAACACCCGCCGACTTCAGGAGATGCACGCGTTGCTGTCCTACATGCAGACCGCCCTCGTCGAGGCACTGGATCGCTTTGGGGCGGCCGACGACCCGGAGGGCCGTCGGTGATCCGCACTCTGAAGCGGGTGTGGATCCCGCTGCTGCTGGTTGTGGTCGCGGTGATCGCCGGATTCACGGTGCACCGGTTGCGCGGGTTCTTCGGCTCCGAGGGCATCCTGGTGACACCGAAGGTCTTCGCCGACGACCCGAAGTCATTCGAGCCCAAGGTGGTTCGCTACGAGGTCTTCGGATCGGGTGGTTCGGCCAACATCAACTATCTTGACCTCGACGCGAAGCCGCAACGCATCGACGGCGCGGCGCTGCCCTGGTCGCTGACCCTGGAGACCGACGCGCCCTCGGCGGCGCCCAACCTGATCGCCCAGAGCGCCGGCGCCTCGATCACCTGCCGCATCCTCGTCGACGGCGAGGTCAAGGACGAAAGGACCGCAACCGGCGTGGATGCGTTGACCTACTGCTTCGTGAAGTCCGCATGAGCTCGACAGACACCGCCCAGCGGGGGCTGGCCGCACGCATCATCCGCACCTTCGCGCTGCCGATCATCGTTGGCTGGGTCGCGCTGATCGCCGTACTGAACGTCACCGCTCCGCAGTTGGAGGTGGTCGGGCAGAACCAGGCGGTCTCGATGAGCCCGGACGCCGCCCCGTCGATGATCGCGATGAAGCGCATCGGCAAGGTCTTCGAGGAGGGCAACTCCGACTCCTCGGCGATGATCGTGCTGGAGGGCCAACAACCGCTGGACGACGCCGCGCGGGCCTTCTACGACCAGATGATCGCCAAGCTGCGGGCCGACACCAAACACGTGGAGTCGATCCAGGACTTCTGGGGCGACCCGCTGACCGCCGCCGGCGCGCAGAGCAACGACGGCAAGGCCGTCTACGTCCAGATCAAGACCGCCGGCAACCAGGGCGAGGCGCTGGCCAACGAATCGATCGCGGCGGTCAAGGCGGACATCGACAGCCTGACCCCGCCGCCCGGGGTGAAGGTGTACCTGACCGGGGCGGCCGCCATGGTCGCCGATCAGCAGGAGACCGGCGATAAGAGCCTGCGGGTCACCGAGATGGTGACGTTCGTGGTCATCATCACCATGCTGCTGTGGTTCTACCGTTCGGTCGTCACCGTGCTGCTGGTGCTGGCGTCGGTGGTGTTGTCGCTGTCCGCCGCCCGCGGCGTGGTGGCGTTCCTGGGGCACCACCAGATCATCGGACTGTCGACGTTCGCCACCAGCCTGCTGGTGATGTTGGCGATCGCCGCCGCGACGGACTACGCGATCTTCCTGATCGGCCGCTACCAGGAAGCCCGAGGTGTGGGCGAGGACCGGGAGTCGGCCTACTTCACCATGTTTCAGGGCACCGCGCACGTGGTGCTCGGCTCCGGGTTCACGATCGCCGGCGCGACGTTCTGCCTGAGCTTCACCCGGCTGCCCTACTTCCAGACCCTCGGTGTCCCGTTGGCGATCGGGATGAGCGTCGTGGTGATCTCGGCGCTGACGCTGGGCAGCGCGATCGTGGTGGTCGCCAGCCGCTTCGGCCTGCTGGAACCCAAACGGACGATGCGGGTCCGCGGTTGGCGCAAGATCGCCGCGGCGGTGGTCCGGTGGCCGGGGCCCATCCTGGTCGGGACGGTGGCACTGGCGCTGGTCGGCCTGTTGACTCTGCCCGGATACCGGACCAACTACAACGACCGCAACTACCTGCCGCCGGACACCTCGGCCAACGAGGGGTACGCCGCGGCCGACCGGCACTTCTCCCAGGCCCGGATGAACCCCGAGGTGCTGATGATCGAGAGCGACCACGACCTGCGCAACTCGGCGGACTTCCTCGTCATCAACAAGATCGCCAAGGCCATCTTCGCCGTCGAGGGCATCTCCCGGGTGCAGGCCATCACCCGCCCGGAGGGCACCCCGATCGAGCACACCTCGATCCCGTTTCTGATCGGCATGCAGGGCACCACCCAGAAGCTCACGCAGAAGTACAACGAGGACCTCACGGCCAAGATGCTCGCCCAGGCCGACGATATGCAGACCACCATCGACCAGATGCAGCGTATGCAGAACCTCACCCAGCAGATGTCCGACGTCACCCACAACATGGTCGTACAGATGCGCAGCATGGTTGGCGACATGAAGGACCTGCGGGACAGCATCGCCAACTTCGACGATTTCTTCCGGCCGATCCGCAACTACTTCTACTGGGAACCGCACTGTTATGACATCCCGGTCTGCTTCGCGCTGCGCTCGGTGTTCGACAGCATCGACGGCATCGACACCCTGACCGACGCGATCCAGATCCTGCTCCCGCAGATGGAACGACTCGACGCGCTGATGCCGCAACTGGTGGCGATGATGCCCGAGATGGTGGCCACCATGGAGAACATGAAGGCCATGGTGCTGGGCATGTACTCCACCCAGAAAGGCATGCAGGACCAGATGGCGGCCATGCAGGCCGATTCGGCCGCGATGGGCGAAGCATTCGACGCATCCCGCAACGACGACTCGTTCTATCTACCCCCGGAGGTGTTCGAGAACGCGGATTTCCAGCGCGGTATGGAGCAGTTCATCTCCCCCAACGGGCATGCCGTCCGGTTCATCATCTCCCATGAAGGCGACCCGATGTCCGCCGAGGGCATCGCCCGCATCGACGAGATCAAGAAGGCCGCCAAAGAGGCCATCAAGGGCACTCCGCTGGAAGGGTCGACGATCTACCTCGGCGGCACCGCCTCGATGTTCAAGGATCTGTCCGTCGGCAACACCTATGATCTGATGATCGCCGGAATCGCCGCGATGGCACTGATTTTCGCCATCATGTTGATCATCACCCGCAGTGTGGTCGCCTCCGCGGTGATCGTCGGCACCGTGCTGCTCTCGCTGGGCGCGTCATTCGGTCTCTCGGTGCTGATCTGGCAGCACATCCTCGGTACCGAACTGCACTGGATGGTGCTGGCGATGGCCGTCATCATCCTGCTGGCCGTCGGCGCCGACTACAACCTGCTGCTGGTGGCGCGACTCAAGGAGGAACTGCCCGCGGGGATCAACACCGGCATCATCCGCGCGATGGGCGGCAGCGGATCGGTTGTGACCGCCGCGGGCCTGGTGTTCGCCTTCACCATGATGTCGTTCGGGATCAGCGATCTGAAGGTGCTCGCGCAGGTCGGCACCACGATCGGGATGGGCCTGCTGTTCGACACCCTGGTGGTCCGGGCCTTCATGACCCCGTCCATCGCCGCCCTGCTGGGCCGGTGGTTCTGGTGGCCGCAGAACGTCCGTCCCCGGCCGGTACCGGCGCCCTGGCCCTCCCCCGAACAGCGGGAACCGGTTACCGCAACGTGAATATCGTCCGGTGCCATGGCTTTTCGGCCAC
>JAGQTO010000035.1 GCA_020439025.1 Mycobacterium sp. | reverse complement strand
TGGCGTACGGACAACCCGGACTCGATCGTCGACAAGAACGCCCGGGTGATCGAACTGATCGCCGCCTACCGCAACCGCGGCCACCTTATGTCCGACATCGACCCGCTGCGGCTGGACAATAACCGATTCCGCATGCACCCCGACCTCGACGTGCTGACCCACGGCCTGACGTTGTGGGACCTCGACCGGGAGTTCAAGGTCGACGGGTTCGCCGGCAAGCAGCACAAGAAGCTGCGCGACGTGCTCTCGGTGCTGCGCGACGCCTACTGCCGCCACGTGGGCGTGGAGTACACCCACATCCTCGAGCCCGAACAGCAGAAGTGGCTGGAGGAGCGCATCGAGGTCCGCCACGACAAGCCGACGGTGGCCCAGCAGAAGTACATCGTCTCCAAGCTCAACGCCGCCGAGGCGTTCGAAACCTTCCTGCAGACCAAATACGTCGGCCAGAAGCGGTTCTCTCTCGAAGGCGCGGAGTCGGTCATCCCGATGATGGACGCCGTGATCGACCAGTCCGCCGAACACGGCCTCGACGAGGTCGTCATCGGCATGCCGCACCGCGGCCGGCTCAACGTTCTGGCGAACATCGTCGGCAAGCCGTACTCGCAGATCTTCAGCGAGTTCGAGGGCAACCTCAACCCCTCGCAGGCGCACGGCTCTGGTGACGTGAAGTACCACCTGGGCGCCAGCGGCACCTACATCCAGATGTTCGGCGAGAACGACATCGAGGTGTCGCTGGTGGCCAACCCTTCGCACCTGGAGGCCGTCGACCCGGTGCTGGAGGGCCTGGTGCGCGCCAAGCAGGACCTCGTCGACGGTGTCGGCCCCGACGGAACACCGCGGGAGTTCACCATCGTGCCGCTGATGCTGCACGGCGACGCCGCCTTCGCCGGCCAGGGCGTGGTGGCCGAGACGCTGAACCTTGCGCTGCTCAAGGGCTACCGCACCGGCGGCACCATCCACATCGTCGTCAACAACCAGATCGGGTTCACCACCGCGCCGGAGTACTCCCGCTCGGCGGAGTACTGCACCGACGTCGCGAAGATGGTCGGTGCGCCGATCTTCCACGTCAACGGCGACGATCCGGAGGCCTGCGTCTGGGTCGCCCGGCTGGCGGTGGACTTCCGGGAGAAGTTCCACAAGGACGTCGTCATCGACATGCTCTGCTACCGCCGCCGCGGCCACAACGAGGGCGACGACCCGTCGATGACCAACCCGGCGATGTACGACGTGATCGACACCAAGCGCGGCGTCCGCAAGAGCTACACCGAAGCGCTGATCGGCCGCGGCGACATCTCGATGAAGGAGGCCGAGGACGCCCTGCGTGACTACCAGGGGCAACTCGAGCAGGTCTTCAACGAGGTGCGCGAACTGGAGAAGCACGCGGCCGAGCCGAGCGAGTCGGTGGAGACCGCCCAGATGATCCCGCGCGGGATGACCACTGCGGTGGACAAGGCCCTGCTCGCCCGCATCGGCGACGCTTACCTCACGCTGCCGGAGGGTTTCACT
Organism: Mycobacterium sp.; assembly: GCA_020439025.1. Lineage (GTDB taxonomy): Bacteria > Actinomycetota > Actinomycetes > Mycobacteriales > Mycobacteriaceae > Mycobacterium. The sequence continues at coordinate 18,952 of JAGQTO010000035.1, read as the reverse complement.
CCCCATCCCCGGGTCAAGCCGGTGCTGGCCAAGCGCCGGGAGATGGCCTACGAGGGCAAGGTGGACTGGGCCTTCGCCGAGTTGCTGGCACTGGGCAGCTTCCTCTCCGAGGGCAAGCTGATCCGGATGTCGGGTCAGGACACCAAACGCGGCACCTTCACCCAGCGCCACGCCGTGCTGATCGACCCGACCAACGGTGCCGAGTTCACCCCGCTGGACCTGCTCACCCTCAACCCGGACGGAACCCCCAACGGCGGACGCTTCCTGATCTACGACTCGCCGCTGTCGGAGTACGCCGCCGTCGGTTTCGAGTACGGCTACTCGGTGGGTAACCCCGACGCGCTGGTGCTGTGGGAGGCCCAGTTCGGCGACTTCGTCAACGGCGCGCAGTCGATCATCGACGAGTTCATCAGTTCCGGTGAGGCCAAGTGGGGTCAGCTCTCCGACGTCGTACTGCTGCTGCCGCACGGCCACGAGGGTCAGGGACCGGACCACACCTCGGGTCGGATCGAGCGTTTCCTGAACCTGTGGGCCGAAGGTTCGATGACCATCGCGGTGCCCTCGACCCCGGCCAACTACTTCCACCTGTTGCGCCGGCACGGCCTGGACGGGGTGCACCGGCCGCTGATCGTGTTCACGCCGAAGTCGATGCTGCGCAACAAGGCGGCGGTCAGCGACATTCGCGACTTCACCGAACAGAAGTTCCGGTCGATCATGGAGGAGCCCACCTACACCGACGGTGACGGGGACCGGTCCAAGGCCACCCGGATACTGCTGACCAGCGGCAAGCTCTACTACGAACTGGAGGCCCGCAAGGTCAAGGACGGCCGCGAGGACGTCGCGATCGTGCGGATCGAGCAGCTCGCCCCGCTGCCGAAACGGCGGCTGGCCGCCACCCTCGACCTGTATCCGAACGCACGCGAGTTCCGCTGGGTGCAGGAGGAGCCAGCCAACCAGGGGGCTTGGCCGACCTTCGGGCTGATGCTGCCGGAGTTGCTGCCGGACAAGCTGACCGGGATCAAGCGGATCTCCCGGCGGGCCATGTCGGCGCCGTCGTCTGGCTCGTCGAAGGTGCACGCCGTCGAGCAGCAGGAGATCATCGATGAGGCCTTCGAGTGAGGCCCGCGCCCGAATCCGCGCCCGCACCCTGACCGCGAGCGTGCGTGTCGGCTCAACGACACGCCGTCCGGGTGCACCTTCCGCGCACTCTCGCCCGGGCGCCACCGCGCGCAAAGCGGCGTTGGTCAGCGTCGCGTTGGGACTGTCGCTGATCTGCGCCCCCGTGGCCGCGGCGGCCCCCGGCGAGGGCGACTCGGCCACGGCGTCGGCCCGCGACTCCGCCAGGGTTTCCCGCGCCGGGCACACCAGGGCTTCCGGCCCCCGACCGCAACGCGCAGTCCGGATCACTGCGGGCCACCGGCCGTCGCCGGCGGCCGTGCTCGGGTCACGGCCAGAGCCTGCTCCCGCCTCTGTGCCTGAGCCCACCGGATCGGCCCACCGAACGGCGGCCATCTCGGACCCGTCGGCTGCGAGCTGGCCCCGCCATCCGATCACCTCGTTGCTGTTCAACGAGGCACCGAGGCTGTCCCCGACCCAGGACGACCCCGGTCTCGACGGCGTGGTCCACGGTTCACTCAACGCCGTCGACGATGACGGCGACACCCTGACCTACGCCGTCGCGCGCGCCCCGGAACACGGCCAGGTGTCAATCGACGCCGGCGGGAACTTCACCTACACCCCGGCCGATCCCGGCCACCTCGTCGCGACCGACACTTTCGACATCACCGTCAGCGATGCCGGCAGCGGAGCCCACCTGCACGGGCTGCTGGGCCTGATCAACCTGCTGACCTTCGGCCTGATCGGCACCGCCGGCCACACCACCACCCGCACGGTGTCGGTCATCACCTCGCCGGGCGCCGATCCGGCGGCCTACGTCGTCCCCCTCGCGCCGGGCGTGCTGGTCAGATCCGTGCTGACCGCCGGCGAATCTCCGTCGGGGTCGGACTATCCCATGGTGGGAGCGCCCGACGGCCTGGGCGTGCTGGACAACAACGACGGCACCTTCACGCTGCTGATGAACCACGAACTCGGTTCGGGTTCCGGAGCCGTGCGCGCCCACGGGGCGACCGGAGCCTTCATCTCCGAGTACACCGTCGACGCGGCAACACTGGAGGTCGTGGCGGGACGTGACCTCATCGAGCGGGTGTTCGCCTGGGACGCCACCACCCAGACCTCCGAGGCCTCGAGCACCGTCGTGGCCTTCCACCGGTTCTGCTCGGGCGATCTAGCCGCCGAGTCCGCCTTCTTCCACGACGGCCTGGGCAGCACGGCACGGATCTTCCTGACCGGGGAGGAGGGCGGCCAGGGGCGCGCGGTGGCCACCGTGGCCACCGGTGCGGACACCGGCAACAGCTACATCCTCGGCGGTTTCGACCCGGGCGCCAACGGCTCGGGACTCGTCGGCACGGCCGGCTGGGAGAACCTGCTGGCCAGCCCCTTCGCCCAGGACAAAACCATCGTCATCGGCAACAACGACGGCGGCAGCGGCATCATGACGCGCTCGTTGGCCGTCTACGTCGGCACCAAGCAGAACACCGGCTCGGAGGCCGACAGGGCCGGCCTGACCAATGGCGTCCTGAAGTTCGTGAGCGTCACCGGCAACCCGGTCGAGATCACCGATTCATCGACGCGGGCCACCGCCATCACCAGCGGCACACCGTTCACGCTGAGCGAGGTGGCCTCAACGGCCTTCTCCCGGCCCGAAGACGGGGCGTGGAATCCGCTCAACCCCAACGAGTACTACTTCGTCACCACCGATCGACTCGACACGGCCTCCGACGGGGTGGGCTCCCAGGTGGGTAACAGCCGGCTGTGGCGGCTGAACTTCGCCGATATCACCGACCCAGACCTGGGCGGGACCATCGACCTGCTGGTCGACGGCGACACCGTCGACGGCCAGAAGGTGAACATGTTCGACAACATCACCATCGATCAAGCCGGCCGAATCCTGATCCAGGAGGACACCGGCGGGGCGGACCACAACGCCAAGATCTGGCGCTACGACATCGGCACCGACACGTTGACCCTGGTGGCAGGACACGATCCGACACGGTTTGGCGATATCGGGATCGCCGCGACCGCCCCGTTCACCACCAATGAGGAGTCCTCCGGGATCGTCGACGCCTCCGCCGTGCTCGGCCCGGGCTGGTTCCTGCTCACCGTGATGGCGCACTACCCGCAGAACGCCGGACTGGTCGAGGGCGGGCAGCTGCTGGCCCTCTACGACCCGGTCTAGGCGACGGGAACACCACGCTTCGCCGCCTCGGAGGAAAGGGCATTGTCGAACGTTGCCAGGGCTGCCCGGTGACGAAGCGCGACATCGAGAACGCAGCAGTCGGGCAGCTTCAGACCTGTGCTCACGCGAAGCTCGGCGAGGCGAAGCGGCTCGTCATCGTCATGCGGTGCGACCCTGACGCCAGCGTCAAAGAGATCGTCTCGCATGGAGACCCCTTGTCCGATCCGGACGCCGCCGACGAGGACTTCCGCGAGCGTGATCGAGTGAACGAGCATCTGTCCCGGCGTGCCGGCCAACAGGAGTTCGGTGGCCGCCCGATGGTGCGGATCGACGGGATTGAGGTGCGCGATGAGGACGCTCGCGTCCACCGCGATCACGTGGGCCAGTCCGTTCTCAACTCGTCCAGGTAGCCGTCCCCGAAAGCCTCGGGGTATCGGCCCGCGCTGGCCAGCACCGCGGCTCGGTGGCTCAGTTCGCGGGCGGATTCCTCATTCTCGAGAAGCCCGCCTCCCACCTCCACCAGTCGCACCAGCAGCCTCGAACGGGGCTCCCCGGGCCATCGCTTGGCCGCCCGGTCCAGCGCTCGGGCAACCTCCGGCGTCTCGGTCACCTGATAACGAGGTCGTATTGTCGGCATGAATCCCAGTGTGCCACCGAAGGCCCAGGTGGTACACCGTGAACGCGGAAAGCGCGCTCAGCCCCCGAACAGCGGGAACAACTGCCGCCCGTTGAGGACGTTGTCAACCGCCCGCGGGCACAGGAACGAGATCGCCATCCCGGTGAACGCGGGGGCGGCGCCCAGCGGCTGTCCGATCGTGTCGGAGACCTTCCCGACAATGTCGGCGGTGTTCTGGCCGCGCTCGGCCAGCAGCGGGCACACCGACTGACCCAGGGCCATCGCATCGCCGGGGGTGATCCCGGTGATACCCAGGCCGTCCAGGGTGGACAGGAAGTCGTCGACGCTGCCCGTCGGCTCAGCCTGGGCGGGCGCGGCGAACACACCGCCGAGGAGACCCGCGGCGAGTAGTAGCGAACCTGACATGCGACGCAACTTCATAACAACTGCATCGTAGGACGACTTCGCACCGTTACGCATCCGATGGGCCGCTGTTACCCTCGCAGTAACTCGACACCCGTCAAAAGGAGCGCCCATGCAGGGATTCGCCGGCAAAGTCGCCGTGGTGACCGGAGCCGGTTCGGGTATCGGCCAGGCCCTGGCGATCGAACTTGGCCGCTCCGGTGCATCGGTGGCGATCAGCGACGTCGACACCGAGGGCCTGAAGAACACCGAGGACCGGCTGGCCGCGATCGGCGCGAAGCTCAAGGCCGATCGCCTCGACGTCACCGAACGGGAGGCGTTCCTGCTCTACGCCGATGAGGTCGCCGAGCACTTCGGCAAGGTGAATCAGATCTACAACAACGCCGGCATCGCCTACAGCGGCGACGTCGAGGTGTCGCACTTCAAGGACATCGAACGCGTGATGGACGTGGACTACTGGGGCGTGGTCAACGGCACGAAAGCGTTCCTGCCGCACCTGATCGCCTCCGGTGACGGCCACGTCATCAACATCTCCAGCGTGTTCGGGCTCTTCGCCGTCCCCGGCCAGGCGGCCTACAACTCGGCGAAGTTCGCCGTCCGTGGCTTCACCGAGGCGCTGCGCATGGAGATGGCGTTGGCCAAGCACCCGGTCAAGGTGACCACCGTTCACCCGGGTGGCATCAAGACGGCGATCGCCCGCAACGCGACCGTGGCCGAGGGCCTCGACCACGCCTCATTGGCCGAGCGGTTCGACACCATGGCCCGAACCTCGCCCGAGCGGGCCGCCCGGATCATCCTCGAGGGGGTGGCCAAGAACCGGGCCCGCGTCCTGGTCGGCGCCGACGCGAAGATCCTCGACGCGGTGGTCCGCGTCACCGGGTCGGGGTACCAGAGAATCCTGACCGCGCTGTCGAGCCGGATCATCCCGCCGACGCGCTAGCGGCCCAGCGGGTTCTCCGCCAGCCACTGCTCGGCCACCGACTCCGGGTCGGCGCCGGACCGCACCGAACGCAGCATGCCGGTCAGCGCCGCGGTGTCGAGCACGCCGGCTATCTCGTTGATCGCCCGCAACTGCATCTGATCGAGTTCGTTGCGCCGGTAGAGGGCGACGACGTTCTCCGCCGGAATGAGTGCCGGCTTGCGGTCGACCAGAACGACGACGTCGTCCGGAACCGCGGTGCTGGCCGTGGTGGTCCAGACTGCGGTCACCTTGCCCGCGAGCAGCGCGTCGAACACCATCGACTCGGTGCCGAGTTCGCGCGCCGGGGCCAGGGCGCATTGCCCAACGGCATCAGGTGTCATGCTTCCGGTGGCGGCGCCGACGCTGACGCGGGCGCAGCGCTCCACCAGCGCCGACAGGTCACGGCTGTCCCATTGGCGGGCCGTTGCCTCGGTGACCGCCAGTGCCGGCTTGTCCTCGGCCGCGGGGGCGTAGTCGCCGGCCGCGATACCTTCGGGAAGCGCGCCGATCATGGCGCGGTAGACCCCCTCGGCGGATCGTGCCGCCGACCCGGGGTCGAACCGTTCCAGCAACCGGCCGGTGAACCCGGCCGCGACGCCGGCGGCCCCGGTGTCCAGCGCCTCCAGCGGATCATCGGATTGCTCCACCCGGGCGTTGGTTCCGTAGTAACGCAGGCCCGCGGCATAGACATATGCCAGCAGGGCGTTTTCCGGGTCGGCTGCGGCCGACACGGTCATCGACGGTCCCGGTCCGGGCCCCGCACACGCGGCCACCGTCGCTGCCACCGCGCCCAGCAGTAGCAGCGAACGGATCATCGCCCCGCCTCAGACCTCGGCGGCGGCGGCCACCGCGGCGGCGACCGCGGGACCGACCCGCGGGTCCAGTGGGCTGGGCACGATGTGGTCGGCGTCGAGTTCGTCGCCCACGACCGAGAAGATCGCCTCGGCCGCAGCCACCTTCATCTGCTCGGTGATGCGCCGGGCGCCGGCGTCGAGAGCACCGCGGAACACTCCGGGAAAGGCGAGCACGTTGTTGATCTGGTTCGGGAAGTCGCTCCGCCCGGTGGCGACGATGGCGGCGTGACGCCTGGCGATGTCGGGATGGATCTCCGGGTCCGGATTGGAGCAAGCGAAGACGATGCTGTTGGGCGCCATGGTGGCGATGATCTCCTCGGGCACCTTGCCGGCGGAGACCCCGAGGAACACATCGGCGTCCCGGAGCGCCTCGGCCACCCCACCTGTCCGACCGTCCGGGTTGGTCCGGGTCGCCAGCTCGGCCTTGACCTCGTTGAGGTCGTCGCGGCCGGTGTGCACGATGCCGCGGGAGTCCACCACGGTGATGTCGCTCAGGCCGGCCTGCAACAGGATGTTGGCACATGCCACACCGGCGGCGCCCGCGCCGGAGATGACCATCTTCAGCGAGCTCATCTTGCGCTCCAGCACCGCCGTCGCGCCCAGCAGTGCGGCGAGCACCACGATCGCAGTGCCGTGCTGATCGTCGTGCATGACCGGGCAGTCCAGCGCCTCGATGACCCGACGTTCGATCTCGAAACAGCGCGGGGCCGAGATGTCCTCCAGGTTGACCGCACCGAAGGTCGGGCGCAGCTTCACCAGGAGGTCGACGATCTCGTCGGGATCCTTGGTGTCCACGACGATCGGGATCGAGTCCAGCCCGGCGAACGTCTTGAACAGTGCCGACTTACCCTCCATCACCGGCAGCGAGGCCGACGGGCCGATATCGCCCAGTCCGAGCACCGCACTGCCGTCGCTGACCACGGCCACCAGACGGTGCGCCCAGGTGTAGCGGGCCGCCAGCGTCCGATCGGCGGCGATCGCGCGGCTGACCTTGGCCACCCCGGGGGTGTAGGCAATCGACAGGGCGCGCTGGGTGTCGAGCGGGGCCTTCAACTCCACGGACAGCTTGCCGCCCTGATGGGCGGCGAAAATCTCCTCGTCGTCGATGACGAGATTAGGGGCAGGCACCGTTTCAGACACGGCGACAGGGTACTCGCCACCCCATCAGGGCTGCCTCATCGGGCCTGATGGCGCATGGTCACCGCGTACCATTTCGCACGGGTCTGTACGGCGACGTGCAAGGGAGTCGAAGAATGCCGCAGTTCCAGCCTCGCCCGCCGATCCTGCTCGAGGTGAACCTCATCCACAATCCGGAGGCCGAGGCCGAGCCGGATTCGGCGGCACCTCCCGCGTCGAACGTCGTGGTCGACTGCGCGGTCTACTGTGACGGCGCAAGGCTGGAAGGAGACTACGGCCCCGCCGCGGCACTGGAGCGGGTGCGCGAACTGGAGCGAGACGGCGCGAAGCCGTTCGTCTGGATCGGCCTGCACGAGCCCGACGATCAGCAGATGCAGTCGATCGCCGGCGTTTTCGAACTGCACCCGCTGGCGGTTGAGGACGCGGTTCACGCCCATCAGCGCCCCAAGGCCGAGCGCTATGACGACACGCTCTTCATGGTCCTCAAGACCGTCAATTACGTGCCGCACGAGTCCGTGGAGCTCGCCCGGGAGATCGTGGAGACCGGCGAGATCATGATGTTCGTCGGGGCCGACTTTGTCATCACGGTGCGCCACGGCGAGCACACCGGCCTGGCCAAGCTGCGCAAGAAACTCGAGGCGGATCCCAACGCCCTGGCACTCGGGCCCTACGGGGTCATGCACGCGATCACCGACCACATTGTCGACACCTACCGTTGGGTCACCGGCGCGATGGAAGTCGACGTCGACACCATCGAGGAGAACACCTTCTCCCCCGCCCACAAGACCGCCATCGAGCCGATCTACCTGATCAAACGCGAGGTGGTGGAGCTGCGCCGGGCAGTCTCGCCACTGACCGACGACATCGAGTGGCTCAACAGCGCCAACCAGGACCTGCTGTCCAAGGAAGTCCGGCGCCGGCTGCGCGACGTGCTGGACCACCAGATCGTCGCGGCCGAGCAGATCGCCGAGTACGACGAGATGCTGTCCTCGCTCGTACAGGCCGCCCTGGCAAAAGTCGGGATGCAGCAAAACCAGGACATGCGCAAGATCTCGGCCTGGGCCGCCATGGCGGCGGTACCGACCGCGATTGCGGGGATCTACGGGATGAACTTCGAAAACATGCCGGAGCTCGGTTGGCAGTGGGGTTATCCGGCGGTGCTGCTGTTGATGGTGACGATTTGCGGGTTCCTCTACCGAACATTCCGCCGCAACCACTGGCTGTGACGAACGCCTGTGATTCGCGCTCGGCTTGTCCAGTCGGAGGAATGCGCGCTCAATGTGGCTCCGTCAGCAATGTTGTGCCCTCAACGACACTCACCCAGGCCCGTCGCTGCAGCCAGCTCAAGAGCGTCCTGACCACGACTTGCTAGCCGGGTGACGACGCCCGCCGCCCCGCATCGAGCACGTCCACCCCGTCATCGGCCCAGGCCTGACGCATCGCCTCGGCGCCCTTGAGGCGGACCCAGGCCGCCTCGGTCGGAGTGATGGGCACCGCCGAAAGGAACCGCACCGGGTCGGCCGGCGGGTCCAGTGCCAGATCGGCGACCTCGGACTCGCCGAGCAGCACGGCGGTGAACGGCGCCCCGGTCCACAGCCGGCCGGACAGGTCGATGAGCGCATCGGGCGCCAGCACCACACCGTCGACCGCCGGGGTGGCCGCCAGGACGGCCACGCTGCGGGCCAGACCCGTGGTCGGCGTGCTGCCCCGCAGACTGAGCACGATCTCCGCCCGCGGCCCGCGCACCGGGTCCGCGACCCCCGCGCCGGAATCGGTCATCGGATAGCGCGAACAGCCCAGCGAGACATGGTGATACGCCCCTTCGAGTCCGGCCCGCGAGTCGGGACCGAAGCGCACCACGTCGATGCGCTCCACACCCAGGAAGGTGACGCTGGCGACCTCGGGTTCGGATTCGATTCCCGCAGCAACGAAGTGGGTGCGCAGGTGGGCACCGACCAGATCCAGCGGAGAGCTCACGCGGTGAGGTTGGTCCCGGAGTCGGCGTCGAAGACGTGCAGCTTGCTCGTGTCCAGTGCCAGTTCGACTTCCTGTCCCGTTGTGACCCTCGAATCCGCGGACACCCGTGCCACGTAGCGGCTCCCACCGACAGCCGAATCGGCGGCGAGTTCAGCGAGCTGGGCCGCCTGGGCCCCGGCGCCACCGGTGGAGAAATACACGTACTTGTCGGCGCCGAGCGATTCGACCAGATCGGCCCGCACCTCGAAGATCAGCGAGCGGGCCCTCTCCTCGGCGTCGATGAGCGCGGCGTCCTCGAAGTTCTCCGGACGCACCCCGACGATGATGTTGGCGGGCCGGGCATGGCGGGCCAGCGCGTTGCGCGTCGCGTCGGTGATGCGCGCCTGACCGAACGGCAAGCGCAGTCCACCCTCGGCGGGAGTCGCGGGGAAGAAGTTCATTGCCGGCGATCCGATGAAACCGGCGACGAACAGGTTGGACGGGGAGTTGTACAACTCGTCGGGGGTGCCGATCTGCTGGGCTTCGCCGGCCCGCAGCACCACCACCCGGTCCCCCAGCGTCATGGCCTCGGTCTGGTCGTGGGTGACGTAGACGGTGGTAGTGCCCAGCCGGTTCTGCAGTCCGGCGATCTCAGCGCGCATCTGCACCCGCAGTTTGGCGTCGAGGTTGGACAGTGGTTCGTCCATCAGGAACGCCTTGGGCTTGCGGACGATCGCCCGGCCCATCGCGACCCGCTGGCGCTGGCCACCGGATAGCTGCGCCGGTTTGCGGTCGAGCAGGCCGGTCAGGTCGAGGATCTTGGCGGTCTCGGCAACCTTCGCCTCGATCTCCGGCTTGGACAGTTTCGCCAGGGTGAGCGGGAAGGCGATGTTCTGCCGCACCGTCATGTGCGGGTAGAGCGCATAGGACTGGAACACCATGGCGATGTCGCGGTCCCGTGGCGCCTTCTCGTTGACCCGCTGGCCACCGATGCGCAACTCGCCCGAGGTGATGTCCTCCAGGCCGGCGATCATGTTCAGCGTTGTGGACTTCCCGCACCCCGACGGTCCGACCAGGATGACGAACTCGCCGTCGGCGATGGTCAGGCTCAGGTCCTTCACCGGGGTGGCGCCATCGGGGTAGCGCTTGGTCACCCGATCCAGCACGATTTCGGCCATAGAACCCGCTACCCCTTCACCGCGCCGGAGGTCAACCCGGCGACGATCCGTCGTTGGAAGATGAGAACGAACACGATGATCGGGATGGTGATCACCATCGCTCCCGCCGCGATCGACCCGGTCGGCTCCTCGAACTGCGAACTTCCGGTGAAGTTCGCGATTGCCACCGGCGCGGTGATCGCGGCCTTGGTGGCGGTCAGCGACAGCGCCAGCAGCAGGTCATTCCAGGCGAAGATGAAGACCAGAATCGCCGCGGTGACGATGCCCGGCGTGGCCAGCGGAGCAATCACCCGCCGGAACGCCTGCCAGGGGGTCGCGCCGTCCATCTTCGCGGCCTTCTCCAGGTCCCAGGGAATCTCGCGGAAGAACGCCGAGAGGGTGTAGATCGCCAGCGGCAGCGCGAAGGTGATGTAAGGGATGATCAAACCCGGCCAGGTGTTGAACAGTCCGATCTTGCGTTCGATGTTGAACAGCGGTGTGACCAGGGAGATCTGGGGGAACATCGCGATCAGCAGCGCGATCCCGATGAGCAGCCGCTTGCCGCGGAATTGCAGGCGGGCCACGGCATAGGCGGCCATACCGCCGACGATCACCGCGATCACGGTGGTGATCAGACCGATGCCAATCGAGTTGATCAGCGCCGAGGAGAACACGTCGCCCTGAAAGATGTCGCGGTAGTTCTCCAGGGTGATCCGCGACGGAATCAGCTTGCCGTCCTTGACCATCGAGGTCGGCTTGAGCGAGAGGCTCAGGATCCACAGCACCGGCAGCAGCGCGTAGATCAGGACCAAGGTGTTGATCACCGTCCAGCCGGTGACCCGGCGAGCGTTCACCGCCATTTCAACGGACCTCGTCCTCAGCACCGGGAGCGGAAGCCCCGAACAGCCGGATGTAGATGAACGCGATGACGGCGACGCTGAGGAACACCAGCACGCTGATGGCCGAACCCAGTCCGAGGTTGAAGGCCTTGAACAGGTTGTCGTAGCCCAGGATCGACACCGACGCGGTGTCGTTGGAACCGCCGGTCAGCACGTAGATGTTGTCGAAGATGCGGAAGGCGTCGAGCGTCCGGAACAGCAGCGCCACCAGGATGGCCGGCTTGATCAGCGGCAGGATGACGCGGGTCAGTCGGGTCCAGGGCCCCGCGCCGTCCACTTCGGCGGCCTTGAGCAAGTCGTCGGGAACCAGCGCGAGTCCGGCCAGCAGCAGCAGCGCCATGAACGGGGTGGTCTTCCAGACCTCGGCCCCGATGATGACGGCCAGCGACGGGATCTGCTGGGTCAGCGGCGCGGTGCCGTCGGGCAGCAGGTTGGCCAGGTAGCCGGTGCCCGGCGTCCATGCGTAGTACCAGCTGTAGGAGGCGGCGACGGTGACAATCCCGTACGGGATCAGGATGGCTGTGCGCACCGCGCCCCGGCCGAAGATGGTGCGGTGCATCACCAGCGCCAGCGCCAGGCCCAGGACGAATTCGATGGCCACTGAGATGACCGTGATGATCAGCGTCACGAAAAAGGCTGTCCACCAGTACTTGTCGGTGAGAATGGTCGCGTAATTGGCCAGACCGATAAACGCCGTGTCGGCCGGGCTGGCCAGGTTGTAGCGGTGCAGGCTCAGCCACACCGCGTAGATGATGGGGTAGCCGGTGACGGCCAGCATCAGCACGACCGCCGGGGCGATCAGCCAATAGGCCAGCCGCCGCTGCGAGCGGCGGTCGCTGGTGAGCACGGTGCGGTTGGCCCCCGGAACGGTCACGGGATCAGCCCCTTGCCGTCGATCGCCTTCTGCACCTGGACGGCCAGTTCGTCGGCGGTGCGCTCGGGGTCGATACCGGTCACCGGCGCCAGCGTGGCCGAGATCCGGGTCGACATCGCCTGGTAGTTGGGCGTTGCCGGACGTACCGCCGCGGTGGTCAGTTGGTCACGGATGATCGCGTACTGCGGGTATTTCTTCTGGAAGTCCGGATCGTCGTAGAGCGAGGCCCGCACCGCCGGAAGGCCGCCCTCAATCGAGGTGTAGCGCTGATTGGACTCGCTGCGAATGCAGCGGACCGCCTCAAAGGCCTCGGCACGTTTGCGCGTCGTCGAGGCAACCGCGAGGTTCAGCCCGCCGAGGGTGACCCGGGCCGGTTGTCCCGGGATCACGCCCGGGTACGGGGCGAATCCGAAGACCTCGCGGCTGGCGTCGAAGGCGATCTGGAACTGCTCGTCGGTCGGTGAGAAGGTGTCGGCCTCGTTGAGGCTGCCGTCCAGTTCCGGCTTCTGGTGCAGCGGCAGGAACGGCACACCGCCCTTGACCGAGTTCTCCAGCATGGAGGCGAACACGAACGGCCAGTTGACCTCGAGGGCCGCCTTGCCCTGCTCGAGCGCGAGCCGGGCGGTGCCCTCGTCGGTCTGGGTGACCGACGGATCCGCGCCCGGAGCGGTTGCGACGGACTTCATGATCTGCAGCGCCTTGACGGTGGCGGCCCGGTGTTCGGGGGTGTCGACGAGGGTGACGGTCTTGCCGTCCTCCGAGAGCACCCTCCCGCCGGCACTTTCCAGCAGGGTGTTGAACCACACCACCAGACCCTCGTATTGCTTGGCCTGCACCGCGATCCAGCTCGGCCCGCCCTCGGCGTAGAGCCGGGTGGCGTCGGCGACCATCTGATCCCAGGTCGTCGGCGGTGGGTTCACCAGATCCGCCCGGTACCAGAGCATCTGGGTGTTGGTGGTCACCGGCGCGGCGTACAGCTCGCCCTGCCACTTGGCCGTTTCCAGCGGTCCCGGCAGGGTGTCGGCGACGGCATCGGCCTCGGCCTGACCCGCAGGGTCGTCGGACAGTGGCAGCGCCCACCCAGCCTCGGCGAACTCCGCGGTCCACACCACGTCGAGGGCCATGATGTCGAGCGTGTGGTCGTTGCCGGTCAGCCGGCGGGCCAGTTGCAGTCGCTGGTCATCGGCCCCCTTGGGCAGGCTGAACTGCTGGATGCGGAACTTGCCGCCGAGTTGCTCGTTGCACCGTTTGGCCACCGCGGTGAAGGTCGCGGTCTCACTGGCCGGGGTGTAGAGGCTCACCGCCCGGCTGTCCCCGCCGGATCCGCAGGAAGAGATCACCGACGCCGCGGTCGCCGCGGCCACCACCACCGCGCCGACCCGACGTACCCGCGCCGCTGCCACCACGACGCGTACCTTAACCCGCCGCCGGACGCCCCCGGCGAACAGACGCGAAGTCGCACGAATCAGGGCCCGAGCGTGCGAGTTCGCGTCTGCTCGCACAGGGGTGCCGCTTACTTGGGCGGGCTATAACGTCAGGCGGGACAGCATGTCCCGGGCACGCTCGGCGTTCTGCGGGTCGCACAGCACGTCGTAGCGGCCCGCGACCAACTGCATCGTCGAGCTGAAATCCCTTGTGCCTTTGGACATCGCGTAGGGAATCGACGACGTGATCAGACCGAAGATCACACCGGCCATCACACCGACGAGCAGCGATTGACCCGGGTTGGGGCTGAAGAACCCCAGCACCAGGCCGATGAACACACCCAGCCAGGCGCCAGTGAGCATGCCGCCGCCGAGCACCTTGGGCCAGTTCAGACGTCCGGTGACCCGCTCCACCTGCATCAGGTCGACGCCGACGATGGTCACCTGTTGCACCGGGAACTGGTTGTCGGACAGGTAGTCGACGGCCTTCTGCGCCTCGGCGTAGGTGGTGTAGGAGCCGACAGGCCAGCCTTTCGGCGGCGTCGGCAGGCCCAGTGGTCCCCGGCGCGGCGAACCCGCTCCGCCACCGGGAACCCCGCCGGGGTTCTGACCGGGCTGAAAGGGACTGGTCATGATTGCTGCCTTCTCCTCGAGTCGATCGGTCGGACACCGGCACCCCGGTACCTCATACGCTAGGTTTATCAGCATGACAGCTGGCGGCGGCGACCCCGGCGAAAAGCCGGGGAACGAGGGCTGGCAACCGCCGGAGGACGGTCGTGAAGCGACGCCGATCGAAGACGCTCCGGCCTACGGTGGCTACGAGTCCCCCGCGACGCCGAGCTATCCCGGATACGGACAGCCCAGTGGTTTTCCGCCCCCGGGCCCGCCCAGGCCAGAGTTTCCGCCCCCGGTCGACTACTTCCCGTCCGGCTACCCCCCGCCCGAGTTTCCGCCGTCGGTCTATTCGCAATACGGCGGGGCAGTCCCCCCGCCGGGTTATCGGCCGCCGCCGGAGTTCGGTGCGCCCTACCCGGGCTGGCAGAGCTATCCACCGGGCTACACCGGTTTCCCGCAGGGCGGGACCAACAAACTTGCGATCGGCTCGATCGTCGCCTCGGTGCTGGGCCTGCTGTGCTGCATCGGTTCGGTCGTCGGAATCGTGTTGGGCGCGGTCGCGATCAACCAAATCAAGCGGACCCGCCAAGAGGGCTACGGCCTGGCCGTAGCGGGCATCGTGGTCGGCGTGGCGACCCTGCTCATCAGCATCGTCTGGATGACCTTCGCCTGGAACTGATGCCCCGACAGCCCGCGACAAGGGGTGCTCAAACGTCGAAGATCGTTGTGCCGAATCCGGTGGGGCTCGCCCCCGAAGCGAGGCCGAGACTGCCGCCTTGCGCCGGCACCGAGCCGTTCATCGGCGCAGCCGGCACCGAGACATCCACCGCCGCCGCGGGCACCGAGGGCGCCGCTTGACCGCCCTCAAATCCGGAATCCGCTGGAGCCGGGCCGCTCGGAACAGCATGGCGCGAACGCCGCGCCGACTCCAACCGCCACGGGGCGGACCCGGCCGAGACCATCTCGAATCGACGAAGTCATCATCTGCACCTGTCCCTCCCCGGAGCCACGAACTTCCCCGGGATGCGTGGAGGCCTGGCGGCGTGAGGACTTAGCTGACAGCTACTCGCCGCACCGATCCTATTGCGGCTGTTTCGGGGGGATGAACGGCGCCGCCGTCCGGGCCATCCCCGCCGCCCGGCCCTTGGCCGCCACCACCAACGCCATCTTGCGGCTGGCCTCGTCGATCATCTCCTCGCCCAGCATCACCGCACCGCGTGCGCCGCCGGCCGCCGAGGTGTGCCACTCATAGGCCTCCAGGACCAGCTCGGCGTGGTCGTAGTCATGCTGGCTCGGCGCGAAAATCTCGTTGCCGGCGGCGATCTGGTCGGGATGCAAAACCCACTTGCCGTCATAGCCCAGCGCCGCCGAGCGTGCCGCCACCCGCCGGAACGCCTCAACGTCGCGCACCTTCAGATAGGGCCCGTCGATCGCCGCCACGCCGTGGGCCCGGGCGGCGACGAGGATGGTCATCAGCACATGGTGGTAAGCGTCGCCGACGTCGTATCCCGGCGGCTGCTCGCCCACAACCAGGGTGCGCATGTTCAGACTGGCCATCAGATCGGCCGGGCCGAGCACCAAGGCCCGCACCCGTGGCGCTGCGGCGATCGCGTCGATGTTCCTCAGTCCCCCGGCGTCCTCGATCTGCGCGTCGATCCCGATCCGACCCAGCGGCAGGCCGTGGCTGCGCTCCAGCTGGGTCAGCAACAGATCCAGAGCATGTACATGCCGGGCCTCGGTGACCTTGGGAAGGACAACCACGTCCAGATGCGCACCGGCCGCCGCAACCACCTCGATCACATCGGTATGGGTCCACGGCGTCGTCCAGTCGTTGACCCGCACCCCGCGCACCTGGCCAGACCAGCCGGGTCCGGCCAGTGCGGCGCCGACCCGGGTTCGCGCCGCCGCCTTGGCCCCGGGCGCGACCGCGTCCTCGAGATCCAGGAACACCTGGTCTGCGGGCAGCCCTTTGGCCTTCTCGATCATCCGGGGGTTGCTGCCGGGAACCGACAGGCAGGTTCTCCGGGGTCGATAGCCGATATTCACGCGCAGACTCCTACCCTTTGTAGTCATGGCGTCGGTCCACAGGGTATATGCGGCGCGACTGGCCGGAATGGTTGTGCTCGGACCCGACGGCGAGTCCCTCGGCCGGGTTCGCGACGTCGTGATCAGCATCAGCGTCGTGCGCCAGCAGCCGCGGGTCCTCGGCCTGGTCGTCGAGTTGCCCACCCGGCGGCGGATCTTCGTCCCGATCCTGCGCGTCACCGCGATCGAGCCCAACGCCGTCACGCTGACCAGCGGCAACGTCTCGTTGCGGCGCTTTCACCAGCGCCCAGGCGAGGTCCTGGTCCTGGGCCAGGTGCTCGACACCCGGGTGCGGGTCAACGACCCCGAGCAGGAGCAGCTGGCCGGGATCGACGTGGTGGTGGTCGACCTGGGCATCGAGCAGACCCGCACCCGCGACTGGGTGGTCACCCGAGTGGCGGTGCGCAGCCAGCGTCGGCTCGGGCGGCGCGGAGCCGTCGCGGTGGTGGAGTGGCAGAACGTCGCCGGACTCACCCCGTCCGGACTCGCGATGCCCGGCCAGGGGGTGGCGCAATTGCTCCACCAGTTCGAGGGTCAGCGCCCGATCGAGGTGGCCGATGCGCTGCGCGATCTGCCCTCCAAGCGGCGCACCGAGGTGATCGCCGCCCTCGATGACGAACGCTTGGCCGACATCCTGCAGGAGCTCTCGGCCGACGATCAGACCGAACTGTTGCGCCAACTGGACAGCGAACGCGCCGCCGACGTGCTCGAGGCGATGGATCCCGACGACGCCGCCGACCTGCTCGGTGTCATGAATCCCACCGAAGCCGAGGCGCTGCTGAGGCGGATGGATCCGGAGGACTCCGAGTCGGTGCGACGGCTGCTCAGCCACTCCCCGGACACCGCCGGCGGCCTGATGACCTCCGATCCGGTGGTGCTGGCCCCGGACACCACCGTGGCCGAGGCCCTGGCCCGGGTCCGCGATCCCGACCTCACCCCGGCGCTGGCCTCGCTGGTGTTCGTCGTGCGTCCCCCCACGGCCACCCCGACCGGCCGCTACCTGGGCTGCGTGCACCTGCAGGCGTTACTGCGCGAACCACCGGCCAACCTGGTCAGCGGGATCGTCGACAGCGACCTGCCCAGCCTGAACCCGGACTCCGCGCTGGGCGGGGTGACCCGCTACTTCGCGGCCTACAACCTGGTGTGCGGGCCGGTCGTCGATAACGAAGGACATTTGCTCGGCGCGGTCACCGTCGACGACGTCCTCGACCACCTGCTGCCCCACGACTGGCGGGAGACCTTCGAGGACGCCGACGCGAGCGTGATCGGGGGGCCGCAGCGGTGAGCGATCCTCGGCAGCGCCTGGACACCCCGCTCACCTCGCGGCGGCCGTCGTTCAACCTCGACCCGGAGGTGGTCGGCCGGGCCAGCGAATCGGTCGCCCGGTTCCTGGGCACCGGCCGCTATCTGGTGTGGCAGACCGTCATCGTCATCGTCTGGATCGCCCTGAACCTCTTCGCGGTGAGCCTGCGCTGGGATCCCTACCCGTTCATCCTGCTCAACCTGGCGTTCTCCACACAGGCCGCCTACGCCGCACCCCTGATCCTGCTCGCCCAGAACCGTCAGGAGAACCGCGACAAGGTCTCCTTGGAGGAGGACCGCCGCCGAGCCGAGCAGACCAAGGCTGACACCGAGTTCCTGGCCCGCGAGCTGGCCGCTCTACGACTGGCGGTCGGCGAGGTGGCGACCCGCGACTACCTTCGCCGCGAACTCGAGGAGGTGCGCGAGCTTCTGGAGACCCTGCAGCCGGCCGCACCGCGGCCGCGCAAGAAGGACTCCCCGCCACGTCAGCCCAAGAAATTCGGCGGATCACGAAATTCGGGGGACGACAACTGACCAATGCGCATCCGCGGCGTCACCGGCTTGGGTATGGTGACGAGGTTTACTAGGTCGGAACTCTCTGCGAGGACGGAAAAGTGCGGATACGGCACGGGCTCAACCGGGTGGTGCGGGCACCGGCGTTCGGTGTCGTCGTGCTGACGCCGGTCGTCCTGGCCGGCGCCGTGGCGGCCGCTCCCGGCGGTGTCGGGACTTCGACCCCCGGCGATGACATGACCGCACAGGCGGTCGCCGAACCGGCCCACACCGAGGGCGCCTCGGTGGTGGCGATGACAAAACGCCCAGCCGACTTCCGATTCGCGGCCACCGCTCTCGGGCCAGCCCCGCCGGCCGCCGTGATCAGTTCCCCGGGCGGGATGCGGATTCCGGCGATGGCGCTGACGGCCTACCGCAAGGCCGAGCAGACCATGGCCGCCACCACGCCGGGCTGCGGCGTGAGCTGGACCCTGCTGGCCGGTATCGGTCGCATTGAGTCCTCGCATGCCAACGGCGGCGCCACCGATGCCAGCGGTACCGCCGTGCGGCCGATTTACGGGCCAGTACTCGACGGCAGCCTGCCCGGCAACGAAGTGATCGTGCAGAGCAATGTCGGCGGACGGGCTGTGTACGCCCGCGCCATGGGGCCCATGCAGTTCCTACCGGGTACCTGGTCCCGATACGCCTCCGACGGCGACGGCGACGGCAAGGCCGATCCGCAGAATATCTTCGACGCCGCCCTCGGGGCGGCCCGCTACTTGTGCAGCGGCGGACTGAACCTGCGTAATCAGGCCCAGGTACTGACCGCGATCCTGCGCTACAACAACTCGATGGCCTACGC
>JAGQTO010000264.1 GCA_020439025.1 Mycobacterium sp. | reverse complement strand
CAGGACGGCCTGCCCACCGTGGACCGGACTCTGGCCCACGAACTCGGTCATCTCGTTCTCGGGCATGACGGCATACCGGTGGC
This sequence comes from Mycobacterium sp., assembly GCA_020439025.1. GTDB lineage: Bacteria > Actinomycetota > Actinomycetes > Mycobacteriales > Mycobacteriaceae > Mycobacterium. The sequence continues at coordinate 2,770 of JAGQTO010000264.1, read as the reverse complement.
TGAGGCCGCCCGGGAATCGGTCGAGTTCGCCGGCGACGATCTGATCCGATACATGCTCAACCAGCGCACCGGCTGCATGGGGCCGGGCGGGGAGGATGTCGAGCAGCAGGCCGAGGACTTTGCGGCGCTGCTCCTCTACCGGCTCGGCCGGCTGCGCAGTGACCGGTCCTCGATCGCGCAGGTTCGCCTCGGAGAGGCGTTTGGTTGATCGTCTGGGTCATCGCGGGTCTGTTGGGGATGGCAACCGGGCTGCGGATCGGCTGGGCCTTGGTCAATCAGCAGTCGGTGGTCAGCAGCGCGATGATCGTCGCGCTGGGCAGCCTGGCATTGGTCGCGGTGCTGAATTGGCCGCCGCTGACCCTGCTGGTGGACACTGCGCTTCGCTGGCCCAACATCTCCGTCGGCCTGAGTCAGATGGCGCTGGTCGTCTCCGCGGCCGGAAGCTGCGTCATGATCACCTCGGTCGCGTCCACCCGCAGACCCGAGGTGACCCGGCGGCTCGCGATCTTTCAATACGTGCTGGCGGCCGTGATCGCGGCACTCACCCTGGCGTTGTTCATGATCGGCGAACGCCAGCCCGAGATGGCCCCTGCGGAGTATCTGTCCCGCAACCTCGGCACACCTAACACAGCGCTGGACTGGCTGGTGCCCCTGCTCTACGTGCTGCTGGCCCTCACGCTGGTGTCCTGGGTCGGTCTCCGGCTGTCCAATTCAAGCCGCCGTGGGCGGGCGCTGTTCCTTTTCACCGCTGGTATCGCCCTCATCGTCGCGGCCAGCGCGTTCGTCCTCATTCGCGTGGTGAGCACCCAGGCCGCCGCGTATCTGGTCGGCGTCGGTACGGCGGCCACGCTGCTGCTGTGCGCGATGGCGATCGTTGCGGCGGGTGCTCTGCTGCCTTCGGTCGAGGACTGGATCGGCGCCCGTCGTGAACTGCGCCTCATCGAGCCGTTGCGCCGGGAGATGGAAAGCCGACATCCTGACATCGGAATCGGCGTGCGGCCCCGCGGGCCATTGGTCTACCGAGTCGCTGAGCGGCTCTCGCTGATCTCCGACGCGCTCTACCTCGAAGGCGCCGAGGCCCGCCGCAAAGGCGGAGGCCACGCCGAAGGGGAGGATCCGCCCGCCGGCATGGCGCCCGCCGACCAGGCCCGTGCTGTCGCGGGGTGGATCGGCGCCGGATCGGCACGTGCTGTGGAGGCTTTTCCCGGGCGGCGCTGGCTTCGCCAGCCGGCGGACTGTTCAGACCGGGAATGGATTCTGGAGATTGCGCGCCAGTATCGCGCACTCGATCGCCGCGCCGGGGAAGGGGTCGGTTTGTCGGCCGAAACCGGCGGGAACTAGCGGTCAGGCGTCGAGGTGCTCGCGCCGGCGCAATTCGTCGACCTTCTCCACGACGTCCTGCTGGGCTTCCGGTGACAGGCCCACGGTACGGGCGGCGATCCGCCGGACGCCCTCATCGCGCATGTTCGCCAGCCAGGTCAGTTCTTTGTCCAGTTTTTCGTAGTACTCGTCGTCGGTAAAGAATTCGGGCTTGATCCGGAAGAAGTTGGCCAGCGCGGTCATGGTCGCCGCGGACGGGTTGGTGCGATTGCCTGAACGGAGTTGCGAGAGGTACGGCGCCGACATGGTGATTCCCTCGGCTTTGAGGTGGGCGATCACTTCCGCTGAGGTGTGGGGGCCCCGACCGGGTGGGTACACCGTGTCGAACAGGCGGTTGAGTCGCGCTGCGAACGTTGTACTCATTCAATAACCTCCAGATGCGGCATTCGCCGTCACAACCCTCGCTGTATTTGCTGACTAATGTAGCGGTAGTTCCCCGAACAGCCAAGTGCAAACTCCGAAACACCAGTAGCGCCGCGCCATATTCGTGATTGTGCATACGCAGCACCGGGGCCGCATCTGACATTCTCCACCTGCCGACCTGCACAAAAGGGCTGAATTTCAGGCCAATGGTCGACTTGGGGCGCCATTCCGGGCGGGGGGGTGCCTGCCCGCCCATCGGCATTGTCGAGCAACCTCGAGTTGACGGGCCGCCGCCCGCAGCGCGATTTGCTGGATTTACTCAGGCAGAGCTCAGGTTCAGCTCAGGTTTCACCACGGGAAGCGACGCGGGCGGCTGTTAGGCCGCCAGCAGCATGGCCAGAATCGCCGTGTCGGGGTGGCTGATCGGGTCGACGCCGACGCGGCTGACCATGTTGGTGACCGTCCCATCGGCCTCGGCCTCCACCCATGCGGCCCGGTGTTCCAGGCCGAGGTGCGGCAAGCCCGGGAGCAAAACGCAACCGGACGCGGCGCCCGAGCATTCGGGCAGGGACGGTGTGGTCTCCGAGGGGGGATGCAGCATCAGCAGGGCCGGTGGCTGCCGTTCGGCGAAGTGTCCGGGCGGTACCGCGGACTCGCCCACCACGGTGCCCTCCGCCAGAACCAGGCCCACGGTGCCCGGTTGGGGTTTATCCGGCAATTCCTCCCGAACCCCGAAAATGGTGGTGGTCGAGAGCAACCCGGGAAGTGATGCGACGCGGACGGCCATGGTCAGAAGCTGGGCCCACTCCTTGGTGGAGTCCGGCCAGCGACCCGAGACGACGAAGCCCTTCAGCGTCCCGCGGGCATGGAAAGGGGCGATTTCAACTGCACGCCTGGAAGGGTCCATCTCACCTCCACGACTCTGCAACTACAGCGCGACACTCCACGACGGCCAAATGCGACACAACAGCGGGTCGGTTCGAAACAGCATGGGGTAAGTCCCCGCTGGCAGACAAGGGGATGTGAG
>JAGQTO010000034.1:692-6482 GCA_020439025.1 Mycobacterium sp. | reverse complement strand
TAGGAGGCCACCAGGTTGAGCATCTCCCCGGCGCGGGCGGCGGGGTAGCCGCCGCCGCCCTGGAGCATGACGCCGATCCGCTCCCGGACCCGGGCGTTGTCGGCGATCGGGTCCAGTCCGAGCACCTCGATCGTGCCCGCGTCGGGCCGGACGAACCCCTCGCACATCTCCACCGTCGTCGTCTTGCCGGCGCCGTTCGGCCCGAGCAGGGCCAGCACTTCGCTGCGCGCGACGTCGAGGTCGAGGTCGGACACCGCCAGGGTTGACCCGTACCGCTTCGAAACCCCGCGCAAGCGCACCGGGGTGGGGGAGCCAGGACTCACGGGGACTCAGCGTAAGCGTCGCGTGCGGGGCCGCTCGCCGGTGGTTGCCGTGATGGGCCGTCGCCGGGGCGCGCGTCGACATCCTCGCCGCTATAGCGCTCGTCGGTTCCCGGTACGCGGCGCCACGGCAACCGGTTGAAGGTCAACCCGATCAGCAGCACCACGATCACGGCGCTGGCCAGCGTCGCATCCAGGATCTGGAACAGCGTGAAGCGGTCGCCGTTGGCGGTCGGCCCGAAGATCCCGACGATCAGGGTGCCCGCGATCGCCGCGATGCGGAATCTCGGACGGGTCGCCCAGGCCGCCAGCGGGATGATGGCCCACAGCAGGTACCACGGCTGGACCACCGGGAACAGCAGCACCGTCGCGCCCAGGGCCACCCCCAGCCCGCCGACCGGGTGCAGCCGCCCACGCAGCACCGAAAGCAGCAGCCAGCTCACCACGACCGCGATGATGAGCACGCCCATCGCGCGGGTCAGCGAGAGCACCGCGGTGGTGTGGTCGCCCAGGCCGAGCAGGATGCCCACCTGCCCGGTGGCCAGCGCCAGCAGCGTCGGCGGCGACATCCAGCTGCGCACCACATTCGCCGTGCCCAGGGTGAACAACCAGCCGAAGCCCAGTCCACTCGCCCAGCCGACCAGGGCCATCACCGCCACCGAGACCGATGCCATCAGGGTGCCGGCCGCGAGGAAGGCCTTGAGCGTGCCGCCCCACCGATGGGCCAGGGCCATCGCCGTGAACCCGAGGGCCAGCAGGCCCGGAAGTTTTACCTGCGAGGACAGCGTGATCAATACGGTGCCGCTCAACACAAGCGCGAGCGGAGCCCACTGCTGCCATTCGGCCGCCGATCGGGGCCACGCCGGCGGCCGAGGGAGAATCGGCCGGGCGTCGTCGATGCCGCGCAGCGCCATTTCGGTGCCGGTCAGCATCAGCCCGAGCATCAGGGCCTCGTTGTGGATGCCGGCCACCAGGTGCATCAGCAGCAGCGGGTTGGCCGCGCCCAGCCACAGCGCGGTGACCTCGGCGACGCCGCAGCGACGCGCCAAGCGGGGGGTGGCCCAGACGATCAGGCCCACCCCGATCAGCACGACCAGCCGGTGGGCCAGCACCGCGGCGACGACGTTCTCTCCGGTCAGGGCCGAGATGCCCCGGCCGATCCATAGGAACAACGGACCGTAGGGCGCCGGCGTCTCGCGCCACAGGCTGGGCACCGAGGAGGTGAACACGTGGTCGAGCCCGAGTCCGGGTGCGGGGCCCACCTTGTAGGGGTCCAGACCGACCCGGGTGATCTGGCTCTGCGCCAGATAGGAGTAGACGTCCTTGCTGTACATCGGCGGTGCGATCAGCAGAGGCAGCATCCACAGCAGCAGGGTGCGGTCCAGCTGACTGCGCGACATCCGCCGCGGGCCGAGCGCGAAGCGGCCCAGCATCAGCCAGGCCAGCGCCATCATCACCGCCCCGGTCGTCGTCATCGTCAGCGAGACGGTCTGAATTCTGGACGGCAGGTTGAGCAGGCGCACCCCGAAGGTGGGGTCCTGCACCACCGGGCGGGCCCCGGCGCCCAGCGCTCCGATGGCCATCAGGACGGTTCCGGTCGCCCCAAAGAGCCGGGTGCGGTGCATGGCACGCAGCTCGAGGCCGTTGAGCGGGGATCCCACGGCCCGCTCGTCGCCGTGCCAGCTTGCGATTGAGAAGCTGAGGGAGTGTTGGCGGGCTGCCACCAGAGCACTCTATCCGGCCGAGGGCGGGAGCAATCCGGCCGAGGGCGGGAGCCGAACCGGGTGAGGCTACCCTTACTGGACCCGGATTCTTAATTGCGTCACACTAGTGTTGTGAAAATCCTGCCGGACGACTCGCCGACGCCGGTCTCGCCGGTGCCTTCGGCGGTCTCGGTGCAGGAGGGCCGCACCCGTCGCGCCATCGTGAGATTGCTGCTGGAATCGGGTTCGATCACTGCCGCCGAGATCGGCCGCAGGCTGGGAATCTCCGCTGCCGGCGTTCGCCGCCACCTCGACGCCCTGGTCGACGGCGGCGACGCGGAGGCAAATCCGGCCGCGGCCTGGCAGCAGGCCGGCCGGGGGCGGCCTGCCAAGCGTTACCGGCTCACCCCGGCCGGCCGGGCCAAACTCGAGCACGCCTATGACGATCTTGCCTCGGCTGCCATGCGCCAGCTGCGCGAGATCGGCGGTGATGAGGCGGTCCGGGCCTTCGCCCGGCGTCGTATCGACAGCATCCTGGAGGTGGTCGAGCCTGCCGACTCTGCCGATCCGGGCGCGGTCGAGGATGCCGCCGGTCAGGTCTCCGACGCCCTGACCCGGGCCGGTTACGCCACCACGGCGACCCGGGTGGGCGCGCCGCGGGGCGGGATCGAGATCTGCCAGCATCACTGCCCGGTTTCCCATGTGGCCGAGGAGTTCCCGGAGCTGTGTGAGGCCGAGAAGCAAGCCATCTCGGACATCCTGGGCACCCACGTGCAGCGGCTGGCATCGATCGTCAACGGTGACTGTGCCTGCACCACCCATGTCCCGCTCACCAAGAACCCCGCACCCGTCAACGAGCCAACCCACAACGAGCAAGGAGCGCCGTCATGACGACCGCACCAGAAGCCCAGCCGCTCAGCCAAGAGGAGACCATCGCCTCGCTCGGCCGGTACGGCTACGGCTGGGCCGACTCCGACACCGCCGGGGCCAGTGCGCAGCGCGGGCTTTCCGAGGCGGTGGTGCGCGACATCTCGGCGAAGAAGGACGAGCCGGAGTGGATGCTCGACGTCCGCCTGCGGGCGCTCCGCACCTTCGACAAGAAGCCGATGCCCCGGTGGGGCTCGGAGCTGTCGGGCATCGACTTCGACAACATCAAGTATTTCGTACGGTCCACCGAGAAGCAGGCGACCTCGTGGGAGGAACTGCCCGAGGACATCAAGCGGACGTATGACCGCCTGGGCATCCCAGAGGCCGAGAAGCAGCGGCTGGTGGCGGGTGTAGCGGCCCAGTACGAGAGCGAAGTTGTGTACCACCAGATTCGGGAAGACCTTGAGGCACAAGGGGTTATCTTCCTCGACACCGATACCGGACTGAAAGAGCACCCGGAGATCTTCAAGCAGTACTTCGGCACCGTGATCCCGGCCGGGGACAACAAGTTCTCAGCGCTCAACACCGCGGTGTGGTCCGGCGGTTCGTTCATCTACGTGCCGCCGGGCGTGCATGTCGACATCCCGTTGCAGGCCTACTTCCGGATCAACACCGAGAACATGGGCCAGTTCGAGCGGACCCTGATCATCGCCGACGAGGGGTCCTACGTGCACTACGTCGAGGGCTGCACCGCGCCCATCTACAAGAGCGACTCGCTGCATTCGGCGGTGGTCGAGATCATCGTCAAACCCCATGCGCGGGTGCGGTACACGACCATCCAGAACTGGTCCAACAACGTCTACAACCTGGTCACGAAGCGGGCCCGTGCCGAGGCCGGCGCAACGATGGAGTGGATCGACGGCAACATCGGCTCCAAGGTCACCATGAAGTATCCGGCGGTGTGGATGACCGGCGAGCACGCCAAGGGGGAGGTGCTCTCGATCGCCTTCGCCGGCGAGGGTCAGCACCAGGACACCGGCGCCAAGATGCTGCACCTGGCCCCGAACACCTCGAGCAATATCGTGTCCAAGTCGGTCGCCCGGGGCGGAGGCCGGGCCTCCTACCGCGGCCTGGTCCAGGTCAACAAGGGCGCCCACGGCTCGCGGTCCAGCGTCAAATGCGATGCGCTGCTGGTCGACACCGTCAGCCGCAGCGACACCTATCCCTACGTCGACATCCGTGAGGACGACGTCACCATGGGTCACGAGGCCACCGTCTCGAAGGTCAGCGAGGACCAGATGTTCTACCTGATGAGCCGCGGGCTCACCGAGGACGAGGCGATGGCGATGGTGGTCCGCGGGTTCGTCGAGCCGATCGCCAAGGAGTTGCCGATGGAATATGCCCTCGAACTCAACCGGCTGATCGAACTGCAGATGGAAGGGGCGGTCGGCTGATGACGAATCTGACCGAGGCGGTGGAGGGTTCGTCCGCCATCTCCGTTAACAAAGGCGAGCAGTTCAGTTCCTTCGACGTCGACGCCTTCGAGGTGCCGGGCGGCCGCGACGAGCTGTGGCGGTTCACCCCGCTGAAGCGGTTGCGCGGCCTGCACGACGGGTCGGCGCCGGCGACCGGAAACGCGACGGTCACCGTCGCTGAGCGGCCCGGTGTGAGCGTCGAGACCGTCGGCCGTGGCGACCGGCGCCTCGGGGAAGCCGGCGTTCCCGCCGATCGCGTTGCCGCCCAGGCGTTCTCGGCGTTCGAGCAGGCCACGATCGTCACCGTCGCCGACGCAACCGCGATCGGTGACCCGGTGGATATCTCGGTCAGTGGTCCCGGATCGGGCAGGACTGCCTACGGCCACCTGCAGATCAGGGCCGGGCGCCTGGCCGAGGCGGTCTTCGTCATCGACCTTCGCGGCAGCGGGACCTACGCGGACAACGTTGAGTTCGTCCTCGACGACGGTGCGCGCGTCACCGTCGTGTGGATCGCCGACTGGGCCGACGACATGGTGCATGTCAGCGCGCAGCACGCTCGGTTGGGCCGCGACGCCGTGCTGCGTCACGTCGCGGTGACCCTGGGCGGAGAGGTGGTGCGGATGGCCGCCACGGTGCGGTTCGACGCCCCCGGCGGCGACGCCGAGCTGCTCGGCCTGTATTTCGCCGACACCGGCCAGCATCTTGAGTCGCGGTTGCTGGTGGACCACGCCCAGCCCAACTGCCGCTCCAACGTCCTCTACAAGGGCGCGTTGCAAGGCGACCCGGCGGCCACCGGCCCCGACGCCCACACCGTCTGGGTGGGCGACGTACTGATCCGCGCCGAAGCCACCGGTACCGACACCTTCGAGGTCAACCGCAATCTGGTGCTGACCGACGGCGCCCGCGCCGATTCGGTGCCCAACCTCGAGATCGAGACCGGCGAGATCGTCGGGGCCGGGCATGCCAGTGCCACCGGCCGTTTCGATGACGAGCAGCTGTTCTACCTGCAGGCCAGGGGTATCCCCGAGGATCAGGCCCGCCGACTGGTGGTTCGCGGTTTCTTCGGGGAGATCATCTCCAAGATCGCCGTTCCGGCGGTCCGCGACCGATTGACCGACGCCATCGAAAAAGAATTGGCCTTCACCGAATCGAGAACTGACGCATGAGCACCCAGAACACATCCACGCTGGAGATCAAGGATCTGCACGTCGCGGTCGCCAACGCCGACGGCTCAGAGAAGGAGATCCTCAAGGGCGTGAACCTGACGGTGAAATCAGGGGAGACCCATGCCGTCATGGGCCCCAACGGATCCGGCAAGTCGACGTTGTCCTATGCCATCGCCGGGCATCCCAAATACCACGTCACCTCGGGGTCGATCACCCTCGACGGTGAGGACGTCCTGGAGATGAGCGTCGACGAGCGCGC
>JAGQTO010000034.1:0-620 GCA_020439025.1 Mycobacterium sp. | reverse complement strand
CTGCGCACCGCGGCCACCGCGGTCCGCGGCGAGGCACCGAAATTGCGGCACTGGGTCAAGGAGGTCAAGGCCGCTATGGCGGACCTCGAGATCGACCCGCAGTTCGGCGAGCGCAGCGTCAACGAGGGCTTCTCCGGCGGTGAGAAGAAGCGCCACGAGATCCTCCAACTGGGTCTGCTGAAGCCGAAGATCGCCATCCTGGACGAGACTGATTCCGGGCTCGACGTCGACGCCTTGCGGGTGGTCAGCGAAGGGGTGAACCGCTATGCGGAGACCGAGCACGCCGGCGTCCTGCTGATCACGCACTACACCCGGATCCTGCGGTACATCCACCCGCAGTTCGTCCACGTCTTCGTCGACGGCCGCATCGTCGAGTCGGGCGGCCCGGAGTTGGCCGACGAACTGGAGGAGAACGGCTACGTGCGGTTCACCCGCGCGGGCGCCGCCGCCCAGGCCCCGGCATGACGGCATCGGTCGACGCAGGCGTCGACGTTGAGAAGATCCGCGCCGATTTCCCGATCCTCAGCCGGGTCATGCGCGGCGGGCGCCGGCTGGCCTACCTGGACTCCGGGGCGACCGCGCAGAAGCCGCTGCCGGTGCTCGACGCCGAACGACACTTC
>JAGQTO010000263.1 GCA_020439025.1 Mycobacterium sp. | reverse complement strand
CCCCCCCCGCCCGCCCCCCCCCGACCCACACGAAAGTCGCCGCCGCCCCCCCACGCCGCACCGGCCCCGCCCCCGCCGCCCCCTCCCCCACCGTCGCGCCCGGTCTACCGGGAACCGGAGAACGCCCCGACCCAGATGGGGCCGTCGGCGGCGCGCGCGGGCGGCACGTCGAACCTGGCCACCTCGATGCTCAAGATTCTCCGGCCGGGCTCGTCGTCGGCGCCGCCGCCACCGGGATCGCTGACCATCGGGCGAGCCACCGACAACGACATCGTGATCCCCGACGTGCTGGCCTCGCGCCATCACGCCACCCTGATCCCGACCGCGGGCGGAACCAAGCTCGCCGACAACCGGTCCATCAACGGCACCTTCGTCAACGGCAACCGGGTGGACGCGGCCCTGCTCAATCCGGGCGATGTGGTCACCATCGGCAACGTCGACCTGGTCTTCGACGGCACCACGCTGACGCGGCGGGCCGAGACGGCGGCGGCCGCCGGAACCGGCGGACTGGACGTTCGCGGGCTCACCTGGACGATCGAGGGCAACAAGACGCTGCTGGAGAACATCTCCTTCACCGCACGCCCCGGAACGCTGACCGCGGTCATCGGACCATCCGGCGCGGGCAAGTCGACCCTGGCCCGCCAGGTCGCCGGCCTTACCCACCCCACCAAGGGCACGGTCAGCTTCGAGGGCCACAACATCCACGCCGAGTACGCCTCGTTGCGCTCCCGGATCGGGATGGTGCCCCAGGACGATGTGGTGCACGGTCAACTGACCGTCAACCAGGCCCTGATGTACGCGGCCGAGTTGCGGCTTCCGCCGGACACCACGACCGAGGACCGTCAGCAGGTGGTCAAAGAGGTGCTGGCCGAATTGGAGATGACCGCGCACGCCGACACCCGCGTCGACCGGCTCTCCGGCGGCCAGCGCAAGCGGGCGTCGGTGGCAATGGAACTGCTGACCGGACCGTCGCTGCTGATCCTCGACGAACCGACCTCGGGGCTGGATCCGGCGCTGGACCGTCAGGTGATGACCATGCTGCGCCAGCTGGCCGACGCCGGGCGCGTGGTGCTGGTGGTCACCCACTCGCTGACCTACCTGGACGTGTGCGACCAGGTGCTGCTGCTCGCGCCGGGCGGCAAGACGGCCTTCTGCGGCCCGCCGAGCGCGATCGGCGCGGCGATGGGAACTACCAACTGGGCCGACATCTTCAGCACGGTGGCCGCGGATCCGCAGGGCGCCAACGACCGGTACCTGGCGCTCAGCGGTCCGCCGCCGGCGGCGCCGCCGACCGAACAGCCGTCCGCACTCGGTGAGCCGACACACACCAGCCTGGCGCGCCAGTTCTCCACGATCGTGCGCCGGCAAACCCGGTTGATCGTCTCCGATCGCGGCTATTTCATCTTCCTGGCGCTGCTGCCGTTCATCATGGGCGTGCTGTCGCTGGCGGTGCCCGGCACTGCCGGCTTCGGGGTGCCCGATCCGATGGGCGATGCGCCCAACGAGCCGGGTCAGATCCTGGTGCTGCTCAACGTCGGGGCGATCTTCATGGGGACCGCGCTGACCATCCGTGACCTGATCGGTGAGCGGCCGATCTTCCGGCGTGAGCAGGCGGTCGGGTTGTCCACGACCGCCTATCTGCTGGCGAAGGTCTGCGTGTACACGGTGTTCGCGGTGGCCCAGTCGGCGATCGTGACGACCATCGTGATCTGGGGCAAGGGTGCGCCGACCCAGGGCGCGGTGGCGTTGGGAAACCCGTCGCTGGAGTTGTTCGTGACCATCGCCGCCACCTGCGTGGCCTCGGCCAACCTGGGCCTGCTGCTATCGGCGCTGGCGAAATCCAACGAGCAGATCATGCCGCTGCTGGTGGTGGCGATCATGAGCCAGCTGGTGTTCTCCGGCGG